>NZ_JABBDZ010000008.1:0-161172 GCF_012847305.1 Devosia sp. MC1541
CAAGGCTTCGAGGTGATCGTTCAGGCTGAAAAGCGAATGCGGGTCCATGATGACGCTCCATGATCGGGCGACATCAATGAATCATGACTGCATCAAAGCCGCCAAGGGTTTTTGCGGACGTCCAGCTCATACTCGCGCATTGTCATAGTTTTGAGACCTATTGGCCGTTCGGCACCGGCTCCCCCAGAAGGCTTCGCACGGCCTGCGAAGCCATATCAGCCGTCGCCATCAGCCGCTCCAACCCATGCCCGTTGCGGGCACTGGCCGATAGACCCGCCAGCGTTGTGGTCATGAAGTCGGTTAGTTGCTCGGCTTTATCAGGGACTGCTTGCTGCAGGTGGTCGGCAATTGACTGGCGCGCAGCAGCTTGCATTTTCTGGGCCGCGTCTCGGGCAGAAACATCGCTGCAATGCATGCCTTCGAGCACCATACAGCCCGCCACACCATGCGTGTCGGCATAGTGTTGTGCAGCACTTTTCAGGATTGCGCCCAATCCGTCCTCAACCGTCTCCGCCTTCCCCAGCAACTCAGTGAATGGCACGCCTTGCGTTTGGGAATACCGGTGCAAGGCGTCCGTATATAGACCCAGCTTGCTCCCAAAAGCCGCGTAGAGGCTCGGCGGATTGATCTCCAAAACTTTCCCGAGTTCCGCCACGTTCACGGCGTCATAGCCGCGCTGATGAAACACAGCCTGCGCCTTTGCCACAGCCTCGTCCCGATCGAATTCGCGCGGCCGCCCTCGGCCTCGCTCTTTTTGTGTAGTGATCATTACAAAATGCCTTTGACAATGCCGTTTGATCTATTATGTAACGCTCATTACACAAACCAGCAAGGTATTGAATATGAGCATTTCAGGGTCCAAAAAAGTTCTCGTCCTCGGGGGCAGCCGCGGCATTGGTGCCGCCATTGTTCGCCGCTTCGCCAAAGAAGGCGCCGACGTTACATTCACCTACGCTAAGTCCCCGATGCCGCCCTAGCTTTGGCCGCAGAAACGGGCGCTAAGGCGATCCACGCAGACAGCGCTCACCGCCAAGCGGTCATCGAAACCACAGCCAAAATGGGTGCAATCGACGTTCTTGTCGTCAATTCCGCAATCGGCGTTTTCGGAGATGTCTTCGAGCTCGCTGCCGACGATATCGACAAGATGCTCCAGATCAACGTCAACACACCTTACCACGCCTCGGTCGAAGCCGCGCGCCGCATGCCAGCCGGCGGGCGCATTATCATCCTCGGATCGGTGAATGGCGATCGCATCCCAGTGCCGGGCATGGCCGCCTATGCGCTGAGCAAATCGGCAATGCAGGGCATGGCACGTGGTCTTGCCCGCGACTTCGGCCCGCGCGGTATCACCATTAACGTCGTCCAGCCGGGCCCCATCGATACCGATGCCAATCCGCACGACGGCCCGATGGCCGAGACCCTACACAGCTTCATGGCGATCAAGCGCCACGCCCACCCCGATGAAGTCGCACACATGGTCGCTTGGCTGGCCGGGCCAGAAACCGGATTCATCACCGGCGCGATGCACACAATTGACGGCGGTTTCGCCGCTTAAATCTCAACGGAGGGTTTTCGAGCCCTCCGTCCCCTTTCATCGGAACTCTATCGTGACCAAA
This sequence comes from Devosia sp. MC1541, assembly GCF_012847305.1. Classification (NCBI taxonomy): domain Bacteria; kingdom Pseudomonadati; phylum Pseudomonadota; class Alphaproteobacteria; order Hyphomicrobiales; family Devosiaceae; genus Devosia; species Devosia sp. MC1541. The sequence continues at coordinate 1,617 of NZ_JABBDZ010000008.1, forward strand.
GAAACTATTGGCATCATCGGCGCAGGCGAAGTCGGCACTCAGATTGCACGTGCCGCCCTTCAAGCCGGCTATTCCATCGTCATCGCCAATTCGCGGGGCCCTGAAACCCTGCGCAGCCTCGTCACGGCGCTTGGCCCCAACGCCCGCGCGTCCACCGCTCCTGGTGCCGCCGCCGCAGGCGATTTTGTCATCATCGCCGCGCCGCTCAAGCTGGACAACACGCTACCAGTCGCTGAGTTGGCGGGTAAAATCGTTCTCGACACCAACAATTACATGCTCTGGCGTGATGGCGATTACCCGCAGGTAACATCCGGCGCTATGACCATCCACGAGTTGCGCCAACAACAGTTGCCGCACTCCCGTGTCGCCTCCGCTTTCACGCATGTCCAAGCCCCGCGCCTCCTCAATCTCGCCAGCCCCGAAGGCACACCCAATCGCCACGCCTTGGCGGTCTCCAGTAACTTCCGTGATGCCGTTAGTCTCGTCACCCGCCTCTATAATGATTTGGGTTTTGATGCTGTCGACAACAGCCCACTATTCCAGTCTTGGCGTGTCGGCCCCGGCCAGCCCGCTTGGGAAGCCCACGCCCATCAAACGCGCACCGAACTGATAGCCAACATTGCCCGCGCCCAAAAACCCGCAAGGCGCTAACCGACTGGGGGTGGCCACTCGCCACCTCTCACGTCATCGACAAGACACCGCATGCACTTCCTGACACGCCCTGTCAGCAGCACGGTTCCCTCTCTGTTCGTTCGCAGCTACACTAACAAGTAATATTGAAGTTGCTGACGACATCTCCCATATCAGTGCCATCGCATCATCGGTGAAAAACTCAGAATCGCCGCCCGCTCCGGCAGCGCCTCTGCGCCACGTTCAGTTTAGGGTTCCCTATGGCTCCGAAATCTCCTCGCCCCGGTAAAGCTGAATTCTCCATCGATGAGTTTTTCGCCGAGATCGAAAAGGCCGAAGACATTGCCGCCAGCAAGCCGCTTTATGCCGAGCGCATGAAGAACAAGGTCCGCATGGACCGTGAGGCTTTGGCTGAGGCCGACAAAAAGGACGCTGCAGCTAAGGCCGCTGCCAAGGAAGCCGAAAAGGCCGAAAAAGCCGCCGCCAAAAAGCTCACTGCCCTCGAAAAGCGCCGCACCACCAAGGCCAGCCACGACACCGCTACCGGCATGTCGAAAAAGTCGTCTAAGACGAAGATCAACGCCGTTGATCGTGTCGATTTTTCGGGGCTTGGGGAAGCCGCACAGGCGGGCTTCAATCACATGCCGGCCAACATGCCGGCGAATGAGGAAGCGCAAGAAAATATCCGCGCTCAGCTCAACGCTTCGGTGAAGAAGAACAAGGCCAAAAACAACGAAGACGTCTCCAATGCGACCACCGTCGGTGTCACCGCCACGGTGAAGGCGCTGGAGCAGATCATTCTGCATGGCCGTAAGGAGGTCGAAGGTTCTGCCCCCTGGATGCCGCATCGGCCCGAGCGTCCGGCCAAACGCGGCGCCTCCCTGCCCTTCCGCCTCGACACCACTTATACGCCCTCCGGCGACCAGCCCACGGCGATTGCCGAACTGGTGGAAGGCATTGAGAACGGCGAAACCGATCAGGTTCTGCTCGGCGTTACCGGTTCCGGCAAAACCTTCACCGCTGCTCAGGTCATCGCCCGCACTCAGCGCCCCGCGCTGATCCTTGCGCCTAACAAGACCTTGGCCGCCCAGCTCTATTCCGAATTCAAAGGCTTCTTCCCGGACAACGCCGTCGAGTATTTCGTGTCCTACTACGACTACTACCAGCCGGAAGCGTACGTCCCGCGCACCGACACCTATATCGAAAAAGAGTCGACCATTAACGAGCAGATCGACCGCATGCGCCACTCGGCGACCCGCGCGATCCTCGAACGCGATGACGTGATCATCGTCGCCTCGGTCTCCTGCATCTACGGCATTGGCTCGGTGGAAGACTACACCGCCATGACCATCGACGTGCAAAAGGGCGAACAGATCGACCAGCGCCAGCTGCTAGCCAAGCTCGTCGCCCTGCAATATAAGCGCGGCGATACCGGCTTCGTCCGCGGCACGTTTCGTGTGCGCGGGGATACGGTCGAAATCTTCCCGGCCCACTATGAAGCTGCCGCCTGGCGCGTCTCCCTCTTCGGCAATGAAGTCGAGGCGATCACCGAGTTTGATCCGCTAACAGGCAAAAAATCTGCCGACCTGACCTTCATCCGCGTCTACGCCAATTCCCACCACGTCACCCCGCGCACGACGATGAACATGGCGATCAAGCAGATCAAAGCCGATCTCGCCGCGCGCCTGCAGGAACTCAACGGCGCAGGTCGCTTCCTCGAAGCGCAACGCCTCGAGCAGCGCTCGCTCTTCGATCTCGAAATGATGGAAGCCACTGGCTCCTGCGCCGGCATTGAAAACTATTCGCGCTACTTCTCCGGCCGCAAGCCGGGCGAGCCGCCACCGACCCTCTTCGAATACCTGCCCGATAATTCCCTTGTCTTTGTCGACGAAAGCCACGTCACCATCGGCCAGCTCGGCGCCATGTATCGTGGCGACTTGCGCCGCAAGGCGACCCTTGCCGAATACGGCTTCCGCCTGCCCTCCTGCATGGACAATCGCCCGCTCCGCTTCGAGGAGTGGAACGCCATGCGCCCACAATCGGTCTATGTTTCGGCCACGCCCGGCTCATGGGAAATGGACCAGACTGGTGGCGTTTTCGCCGAACAGGTCATACGCCCGACGGGCCTCATCGATCCCCCAGTGGAAATCCGTCCGGCGACCCATCAGGTCGACGATGTCATCGACGAAATCCGCAAAACCATCAAAACCGGCTACCGCACGCTCTGTACGGTTCTCACCAAGAAGATGGCGGAAGACCTCACCGAGTACATGCACGAGCAGGGCATTCGCGTCCGCTATATGCACTCGGACGTCGACACCATCGAACGTATTGAAATCATTCGCGATCTCCGCCTTGGCGCCTTTGACGTTCTGGTTGGCATCAACCTGCTCCGCGAAGGCCTCGACATTCCCGAATGCGGTCTCGTCGCCATTCTCGACGCCGATAAAGAAGGCTTCCTCCGCTCGGAAACCTCGCTGATCCAGACCATCGGCCGCGCCGCGCGTAACGTCGATGGCCGCGTGGTTCTCTACGCGGACAAGGTGACCGGTTCAATGGAAAGGGCCTTGGCTGAAACCAATCGCCGTCGCGAAAAGCAGGTCGCCTACAACCTCGCCAACGGCATCACGCCGCAATCGGTCAAGGCACGCATCAACGACATCACCGACAGCGTCGCCGACCGCGACCACGTCACGATCTCGATTGGCAAGACCAAGGACGGCAAGGAAAAGATCGTCACCGGCGACAATCTCGCGACGGTCATCAAAGACCTCGAAAAAGAAATGCGCGAAGCCGCCACCAATCTCGAATTCGAGAAGGCAGCAAGATTGCGCGACGAAGTCAAACGGCTCAAAGAGATGGAGCTGGACACGCTGGACGGCGAGATCAGCTGACGCCCTAACCCACCTTCGTCATTACCGGGCTCGTCCCGCGTTTGGGAGAGAACGCAGAGCACATTCGATGCAATCCCTCCCCCTAACAGGGGGAGGTTAGGTGGGGGTACCAAGCACCTTGCACAAGGCGTCGAATACACCTTCGGGGCTCTCGTACACGTCAACATTGGTGAAACGGAGAACTGTGAACCCTCGATGTGTGAGGCAGGCCGTTCGCGCGACGTCATGAGCTCTTTCCGCCTCGGTTGAATGGCTGTCGCCGTCTATCTCAACAACCAGTTTCATCCGCTTACAGCGGAAATCGACAACATATGGGCCGATAGGCGTCTGCCGCCGCCAGTGCATGCCCTGCTCACGCCATGGATAAAGCAGCGCCCAAAACTTGCGTTCAGCGTCGGTCTGGTTGCGCCTTAGGCTTTGTGCAAACTTGATCTGGTCACGCATGGGCTCCCCCACCCAACCTCCCCCGCAAGCGAGGGAAGGGCGCTCCTGCTTTCGTAACGGCGACCGCGACAACGACGATGCAACCCCTCACGATAACATGGGGGCTAATTCGCCCTCCCCACTGCCCGAGAATACGAACATATCACGCACCCAAAGTAAGTCAGACTACGTCGGTCACCCCTCCCGTAAAACCTCCGCCATTTGGCGCGTCAGTGCGGCGATATCCGTCGGCCAGGTGGTGCTAAAAATCGCATTCAGCTGTTCGGTCACCCAGTCAGGGCGATAGCGCAACTGATCATCGCTGAAGCGAACAACGCGATAGCCGCGCGCGGCGAGCCGGGCGTTGCGGGCACTGTCGTCGGCCTCGGCATTGGCGTCTCCATCGGAGGTGCCGACGATATCGAACACCACCCTGCCCCGCTTACACACCACGTCAGCCACAAACGCCCCGACCGTGCCCTGTCGGCGAAAGTGCCAACCACTCACACGCCAAGGGTACAGCAGCGCCCAGAAGCGCCGCTCGGCCATTGTCTGATAGCGCCTCACGCCCTGTGCAGGCTTGCCCCCATCACTCATGTCGCCCCCCTGCAACATTACCCCCCTACCCTCTGCCGTTTGCAAAGATCCGACAAGACAGATTTTTCCGGACAGGCAGCGTGGTTCGCCCTGCCTTCCCCGCGTGTGGGAGCGGCGTGCAACCGCAGGAGCGCCGAGCCGTTACACACTCCTAACGAGGAGACAGACATGGTCAAAGAACACCACGATAACGAGAAAACCCCTCAGGAAGTCGCTGATCGCATTTGGGAACTGGCGGGCAAGATCGACATCTGCATGTTCACCACTTGGGACGGGGAACGCCAGCGCTCGCGCCCGCTCTCTGCTCGCGTTAAACGCGAGGAAGATGCGATTTATTTCCTCGTCGATGTGAGCGGCGAGAAGAACCACCAGATCGAAAAATACCCGTTTGTGTCTCTGGCTTGGGCCGATAATGGCGGCCATCGCTATGCGGTGATGTCTGGCAAAGCCTCGGTGAGCAATGATCGCGCCAAAATCACCGATCTGTGGAGCGATTGGGATAAGGCTTGGTGGGAAGATGCCAATGATCCAAGCATTCGCTTGATCACCGTATCGCCCGAAGATGGGGAACTCTGGGATAGCCCCAATGCCGCTGTCGCGCTGGTCAAAATGGCTGCTGCTGCCGTCACCGGCAAAGCGCCAGACATGGGTGAAAACCAGAAGGTTGAACTCTAGCCACCTCAGATGCGTTGATTGACCAGCAAAGGGGAAAGCCAATCTTTTCCCCGCCACAATCTGCGCGCAGAGACAAGTTTCCTGCGCGCCAGACGGAGTTTGAGAGATGAAGCGGACTATTGTTGGTGTGGCAGCAGCCGTATTGGCGAGCGCCACTTTGATCGCCCCGACTTTCGCCCTGACCATCACCGCCCGCGTCTCGGGCGGCAATATCGCAGTCTACGACCAACCCCGCGAAGGCGCGCGGATCGTTGCGCGCCTGATGGATGGACAGGAAATCCCGGTCGACGAATGCACCCAGAACGATAGCGATAGCTATTGGGGCTCATTTGGCGATGCCGGGCACCGATTGCGCGGCAAGTTTGCGCGTCAGTATTGTCACATTCCTGAACTAGGCTGGGTCGACCGCAGCTGGATCGTCGGCAAGGGCCTCGTCAACGTGACACCCCCCGATTTCCACGGCGCCGGCTGGTAATTCCGCCCTCAAGTCTAGCCAACAAAAAACCCTCCCGGCCTAGGCTGAGAGGGTTTTGTTTTTTCTGGCGCTAGGCTTAGAGCCAGCCCATCAATTCGCGGCGAACCATCGCCTCGATCATGTCCATGCCTTCATCCGAAGCATTCAGACATGGGATATAGGCATAGTTCTCTCCGCCAGCTTCAAGGAAGGTTTCCTTGCCGCCGATAGCGATTTCCTCGAGGGTCTCGATACAGTCCGCCGAAAAGGCTGGCGCTAGGATCGCGACCTTCTTGATGCCCTTCTTGGGCAGCTCTTCAAGTGTCGTGTCAGTGTAAGGCTGCAGCCATTCCGTCGGCCCAAAACGGCTCTGGAACGTCACCATCAGCTTCTCTTTCGACCAGCCGAGGTATTCGCGGACCAGACGCGTCGTCTTGAGACACTGGCAGTGGTACGGGTCGCCGTTCTTGAGATATTCGACCGGCATGCCGTGATAGGACGTGATCACCAGATCCGGCTCAAAATCGAGCTTGGCGACGCCATCGCGGATCGAGTTACCAAGGGTCTCGATATATTTTGGATCTTCAAAATACGCCGGAGCGGTGCGCACAGCTGGCTGCCAGCGCATGGTCTTGAGCGCGTCGAAAGCCTTATCGTTTGCGGTCGCGGTAGTCGTTGCAGAATACTGAGGGTAGAGCGGCACCAGAAGGATCTTCTGGCAACCAGCGGCCTGCATCTTTTCGAGGACAGACTTGGTCGATGGATTGCCATAGCGCATGGCGTATTCAACCATAACGCCGTCGCCAGCCATACGCTCGGCCAGCGCTTCGCTCTGAGCACGCGTGATCACGCGCAGAGGGCTCTCATTGCGCTCCTTGTCCCAAACCATATCATACGCATGCCCGGCCTTTTGCGGGCGGAAGCTGAGGATGACCAGGTTGAGGATCGGCCACCACTTCCACTTCGGCGTTTCGATAACGCGCGGATCGGACAAAAATTCCTTCAGATAACGTCGAACGCTCCAATAATCGGTAGCGTCGGGCGTCCCGAGGTTCAGCAACAGAACCCCAATCTTCTGCTGGGGAACGGTCGGGTGATCTTTGGGCAAAACTTGGGACATGAGAGCCAGTTTAGAAGGGTTCCACTTTTGGACGGAACATAAGGGTTTAATTCAACCTCGCAAGGCGGCGATGGGTCGCGCTTCGATCAAATACTCGCAACCAACAACAATATACCAAATACGAGCACAAAAACGGCCCCCAACAGTTCAGCCCACCACAGCAACGCCACAGCCAACCGACTGTCAGCGCCGCCGATCTTGCCAGCGAAACTCTTGGCCGTCACGGCCAAAGCAGCCAGCGTGCTCACGGTGATTGCCGTACCTGCTGCCATCAAGAGCACAGAAAAGATACCGGCCGCCAGCAAGCCCTGCGATAAGGCGAAAACCATCACCACCAAAGCCCCAGAACAAGGGCGAAGTCCGACAGCCAAAACCACACTGAGTTTTTCTGTCCACGACGCGTTCAATTTCTGCGGGCCGACCGCGTGGTGCATGTGCTCTGAATGACCGTGGTCATGCTGATGATGGTGATCGTGTGAATGACTATGGTCATGATGACCGTGGTCATGCGCATGACCGTGATCATGTGCGTGCTCGTGGTGATGGGCATCTGAAGCGTCGTCCCAGCGGATTTTCGGCCTCGGCTCATGCGCGGCGCCGTGGTGATGGTGATGATGCCCCCAGCCAAACACTTTGCGCGCCACGAGCCACAGGCCGAGCAAGGCCACCAGCCCGTAGGAAACAACGCCAACCCAGTGCGCCGCATCCGACAAGGCCGTGCTCGTGAAATTCAGTATCCCTGCCAGCACCAAAACAAAGCCGATCGCGACCACCGCCTGCATCAGGGCCGAAATCGTACTCAGCAAAATCCCCTGCCGCAGCTGCTGTTCGTTCGCCAGCATGTACGATGAAATAACCACCTTGCCATGCCCTGGCCCCGCAGCGTGGAACACGCCGTAGAGGAAGCTCAGCCCCCCAAGAACCCAGAAAGCGGTCCAATCGGTGCGCATGCTGTCGAGCGCCGCAGTCATCGCGCCATAGAAATCGCGCTGAGTGTTCTGCAGCCAGCCGAAAAATCCTGTGCGCGGCAGATTGAGGCCAACCTCGGCAGGCGGTCCGGCAAACGGAACCGTCGCGCGCGGCTCGGCCATCTGCTCAGTCGCATCCAGCGCCGTTTCAGGCACTGGGATTGCGCCGCCACTGCACGACACAATGGTTACGCCTTGAGTGCCCCGCATCGCTGCAGCCAAGTCTGGCGGCAGCTCCAGCACTTCCGGTCCCAGCGCATAAATCCGCTCTTCAATGTCGCGCGACATTGCCTTGGGTGGCTCCACCCGCGCTGTGCAACTCGCTGGCGCATTCGAGAGTGTGACGTCCGCAAGCGAAGCCGTGGTGATGGCCACGTAATACTCAGGATCGTAGACGCCCAGCTCAAAATTGGGGCCCGGCACCTGCGGGCGAACGGCGGCCAACGTATAATCGAGCGTCACTCGATTATCCTCATAGCGCATGGCTTGGTCCCCCGCCGGAACCCACTCCATGCCCTCCCCTGCGACCGTGTAAAAACCGAACTCAGCGAGACCGATCATGTTCTCGTCGGCCAACTCTTGCAGCTCAGCGCTGGTGGTCAACCCATCACCATCGGTGTCGAGGCCCTGCACCATCCACACGGAAAATGCGCTGTCGAATGTCCAGCTATGCTTGAGGGTGGCAATGCGCCCAGCCGCATCAAAACCAATGTCGACTTTGGCATCGATGAAGATATGCGGATGCGCCTGTGCCCCATGCGTTAGGCCAAACAAACCGAGTGCTGCACCAAACAGCGGGGCACGCCAATGTTTCAATAGTTCGTCCTAGTGGATGGGGTGAACGGCGAACCAGTCCACCAGATGGTCGATCAAGGCGCGGACCTTGCCAGCAAGGTGTCGACGATGCGGATACACAGCCTGCAAAGTCTGCCCAGTGGGCAAAAACTCAGCCAACACCGGCACCAGCTCGCCAGTCGCACAACTTGGCTCTGCCAAATAAGAGGGCAATACGACAAAACCGAGACCGGCCTTGGCAGCGCTCATTGCCGCCAGAGGAGAATTCACACGAACCGGGCCATTAACCGGCACTGATATGGTTTTACCGTCTTCGGTAAAGCGCCAGTTCGATTGCCCCTGCAGGTTGACGTCCACAATACAGGGCAGATGGCGCAAATCTTCCGGATGCTTCGGCACGCCATGGGCGGCGATAAACTCGGGAGCAGCGCCCACCACCACATGCATATCGGCAATCTTACGGGCGATCAGCGAGCTATCGGCCAAAGTCGAAATGCGCAGGGCAACGTCGATACCTTCGTCGATAAGATCGACATAACGATCCTCAAGGCGCAGATCGAGCTGCACCTTTGGGTGTTGTAGCAGAAAATCAAAAATCGCGGGCGCGAGTGTAGTCTCCCCGAAATTGCGGGGCGCCGAGACGCGCAACAACCCACGGGGTTCGGTTGTTTGTTCGGCAATCGTTGCGTCCAGATCGTCCAATTGCAGCAAGAGGCTCGAGGCCTCGCGATAATAGGCCTCGCCCGCCTCGGTCAGACTCAACTTGCGCGTCGTCCGGTTCATCAAACGAACCCCGAGGTAGTCCTCAAGATCGGTGACATACTTCGATAGCAACGCTTTGGACCGCCCGTGCTGACGCGCTGCGGCAGAAAATCCACCCGCGTCGAACACTTGGACGAATGCACGTATGCGGGCAAGATCCTGCGTCATAGCAACCGTTCCATCCGTTTCCGGGTTAAAGCCCACGCATAGCTCATCCGCTGTGAGTGAACAATAAGACCCCTTGGTCGTCTGTAGATTAACGATAGAATGCAAGGTGCATCGACCAAAGAAGGAGTTCGGATTATTTTCCCCCTCATGTCCAAACCTTCTTCCCGTTCAACGCTGTATAAACTCATCGAGGCCGGTCAGCTCGCTCACAAGGCGCTGGTTGTCCCCCTCTATGAAAAAGGCCTCGAAGCGGGAGATGACGCCGTTCTGTTCGCTCTCGGCAAAAAAGGCTCCACTGAGATCAGTATTGCCAATGATTTTGGTATAACCACCGAGATGCTCCAGCCCCGCCTGCAGCGTCTGGTCGACCGCGATATTATCGCGCGCCAGGCTGTCGGGCCCCATTTAGAGCCTGGGATTGTGCTCACGGATCGCGGTCTTCGCCTCCGCAACAGTCTCGCGGATAATTGGGCTCAATTGGAAGAAGCGCTCATGGGTGAGCTCAAGCCAAAGCACCGCAAAAGGCTTGGCGACGCCCTCACCCGCTTTATCAATCTCCTGCGTCTCTAGCGGCCTTTTTGAACGCGAAAAACTTCCTAAACGCACCATTCAGCTTGGGTTCATCCGGAATGGTGTTTGTTGTGATCACAGGCTGCAAAGCCGCCGCAACACACAGGGAGTGTCAAATGACCTTCAAAAAGAAACTGCTCACAGCCGGTATGGCCGCACTGGCCATCTTCGCCACTGCCGGAGCTGCGTCGGCAGCCTCCGCAGTCGCCACCGCAAACGTCAACGTCCGCACCGGTCCCGGTACTGGCTATGGCGTGATCGGGACCCTCTTCCAGGGCGAACGCGTTAATGTCGATCAGTGCCGAGGCTCTTGGTGCTACATTGAACGTCGTGGCCGCGAAGGCTGGGTGTCCTCCAGCTATCTGAGCACCCGCTCAGGCTGGGACAATGGTTGGGATAACGGATGGGAACGCCCACGTCCTCCGCGCCCGCCACAGTGGAACCCGGCACCGCGCCCGCCACACTGGAATCCAGGCCCACCACCACGTCCGCCCCATTGGAACCCACGTCCACCGCGTCCAGAACCGATCTACCCGATCAATCCCGGTGGTCCGAACGCAAGCTTCTGCTTTAACGGCCCGAATGGTTACTTCTGCGCCGGAAGCTAAACTCAAATAACAAACGCCGCCCTCAGGGGCGGCGTTTTCGTTACATCACTTGCAATCGATCCACATCGATCCCGCGCTTTTCGAGCGGCGCCTTGGCCGTACGACTGAGGTAAACACTCGTGCCATAGCCGACGAGCGCGCCTACCGCACCACTTGCCAAAAAAGCAACCCAGCCTTCTTGGCTCCCGAGAGCCGCCGCAATTATCACGGTCACAAGACCAATGCCGGTCACAGCCAGATTGCGACGCTGCTCGGCAACTTTGAGGTTCGTTGCCCCGGCGTGCAGTAGGTCCCGCAACTCACTGTCGCTCATGGCCGCCAGCTCGGCGTTTTTCCGCTCACGACGAATGGTTTCGATATAGGCGTCCACACGCCGCAAGGTCAGCGCCTCACGCTTGGCATTGCGCTTATTGCGATTGAGATAGGTCCAGCCGCCGCCGACCACCAAAAGCACAATGGCGATTTCGATCAAAATCAGCATGTGGCTAGCCCTCCTAATTCAGAACACATGTAGAGCGTGAGCCCCAAGGTCAAGACCGCTTCATGCTCTCACGCGCCATCACCACCAGTCCGGCCCCCACAACTATGGCCGCGCCGACGAGGGTCAACGGATCAATGTGCTCGCCAAAAACGAAATATCCAATGCAGATCGCCCACGGGATCGCCAGATAATTGAACGGCTGAATGACACTCGCCGGAGCCAGCTTGAGCGCATAGGTCATCAGCCCGTGCCCGGCGATCGTCGTGCCCATGATCGTCACGATAATGGCCAGATGCCACCATCCCATCGGTTGCCAAAAAAACACCCCGACGGCACTCGATAGCACCAAGCCAACCACCGCTGTGTAAAGCATAGAGGTCGACGCACTATCGACGCGCGTCACCTTGCGGGTGATGACGATATACACCGCATAGAGCGCGGCACTGGCCAAGAGGAACATCGTACCCGTGCCGACCGGAACCATGCCCGGACGCACAATGATCAAAGTCCCAATCAACCCCGCGCCCACGGCGAAAAAGCGGAATGGACCAACTTTTTCACCCAAAACCGGGATCGCAATCAGCGTCACCAGCAGCGGGTATATGGACGCAATCGCCTGCGCTTCGGCAATCCCAACGGAAACCAACCCGAACGCAAAGCACCAGATATCGGCGATAAGAAACACGCCGCGCGCAATCTGCCATTTCGGCGTTTTCGATTGGAAAGCTTTGCGCAGCGGCGCCTGCCGCGACACCAGCCACAGCGCAAATAAGGCAAAGCCCCAATAGCGCATCATAGCCACTTGGAAGGGCGAATAGTCCTGCACCATCAGCTTGAAGAGCGCGTCTTGAACCCCAAAAACCAAAACGCAGAAGATCGTCAGGAAGATGCCACGCCCGATCTGATCGGTACGCGAAAAGTCTGCAGAAATGGTCATAGTCTGTACGCTCAAGAAAAAGCGTTCTGCCCCGGTCTACCGCAGAACGCTAAACATCATTATCTCAAGCAAGTGACGCAGACCACAGACGAAACCAACTGCCACACGTTGACACACCTTCTCACTATGCACCTGATGCGTTGAACTGAATCGCCGATCCGACCTATTGTGCCGTTGATGTCAAACACACCCGCTGCTTCGCTCTCGCAAAATCCCGTCGCCTTGGTCACCGGTGCCAATGATCGCATTGGCGCGTGTCTGGCCAAAACACTCGCCGCGTCAGGCTATGCCGTCATCGTGCATTACCGTTCTGATCCGGAGGGAGCCAATCGCGTTAAGTCGGAGATTGTCGCCGCCGGCGGTCGTGCCGAAGTTCTGCAGGCCAATCTCGCCGATCGCGCTCAGCGCAGCCATGTGATCGCCAAGGCAGGCGAACCCTTTGGCCCGCTGACCTTGCTCATCAACAACGCATCGATTTTCGAACGCGATAGTATTTTCGACGTGTCTGAAGAGCTTTGGGACAAGCATTTCGCCATCCACGCCGAAGTGCCCGTCTTTCTCTCGCGCGACTTTGCCGCCCAACTGCCCGCCGGGACATCGGGCAATATCATCAACATTCTTGATGAGCGCGTGCTCCACCCGACCCCGGGCTATTTCAGCTATTACCTCTCCAAAGCGGTTCTCTGGACGGCCACGCAGACCATGGCGCAAAGCTTGGCTCCCGCCATTCGCGTCAACGCCATCGGCCCCGGCCCCGTCCTCCCTAATGCCCGCCAGACACAAGCCGAGTTTGAAGAATCGCTCTTGCGCCTTCCCCTTCACACCAGCGCTGGCCCCCAAGAAATCGCTGAAGGGGTGCTCGCGATCCTCTCGATGCGCTCCTACACCGGTCAAATGCTGGCTCTCGATGGCGGCGAACACTTAAGCTACCTGCCCGAAAGTGGGCTCACGCGACGCAAATGAGCACCGACCAGACACCTCAGGCGGGCCCGGAAGTCATCAAGGCTTTCGTGCGCACGCTACCTTCTGCACCCGGCGTCTATCGCATGCTCGATGCCGAAGGCGCCGTCATGTATGTGGGCAAAGCGCGCTCGCTAAAGTCGCGCGTCACCAATTACACGCGGCCTGAGGCCCTGCCCGTTCGTCTGCAGCGCATGATCGCCGCGACCGTCAGCATGGAGTTCGTCCGCACCGAAACCGAGTCTGAGGCCCTTCTGCTTGAAGCCAATATGGTCAAGCGCCTGCGCCCTCGGTACAACGTGCTGCTGCGCGACGATAAAAGCTTCCCCTACATCATGATCGCCACCGATCACGAAGCGCCCGAGCTCACCAAACACCGCGGGGCCAGACGCCGGAAGGGGCACTACTTTGGCCCATTTGCCTCGGCCAGCGCTGTTAACCGCACCATAGCCAGTCTTCAGCGCGCCTTTTTGCTGCGCAATTGCTCTGACAGTTTTTACGCCGGGCGCACACGTCCGTGCCTGCAATACCAAATCAAGCGCTGCGCCGGTCCCTGCACTCGTGAAATCAGCCTTGAGGGCTATGCCGGCCTCGTTGAGGACGCGCGCCTTTTTCTCACCGGCAAGTCACGCGCCGTGCAGGACCACTTGCAAAAAGACATGGCGCAAGCCGCCGAAGACCTCGATTTTGAGCGCGCCGCCGTCATCCGCGACCGCTTATCGGCCTTGGCCCTTATCCAGTCGCAGGGCGACTCGACGGCGCAATCGGTCGAAGAAGCTGACGTCTTTGCCATCCACCATGAAGGTGGCCAGTTCTGCGTGCAGGTGTTCTTCTTCCGCGCATTCCAAAACTGGGGCAATTATCCTTACCGCCCCAAGGCCGACATCACCCTCACGGACGAGGAAGTGTTGGAGAGCTTCCTCATCCAATTCTACGAGGACCGCCCGCCGCCGCGACTGATCCTGCTCAGCCACAATTTGGCCGAAACAGAACTGCTCGAAGAAGCTCTCGCCACGCGTGCGGGCCGCAAGGTTCGTATCGAAGTGCCGCAGCGCGGCGAGAAAAAAGATCTCGTCAATCACGCGCTGCAAAACGCCAAGGAAGCCCTCAGCCGTCAACTTGCCGAGGGTGCCTCAAACCGCAGCCTGCTCGAAGGCGTGGCTGAAGCCTTTGGTCTTGAGCGCGTGCCTCGCCGCATCGAAACCTATGACAATTCCCATATTTCGGGCACCAATCAGGTGGGTGCTATGGTGGTTGCGGGTGAAGACGGCTTTTCCAAAAAGCACTATCGCACCTTCAACATCAAATCCGACATCGCGCCGGGCGACGACTTTGGCATGATGCGCGAAGTGCTCACCCGCCGCTTCTCTCGGCTCGCTGTTGAAAGTGAAACAGACGCTGAAGACGATGCCACTGGCATGCCAGATTGGCCCGATGTGGTCTTCATCGACGGTGGTGCAGGCCAGCTGAACGCCGTCAAGGAAGTGATCGCTACGCTCAACCTGCCCAAGGAAGTGACCTTCATTGGCATCGCCAAGGGCGAAGACCGCGACGCCGGGCGCGAAAAATTCCACATGGAAGGTCGCGAGGCTTTCATGCTGCCCCACCGCGATCCGGTCCTCTACTATGTGCAGCGTATCCGCGACGAAGCCCACCGCTTCGCCATCGGGACTCACCGCGCCAAGCGCAAGAAAGATCAGATCAAAAATCCGCTCGACGAAATCGACGGAATTGGTCCCACCCGCAAGCGTGCCTTGCTCAATCATTTCGGCTCGGCCAAGGCAGTTTCCCGCGCATCGCTTGCAGATTTACAAGCCGTTCCAACGATTTCTGCCGCCATCGCCCAGCTGGTTTACGACCATTTCAACCAGGCCTAGGCCTTATACCAAAGCCGTAATCAGGCGCGGCGTTTAGGACTCGACAAACCCGCCGCGCCTCATCTACAAATTGTGCCATGATCAACGCAGCAACCTTTTACTGGTACTTTAGCTATCCGCTCCCGGCGGAGGCTATCGCGCGCGCATCCTGATCAGACAAAATCAGTAAGCAAATCGCAAGCCAGCCGCCCGAACCCGAGGCGGCTTTTTTCTTGGCCGCCTTGATACAAAATCAAGAGACGCCAAATGCTTAAATCGACTGACGACCTTCGCATCACCAATATCCAGCCGCTGACCACCCCAATTGAGGTTATGCGCCAGCATCCGCGCACCGACGCGGCCACGCGCACCGTTCTCGCGGCCCGTCACGACTTCCACAACATCCTGACCGGTCAAGACGACCGTTTGGCTGTTGTTGTTGGCCCCTGCTCGATCCATGATCCCAAGGCCGCGATTGAATACGCAAAGCTGCTCGCTCCTCTGCGTGAGAAGCTCGGCGATCGTCTCGAAATCATCATGCGTGTCTATTTCGAAAAGCCGCGTACCACTGTGGGCTGGAAGGGTCTGATCAACGATCCAGACCTCGACGGTAGCTTCAACATCAATCAGGGCCTGCACACCGCCCGCGCGCTGCTTCTCGAAGTAAACAACCTCGGCCTGCCCGCCGCTTGCGAATTCCTCGACATGACCACCCCGCAATACATTGCGGACCTGGTGTCCTGGGCTGCAATCGGTGCACGCACCACAGAAAGCCAGATCCACCGCGAACTGTCGTCCGGCCTCTCCTGCCCCGTCGGCTTCAAGAACGGCACCGATGGTAACGTCAAGATCGCGCTCGACGCTGTGCTCTCCGCCTCCCAGCCACACCATTTCCTGGCCGTGACCAAGGACGGCCGTTCCGCCATCGCAGCAACTGCTGGCAACGAAGACTGCCACATCATTCTACGCGGCGGCAAAACCACCAATTACGATGCTGACAGCGTCAACGCTGCCGCAGAGCTGGCTAAGAAGAACGGCGTCAACCCGGCGATCATGATCGACGCGAGCCACGCCAATTCCTCTAAGAAGCCAGAAAACCAGCCACTGGTTCTCGGCGAGATCGGCACGCAGGTCGCCTCCGGCGACAAGCGCATCATCGGTGTGATGATCGAGTCCAACCTCGTCGCTGGCCGTCAGGATTTGGTTGAAGGTCAGGACCTCGTCTACGGCCAGTCGATCACCGACGGCTGCATTGATTGGGCAACCACCGTCACCACCCTCGAAGCACTGGCCGAATCCGTCACCCAGCGCCGCGCCATCAACTCCCAAGCCGTGGCATAAGCGCCTCGTAGAGGCCCCCTCACCCCAAAAACGCGATCCCATCCCTCCCCCTACCAGGGGGAGGCTAGGTGGGGGTGGCGCAACAGCCCCAACCTCCCCCACATCCCAGTGCCCAAACGCACCTCTCCCCTTGACCCCCGACGCCGAACCCTGTTCTCTCGCGCCATGGCACAGAACCCGCTCTTCCTCGTCCCCAACATCATCACCATTGCCCGCATTCTGGCGATCATTCCCATTGTTGCGCTGGTGATGAGCGGCGACCCGACGCTCCGCTGGGTGGCCCTTGTCCTTTATGTCGTTGCCGCCGCCAGCGATTGGCTGGACGGCTATCTGGCCCGCGCGTGGAACCAGTATTCCGACCTTGGCCGCATGCTCGACCCCATTGCCGACAAGCTCTTGGTCAATATCCTCATTGCAGCTCTGGCATGGGACGGCAGCCTCAGCGGCCTCGACATGATCCCGGCCATTGCCATCATTTTCCGCGAAACCTTCATTCCGGGTCTGCGCGAGTTCTTGGGCAATACCGCCGTCGTCCTGCCCGTCAGCCAGCTCGCCAAATGGAAAACGACGATACAGCTCGTCGCCCTCGCAGCCGTTCTGTTCGCAGGAAACGTTCCGCAAGCTGAAATCGTCGCCAGCCTTCTCCTCTGGGCCGCAGGCGTCATCACGCTCCTCACCGGCTGGAATTATCTGCGCGCCTCCTGGCCGCATCTTTCCGGCATCGGCAGAAAATGAAAATTCTCTACTTTGCTTGGCTGCGCGAGCGCCTCAATCGCGCCAGCGATGAGGTGTCTCCGCCTGCAGAGGTGGTGACACTCAACGATCTCATCGCTTGGCTCCGCGCCAATGACGAAGTGCTCGACCACGCTATGCAAAATACCAAAATTTTCAAACTCGCCCGCGATGCCAAAATAGCGGCTTGGGATACACCCATCGGCGATGCCAAAGAAATCGCCATCCTCCCGCCCATGACAGGCGGCTAAAGCATGATCCGCGTCACCACCGAAGCCTTCGATCAAGGCGCAGAGGCAAATGCCTTCATTGGCCGACACACTGAGGCGGGCGCACTCGTCACCTTCACCGGCCTTGTTCGCTCTCTGCCGTCAGACCCGATCTCGGCCCTGATCCTAGAGTGCTACGAGGAACTGGCCCTCAACCAACTTACCGCCATTCGTGACGCAGCGATCACTCGCTTCGCCCTCACCGACGCGGCCATCATCCATCGCTACGGACGCCTGGTTCCGGGCGAAACCATCATGATGGTCATGACGCTCGCGCCCCACCGTCAGGCCGCCTTCGATGGCGCGCAATTTTTGATGGACTACCTCAAAACCGACGCGCCCTTTTGGAAACAGGAAGAAACCGCGTCGGGCCTGCGCTGGGTCGACGCCAAATCAACCGACGACACCGCGCGCGATCGCTGGCAGGGCTAAAGCCCCCTTCCCGCCAAACAAAAACGCCCACCTTGCGGCGGGCGTTTTCAATTTCATTCAGCGCTACTTATTCAGCAGCAGCAGCCTTGGCCGGGTGGCTAGCAGCAGTGTAGAGCTCGATCAGCTCACGGCAGCCATTGCCCGGGGTAAAGCGATATTCGCCAACTTCCGAAACCGGGGTCACTTCTGCAGCCGTACCGGTGAGGAAGCACTCGTCAAACTCAGCCAGTTCTTCCGGCTGCATATGACGTTCGGTGACAGTGTAACCTGCGTCCTTGGCGAGCTGGATAACGGTCTGACGTGTAATGCCGTTCAGAATGCAATCCGGTGTCGGGGTGACGATGTTCTTGCCCTTGATGAAGAACACGTTCGCGCCGGTCGCTTCAGCGACATAACCGCGATAGTCCAGCATCAGCGCGTCAGCATAACCATTGGCCATGGCCGCATCCTTCGAGAGGGTGCAGATCATGTAGAGGCCAGCGGCCTTAGCCGTGTGTGGAATGGTTGCGGGATCAGGACGGCGCCACTTCGACCACTCAAGGCGAATGCCCTTGAGCTTTTCTTCGGTCGAGAAATAGCTCGGCCAAACCCAAGCCGCGATTGCGACGTGGACCTTGTTGTTGCGCGCTGGAACCGAAAGTTCCTCAGAGCCGCGCCAGACAACTGGACGCAGATACGCGTCGGTCAGGCCGTTCTTGTCAAGAACGAGGCGCTTAGCTGCTTCAATTTCTTCTGCCGAGTATGGCAGCTGCATATCGAGCGTTGCTGCCGAACGGATAAGACGCTCAGTATGCTCTGCAGACTTGAAGATTTCGCCGCCGTAGCAACGCTCGCCTTCAAACACCGAGCTCGCGTAATGAAGCCCGTGCGTCAGCACGTGAATCTTTGCGTCCTTCCAAGGCTTGAGTTCGCCGTCAAACCAGATCCAGCCTTCGCGCTGGTCCATTGGCACGCCTGCCATAGTTCCTACTCCGCAGATTTATGAGCAGCCATCCTCTTGGGTGGCCATTGCCGCCGATCATGCATAAGGGACATGCCCTTGGCAAACCCGAACACCTTTGGGATAAGACCAAGTGGAAGGCGACAGTGGAGAAACTATGCCTGCGGACGTAAACAATGTCAACAAGGCTGACATAAATTCAGCAACGCTGGAGCATGCTGACCTGCCGCTCGACATCATGGGGCTTTTCTTTTTTGCCTACAGGGACTTCACTGCCGACGCGGATGCGGTCTTGGAGCGTCAGGAATTCGGCCGCGCTCACCACCGCGTGCTTTATTTTGTAAATTTACGTCCAGGCATGTCGGTAGCCGATCTTCTCGACATCTTGAAAATCACCAAGCAGAGTCTCGCCCGCGTGCTGCGACAACTGGTGGATAACGGTTATATCGAGCAACGCACCGGACAATCGGATCGTCGCCAACGCCTGCTTTACGCCACGGACAAGGGCCGCGAGTTTTTCGCAGTGCTGTCTTCGACTCAGGCGAGCCGCATTAAATCCTCTATCGCGGCCCTCCCCCCTGACGCTGCCGACATCGTCCGTAAGTTTCTCGTTGGCATGGTCGACACCGAAGATCACCGTAAGCTCGACCAGCTCAGCCTCACGACAAAACTCAAGTAAAATGGCCCCCAAGCACTGTGCTTGGAGGCCATCGCTTATCTCTGTCTCTCGCTGGTTGCGGGCTTAGCCGCGGCCCAGCTCTTCGCTGCGCAGCTTTGCCGCTCCCACGGCCCGCTCCATCAGCGGCGTCAGACCGTCGTCGGCCATCAGCACATTGAGCGCCGCAAAAGTGGTGCCGTTCGGCGAGGTCACGTTCTGGCGCAACACGCTGGCCGGTGCCGGGTCGGCCTCCATCAACGCTGCCGAACCAATCACGGTCTGGCGCGCCAGTTTCATGGCGATGTGCTCAGGAAGCCCCTGCGCCACACCAGCTGCCGCCATAGCCTCAACCATATTGAACACATAGGCCGGGCCTGAACCCGAAACCGCGGTAACGATGTCGAGGTCGCCTTCCTTGTCGAACCACAGGACCATGCCTGCAGCCGCCAACAGCGCATCAGCCGCAGCGCGATCCTCAACGGAAGCGCCCGACCCTGCGACTGCGCCCGTCACACCCTTGCCCAACTGAGCCGGGGTATTGGGCATAGTGCGCACCACACGGTCTGTCCCCAAACCCGCCGACAGCTTTTCAATCGAAATACCGGCGGCAATGGAGAGAACCAGCGTATGTGAACCAATCACGGGCGCGAGGCTGTCCATCACGGGCCCGATCACTTGCGGTTTAACCGCCAGAACCAACACATTTGGCTGAAGACCAAAGGCTTCTTTATTGACGACAATGCCATTGTCCGCCGCCAAAGCCAGCGCTTGCTCGCTGGGGTTGGGATCAACCAACACCAGGTTCGACGCCGGAAATCCAGCCCCGAGCCAGCCTTCCGCCAGTGCCAAGCCCATCTTGCCGGCACCAACCAGCATGACCGGACCCAAATTTTGCAAATTCGTCATCAGGCTTCGCCTACCGTCTCAAACATCACATGGCTCAGAGCGTCTGCGGCTGATTTGCCAGCCCACACGACGAACTGGAACGCCTGATAATACAGATCGCAGGATTCGCTGGCCGAACGAAGCAGCGCTTCACACTGCTGGGGCGACACATCCGCGCCACCGGTGAGCAGGTGCGAATTCCGGAACAAGACGACGCCTTCCTTGTGCCAAGCGTCGAAGTGGCCAATCCAAAGTTGTTCGTTGATGAGGCTGATCAGTTGTTTGATTTCAGCGCGCCGCGCTTCGGGAACTTTCAAGTCAAAGGCACAGGCAATGTGCAGACTTTCCAGATCCTGCATCCAGTTGAACGACACATGATAGTCGCTCCACCCTCCGCGTACTGAAATAGAAATCTCGTCCGCGTCCTGACGTTCAAACGTCCAGTCGTTGATCGAAGCGATGTGCTCGACTAGGTCCACCGGGTGGGACATCCGATCGGGCTCGAATTCAATCAGAGACATGAAGTTCCGTCCTCACAAAGGGCGTTGTCATGGCGCAGCATTTGCTGCGCGTTCTGGATGCGCGTGAAGGAACTTGATCGCCGCAACCGCGACTTACGAATCGTCCTCCTAAGCAAACCCTACACTGAGCATTTGATTCAGGGCACGCGGGCCAACCGCCGAACGCCAATCTCTTGTGGATGATCCTTGGTCTTTAAGTATTAACGAGGGTTTAACAGAAATTGTGCACACCGTTTCATAATGGTGCACTTTCATCGCCCAGGAACAATTCCCAATAAAAAAGGCGCCACGTTACCGCAGCGCCTTCGCATGATCATCAATCCGCTATTGTTAAGCGGACTTACCGCGCAACTCAGCCAGTTCCTTGCGCAGAGCGTCAATTTCTTCGCCCTGCACCTGAACCAGCTCGCGCAGCGCGTCGAAATCTTCGCGCTTCACCAGGTCCATATCATTGACGATGCGCTGAGCTTGGGTCTTCACCACGGTTTCGACCTCGCGGCGAACGCCGTCAGCGACGCCAGCAGCTTCGTTCATCACACGACCCAGCCCGTCGAATAGCTTGTTGTTCTGGTTCATACTGTGTCCGTTCCCATTGGGGCATTGTTTGCATTTACTTAAGCCACCTAGGACCTAAAAACCAGAGTACCCAAGCAAAGCCCTTTGACGTGCTCAACGTCACAGGGATTGAATGGCTCCAACCGACGCGCTACCTCAGGCACTCTATTGCCACGATTGCTTGGCAAGTTTCGGTCGAACCTCGGAGAACCATCGGTGCCCTTCCCCAATATCGACCCGATCGCCATTGCTATCGGCCCTATCGCTATCCGTTGGTATGCACTGGCCTATCTCTTTGGTGTTTTCCTAGGCGCGGCCTATGGCTATTCCCTGCTCAAGAACACGCGGCTCTGGCACCGCGGCAATCCCCCCTTTGAAGCCAAAGACATTTGGGATTTCGCCTTCTGGGCCATGCTGTCCATCGTTATCGGCGGCCGCGTTGGTTATGTGCTGTTCTACAACTGGGGATATTACAGCCAGAACCCGCTGGAGATGATCAACACGCTCGATGGCGGCATGTCCTACCACGGCGGCATGGCAGGCCTGATGATCGCTGCCATCTTCTTCACGCGCTCCAAAGGCGGCAATTGGCTGTCGAGCCTTGATCTCCTCGGCGCAGTGGCCACCATTGGTATTTTCCTTGGCCGCGTCTCCAACTTCATCAATTCCGAGCTTTATGGCGCACCCACCAATTTGCCCTGGGGCGTGGTCTTCCCGACCGACCCGATGCAAGTGCCCCGTCACCCAAGCCAGCTTTATGAAGCCCTGCTCGAAGGCCTCCTGCTCTTCATCATCATCCGCATCGTCACCCATATCTTTTATGGGCTGCGCAAGCCGGGCCTCGTCGCTGGCATTTTCGCCATTGGCTATGCGCTGGCGCGCTCCTTTGTCGAATTCATCCGCCTGCCGGATGCGCAATTGGGCTATCTCAACGGCGAATGGCTCACCATGGGCCAGCTTCTCAGCCTTCCCATTCTCCTCGGCGGCATCGCTCTGGTGGTCTACGCGCTGACCCGGCGCCAAGACCCCATCCGCCCATAATCCTCTTTCTCTAGTGCAAGCGAGACGTTCAACGTGAACCAAGCCCCCACGCTTGAGCAGCAGATCGAATTCCAGATCCGCACCTCCGGTCCCATGTCGGTCGCGACTTACATGGGGCTTTGCCTCACGCACCCGAGCAAAGGCTATTACAAAAACCATGACCCATTCGGCGCCAAAGGTGACTTCATCACCGCGCCGGAAATCTCGCAGATGTTCGGCGAGTTGATCGGCTTCTGGGTGGTCAATCTCTGGCAGCAGATGAACGAGCCCAAGACGTTCACCCTGCTCGAACTCGGCCCCGGTCGCGGCACGCTGATGAGCGACGTCTTGCGCGTTGCCTGCCGCGCCCCCGGTTTCCGAGATGCGCTCGACCTGCGCCTTTTTGAAACCAGCCCTGCCCTTGTGGCCGAGCAAAAAGCGCGCCTCGAAGCTTACGATCCCAAATGGCTCGAGAACTTTGAAAATGTCGGTTCCGGCCCGATCATCATTCTTGCGAACGAATTTTTTGACGCCTTGCCGATCCGTCAGTTCGTCCGCAAAGAAAACGGCTGGCATGAGCGTCAAATCGGGCTTGATGGCGACAAGCGCGTCTTCGGCCTCTCGCCCACACCCATTCCGCCCATGTCCATGCCGCCCGGCGTGGCCGACGCCGCGATCGATGAAATCCTCGAATTCTGCTTCGGTGGCGCGCAACTCATGAGCCGCTTGAGCCAGCTGGTGAGCCGTCAGGGCGGCGCTATGCTCGCCATCGATTATGGCTACGCCCGCACCCAAACTGGTGAAACCCTGCAAGGCGTACGTCGCCATGCCTATGCCGACGTGCTTGAAGCACCCGGCGAAGTCGACCTCTCGGCTCACGTCGATTTCGAGGCGCTGGCCAGCGTTGCGCGCCAGTCTGGCCTCGCGGTCCAACCGCTCCAGACCCAAGGCGGCTTCCTCACCGACATGGGCATTAGCCACCGTGCGACGGCCCTTGCCGGGGCCAACCCCAATCTGGCGCAAGACATTCGCGCCGCCGAGCAGCGCCTCATCGGTGCCGATCAAATGGGTGAGTTGTTCAAAGTTCTTTGCGCCCACAGCCCCGGCCTGCAACCGTCAGGTTTCGGCGCATGACCCTGTCGGCAGAACACTCTCCGTCCCTTGCGTCCATGGATTGGCTCCGTCACGGCTTTTTCGGTCGCAAGGGCGGCGTCTCAACCGCCCCTTACGACAGCCTAAACGTCGGCCTCGCCGTTGACGACAATGAAGCCAGTGTTCTGGCCAACCGCCAAGCTATCGCGGTTTCATTGGGTGGTGCTCCGCTGATCGTTCTCAAGCAGACTCACTCTACGCATGTCGAGACCATCACCGCGCCCCTAACGGGCGTGGTCGAGGGCGACGCCATGGTCACCGCCACCCCCGGATTGCTTCTCGGCATTCAAACCGCCGACTGCACGCCGATCCTTTTCGCCGACCGCCAAGCGCACATCATCGGCGCCGCTCACGCTGGTTGGCGCGGTGCCGTTGAGGGCATTATCGGCAATACCATCGCTGCTATGGTTAAGCTTGGTGCGGATCCTGAGCACATTGTTGCGGCATACGGCCCCACCATTTGGGCGCAAAACTACGAGGTTGGCGACCAATTCCAGACCGATTTCCTAGCTCTGCATCCCACTGGCGACGACCTGTTTTTCACCCCAACTGGCGGAAAAGCCCACTTCGACCTACCCGGATTTGTGCAGGCACAACTAAGGGATGCAAGGGTTTCCACCATCGAGCAAGTGGGCGGCTGTACCTACGACAACCCAGACCGCTATTTCTCCCATCGCCTCGCGACCCATCAATCGCGCAAGACCGGTCGGCAAATGTCCGTAATTAGCATCTCTCTGCGATAATTTAACGACACTGGCCAAAAGTGTAGTTGTGAGTCCGAAGTTCTGCCGCTAAAGCTGCCCACGAAACTGGTTGGCCCCTGCTCCCGTGGGGCCGGTTGAGACAGGATCGCACCTCATGAAACTGGTGACTGGCAATTCCAATCGTCCATTAGCGGAAGCTGTGGCGAGCTACCTTGAGCTGCCGCTGACCGATTGCACGGTCAAGCGCTTTGCCGACAAGGAAGTCTATGTAGAAGTGCATGAGAATGTGCGCGGTGAAGACGTCTTCATCCTACAGTCGACAAGCTACCCGACCAATGACAACTTGATGGAACTGCTGATCGTGATCGATGCTCTGCGTCGCTCGTCAGCCCGTCGTATCACCGCCGTTATCCCTTATTACGGCTACGCCCGTCAGGACCGTAAATCAGCACCACGCACGCCGATTTCGGCAAAGCTGGTTGCCAACCTCATCACCGAGGCTGGTGCAAACCGCGTCCTAACGCTCGACCTGCATGCCTCGCAGATTCAGGGCTTCTTCGATATCCCAACCGACAACCTCACCGCAGCTCCGGTGATGGTGCGCGATATCAAGGATCACTACGACGTCAGCAATGTCATGATCGTGTCGCCAGACGTTGGCGGCGTGGTTCGTGCACGCAATGTGGCGAGCCGCATTGGCGTCAACCTCGCCATTGTCGACAAGCGCCGTCCCCGCGCTGGCGTGTCCGAAGTGATGAACATCATCGGCGACGTATCGGGCAAGACCTGCATTCTCATCGACGATATCGTCGATTCTGGCGGCACGCTGGTAAATGCTGCTGAAGCTCTGCTCAATGCGGGCGCCAAGGAAGTCTCCGCCTACATCACACACGGCGTATTGTCCGGCGAAGCTGACAAGCGTATCGCCGCTTCCAAGCTCAAAGAACTGGTCATCACCGACTCGATCTTTGACCCGCAAAACAGCAAGGCCGCGGCCAATATTCGCCGCATGAACATCGCTCCGCTCCTCGGCGAGGCGATTGCCCGCACCGCCAGCGAACAGTCGGTTTCGAGCCTGTTCGACTAAGATTCGAGACCTTTTCGGTCTCTATAAAGCCTTCAGACCACCAGCATGGTCTGAAGGCTTTTTCTTGCGCTCTTACGAGTTACGCAGCTCGATCGTTCCCGCTTTGGCAGCCGCACGACAATCGGCCGCGTCGTGCATGATGTCGTCCTGAATCAAAGCTGTTTCGGTCATGCCGCTGCCGCTAAAGCGCATGTCATCGCACTCACCGTCATTGGCGAACTCGCCCTCGTCGTCGCCAAAATCAATCTTGCCGTCTTCCGCGACGCCCAGAAGTGAAATCTTGCCGGCGTCATACGCGCTCTGACAGTCGGTGGCATCGGCCAGCAGATCCTCGCTGAGCAGATCGGTTGCCGTCATGCCAGCGCCAGTGAATCGTGGATCGTCGCACTCGCCATCATTAGCGTAGCTGCCACTGTCATCGCCGAAGTCGACTTGGCTCTGCGCCATCGCCGGAGTGACAGCCGCGCAAAGAACCACAGCGCACGCCAAAACTATTGATTTCATTGAACAATCCCGAGATAAATACAAACAGGGCAGACCCTATCTTCGGGATGCGAACCTATCAAATCACTTATGCCGCCCCCGTGCGTTTTCACCCGGCCAAGAGGCCCGCAAAACCACTATATTTCTTGCTCCCCGCCCCCCTTTGCGCTATAGCCGCCCCCATGAAGCGCTCGTCACCCCTGGAGGACGGGCGCGTATGGTGTTGTGTAACACCGTACACCAACCGGAATGGATGATTTCCATGGCCAATAAAGTGCTCAAGGCACAGGCGCGCGACGGAGTGGGCAAGGGGGCAGCTCGCGAAGCACGTCGTCAGGGACTTGTTCCTGCAGTTATCTACGGTGACAAGAAGGCTCCTGTCACTGTGTCCGTCTCGTTCAAGGACGCCTACAAGGCGATCTACGCAGGCGGCTTCAAGTCCCACATCCTCGACCTCGACGTTGACGGCACCATCCACCAGGTAATCCCACGCGATTACCAGCTGGACGTTGTCCGCGATATGCCACTGCATATCGACTTCCTGCGCGTTTCGGCTAAGTCGCTGATCACCGTAGAAGTTGCTGTTAAGTTCATCAACGAAGAAAAGGCTCCTGGCCTTAAGAAGGGCGGCACTCTGAACGTCGTTCGTCACGCTGTTGAACTGACCGTTCTCGCTCACAAGATCCCGGAAGAAATCACCGTTGATCTGACCGGCGCAGAAATCGGCGATTCGATCCACATCTCGGCAGTAACCCTGCCAGCTGGTGCGGTTCCGACCATCACCGACCGCGACTTCACTATCGCGACCATCGTCGCTCCTTCCGCACTGAAGTCGGAAGAAGCTGCTGCTGAATAATTTCAGTTTCTAGCTCGATGCTTTCTGAGGCGGCCTTGCGGCCGCCTCAGTCATTTGTAAGGTTTGGTTTCATGAAACTGCTCGTTGGTCTGGGCAACCCCGGCGCTCAATACTCTGGCAACCGCCACAATATCGGCTTCATGGCGATTGACGCCATTGCCCGCGCTTATGGCATTTCCGCGTGGAAAACCAAGCACTCGGGCCAATACGTCGAAGGCAATGTCGGCGGCCAGCGCGTGCTCCTCCTCAAGCCTCAAACCTTCATGAATAAGTCCGGCGACAGCGTGCAGCAGATCGCCAAATTCTTCAAAATTCCCGTCAGCGAGGTCTACGTCTTCTATGACGAGCTCGATCTCGCGCCGGGCAAAGTCCGCGTCAAAACCGGTGGCGGAAATGGCGGCCACAACGGCCTGCGCTCCATCGACCCGCAAATCGGCCTCGACTACAAGCGCATCCGTCTCGGTATCGGCCATCCCGGCAAGGAGAACGTCACGCACCACGTTCTCGGCGACTTCGCCAAGGCTGACAAAATCTGGCTTGAGCCGCTGCTCGATGAGCTGGCCCGTCAGACCCCGCTTCTCCTCAACGGCGACGACGCTGGCTTCATGAACAAGCTCGCCCTCGCGCTCAAGCCCGAAGAACCAGCCAAAGATGCCAAGCCGAAGAAACCTTCGCCAGAAGCGTCTGAAGCACCCAAAGGCCAAAGCCACATCCGCCAAGCCCGCCCAGCGGCGTCCAAGGTCGAGCTCCCCAAATCCGGCCCCATGGCCGACATGCTCAAAAAGCTTTTAGGCGGCGAGTAACCGCCCCACACCTCCCCATGAACAGGGGGAGGAGCTGCATCGAGTGGAATGTGACAAACCACTTCAGTCGCAACCCTAACCCCAAACACCGCACTGCCTCCCTCCCCCTTGAGGGGAGGGATTGAGGGTGGGGGTCTTTAGTTCGGTGCGTACTCAGCCCAAATCTCCCCACACACTCGATCCCATCCCTCCCCCGGTTCCGGGGGAGGCTAGGTGGGGGCAGCGCGGAGCCTTACCCCCGCGCCCACTCCGGCAACATGTCCCCGTGCGCCTTGAGCAGATCATCGACCAGCGACCAGATCTGATCGAGGTCGAGCTCCGCCGCCGTGTGCGGATCAAGCATCGCCGCGTGATAGATATGCTCGCGCTTCTCTTCGATCAGCGCCCGCACAGTGAGCTCCTGCACGTTGATATTGGTGCGCATCAGCGCCGCCAGCTGTGGCGGCAATTCCCCGATATAGGTTGGCTGAATGCCGTTGCTATCGACCAGACACGGCACTTCCACGGCGGCCTGGTTCGGCAGCGAGGTGATCACCCCATTGTTGCGCAGATTGCCGTAGATCACCGAGGGTTCGCCCGTCCAAACCGAGTTCACGATCGAGGACGCATATTCGTGCGACGCCTTCACACTGATCGTGTCAGCATTGCGATACTGCTCGGACGTCTTCTTCCAATTCTCGATCTGCTCAATGCAGCGCTTTGGATATTCATCCAGCGGAATGCCGAACTTTTCGATCAGGTCGTCGCGCCCGTCCTTGATGAAATACGGCGTGTATTCGGCAAAGTGCTCGGAGCTTTCGGTGACAAAATAGCCGAGACGCTTCATCATCTCATAGCGCACCTTATTGGGGCAACGCGGGTTCCAACCGGGCTTGGGCGCGCGGCCTTCTGCATAGGCGCGGTGCAGCTCCGGATAGAGGTCCTTATACGACCCGTCCGGCTGACGATGTTCAAACTTGAGATAGAAGGCCATGTGGTTGATACCGGCCGAGCGGTAGCGGATTTCCTCATAAGGAATGTCGAGATCATGGGCCAACTCATGCGCCGTGCCCTGCACCGAGTGGCACAAGCCAACCTGCTTAATCTTAGGGAATTTCTCCGCAATCGCCCAGGTATTGATCGCCATCGGGTTCACATATTGCAGCATCACCGCCTCAGGCGCGACCTGCATCATGTCTTCGCAAATGCTCCAGAGATGCGGCACCGTGCGGATGCCGCGCATGATCCCACCAACGCCCAAGGTGTCAGCTATGGTGTGGCGCAAGCCGTACTTCTTAGGCACATCAAAATCGATCACCGTCGACGGCTCAAAGCCACCGATCTGGAAGCAGACGACGACGAAATTGGTCCCCGTCAACGCCTCGCGCTGGTTCGAGTAGGTCGTCACACTCGCTGGCACACCCAGCGTTTTGACCAGCTTCCCGGCGATAATCGCGCTTTCCTCAAGACGCGTCGGATTGATGTCCATCAAGCGAATTTGCACACCGGCAAGGGCCGGACGCTGCAAAATATCGCCCACGATATTCTTCATGAACACGGACGAGCCAGCGCCGATGAACGTGATGATAGGATTAGCCATTTAGAAAATGCTCCGATAGCGGCCAGGCCGGCCCGCGGCTCCTCCCGCCGCTTTTGTCCATGCTAGCGCGACCGCATCGACTTGCAATCCGGGATTAAAAGCGAATATTCCGGCTTTCTAAGCTTTACCCATGAGACGCAAAAAAGGCGGGATCGCTCCCGCCCTTCCGATTTTATTCAACGACCTCAACAATGCCCATCATGCCGTGGTCTTCGTGGAAGAGCAGATGGCAGTGGTAGACATACTTGCCGGTAAAATCGAGGAAGCGATGACGAATGGTCAGCGACCCGTTCGGCGGAATGCCGCGCGTATCTTCCCACGAGAGAACCTCATCAACGGGCTCGCCATTCACCGCCACGACTTGGAAGTCGTTGGTGTGAATGTGGAACGGATGCCATTCGGGCGAGTCGTTGACCAACTCCCACTCCTCGAAGGCCCCGAGCGGAACCGTCTGGTCCACGCGGTTCATATCCACCTGCTGGCCGTCGATCACAAAGCGTGTGCCGCCCGGCTCGCCGCGGATCACGTCAAAGCGAATTGTCCGCTTCCGATCGACTTCTTTCCCACGCAGATCTTCCGATAGCGGCAGCAGCACTTCTGGGATCTGGTGATCGGTGACAGCATCACCCTCTTCAACCACAAGCGTTGCCAGCAGCTCATCCGGCTCATACTGGCGCGGCGAACCCAGCCACAATGTCTTGCGCAATTCAAAAGCGCCACGGAACATGTGCCCCTGCACCAGCACATCGGCGCGCGTACCCGGTTCGATCAGCAGCTGATCATGCTTGACCACACGGGTCATCGCATTACCGTCCTTGGAAATCTGATAGAGCGGATGCCCTTCCAGCCCGATCATGAGATAGGTTTCCGAGGCCGCGTTGACGAAGCGCCACCGCTGCACTTCGCCAGAGCGAATGCGCAGCGTCGGATTGATCTGCCCATTCACCGTACGCGTCTGGCGGTGCATGTCCTGATCATCTGAAGGGATGATGGAGTTGTTTTCGTCAAACTGGGTCGACTGGATGACGAGCAGCTGATCAACACGATCTTTGATCCCCTCAACCTCATCCAGCCCGCCTTCGATAATCAGCGCGCCAGCCAATCCCCCCGACACCTGCGAATAGGTCACCCCATGCACATGCGGGTGATACCAATATGTGCCCGCCATATGGTCGGCCGGAATCTTGATCTCGTAGTCGAATGTCTCACCCGGCTGGATCACGAGCATAACGTTGTCGCTATTGCCCGATGGTGACACATGCAGACCGTGCGTATGGAGGTTCGTCACATCATCGAGATCATTGATCAGCTTGATCTTGATGGTATCGCCCGGCTTGGCCATGAGCGTTGGGCCTGGATACTGCCCGTCAAAGCTCATCACCGTGGCTGTCTCTCCGTCCACATCGGCTGGCCCATAGGCTAGACGTAAGCTGGTCTCCAGCACGCCATTCACCGACCGACGCACTTCCGGGAAACGGATATCGTCACCCGTGGCCAGCGCCACAGCGCGGCTCAGAGGCTTTTCGGTAACACGCACCTCACCGCCATGATGGTGGGCGTGCTGTGCCAAGGCAGGAGCGGCAACACCGGAAGCCGCAAGCGCGCTTCCAGAAACAAGCAACTTTCGACGGCTGATCGAGACAGACATAACGGCTCCGGAAAAGATCTTACTCTGAGCACGTTAGCATAGAGCCCAGATTCGACTGCAATAGTGTTTGCAATCTAAAATCGACCCGGATGTTGCTCTCCAAAACCACCAACAAAAAAGGGGCCGCCGCAGCGACCCCTTCTCAATCTTGCAAAAATCCAAAACCCTTAGGTGTTGAACTTGAACAGCATCACGTCGCCGTCCTTGACGACATATTCCTTGCCTTCGTCGCGTGCCTTGCCCGCTTCCTTGGCGCCAGATTCACCGCCGAGTGCGATGTAGTCTTCATAGCCAATGGTCTGCGCGCGGATGAAGCCGCGTTCAAAGTCCGAGTGAATAACGCCAGCCGCAGCCGGAGCCTTGTCACCCTTATGGATGGTCCAGGCGCGCGTTTCCTTCGGACCTACGGTGAAGTAGGTCTGCAGACCCAAAAGGTCATAGGCTTCGCGGATCAAACGGTTCAGACCGGCTTCCGAAAGGCCGAGGCCTTCAAGATATTCTGCCTGTTCTTCGTCTGGAAGCTGCGCCAACTGGCTTTCGATTTCAGCCGAGATGATGACAACGCCTGCGCCATTGGCAGCAGCATAGTCTTCAACCAGCTTGCTCATCGCATTGCCCTTGTCGGCCGAACCTTCGTCTACGTTACACACGTAGAGCACGGGCTTGGACGTCAGCAGCTGCAGCTCCTGGAAGGCCTTTTCTTCTTCAGCATCGCGCTTAACAAAGCGAGCCGACTTGCCTTCGCGCAGAACAACCAGAGCGCGATCGATCAGATCGAGCGTGACCTTGGCGTCCTTGTCATTGCCCTTGGCCTTCTTTTCCACGCCAGCGCGGCGCTTCTCAAGGCTTTCAAGGTCAGCGAGCATCAACTCGGTTTCGACAACTTCGGCGTCCGCTAGTGGATCAACCTTATTGGCGACGTGGATGATGTTGCCGTCTTCAAAGCAACGCAGCACATAGGCAATCGCGTCACACTCACGGATGTTCGCGAGGAACTGGTTGCCCAGCCCTTCACCCTTGGATGCACCCTTCACGAGGCCCGCGATATCCACGAAGCTCATGCGTGCTGGCAATACGTTGATGGACTTGCCGATTTCGGCAAGCTTGTGCAGACGCACGTCCGGAACCGGCACATCACCGACGTTCGGCTCGATCGTGCAGAAAGGGAAGTTTGCAGCAGCTGCTGCGGCGGTGCGCGTAAGCGCGTTAAACAGCGTCGACTTGCCCACATTCGGCAGACCGACGATACCCATTTTGAAGCCCATTGGGATCTCCGGAAATCATTGGGTTCCAATTGGGTCGGATTGCCCCAGAAGTCAATGCGTCGGGGTGTACTCCCTGCCTGCCAAGGCCCATCACAGTGCTGAAAATGATCTCAGTGAAGCAAGTCCATCCCCAAACACCTTGCCCGTGCCCCGCACCCTATGGCAGAAGAAAACAATTGACGTATAGGGAAAGCAAATGACCAATCCAGTCATAGCTAATCGTCTCCATTTTGAAGACCTGCGCCTCGGCGAAACTATTGCGCTCGCCCCCTCGACGCTGACACGCGAGATGATCACGACTTTCGCCGCAGAGTTTGATCCTCTGCCTTTCCATTTGGATGAAGAAGCAGCTCGTCAGAGCCTGCTTGGAGGCCTTGCCTCCAGCGGCTGGCAGACGGGCGCTTTGAGCCTTCGCGCCCTCGTCGATGCGTTCCTCTCCAAAATTGCGTCGGCTGGCGGCCTCGGCTTTTCCGATCTGAAGTGGAAGGCCCCGGTCATGGTCAACGACACTATCTCGGGCGCTGTGACTATTTCCGAGCTCCGCCGCTCGCAGTCACACCCCCATTGGGGCATTGTCACCCTTGATTTCGACATTCGAAATCAAAAGAACAAGCAGGTCATGACCATGCGCCTCGCCAATCTGGTTGAGTGCCGCAATCCGGAGGTCGCGGCATGACGCGCTGGTTTGAAGAGATCAATCTGAACGAAGACTTCCCGATGGGAAGCCACACATTCACTCAAGACGAGATTGTGCGGTTCGCCTCGCTCTACGATCCGCAGTATTTCCATACCGACGCCGAAGAGGCCAAGCACAGCCATTTTGGCGGCATCATCGCCTCTGGCTGGCACACTGCATCCGTCGGCCAGCGGCTCATGGTCGATGCGCTCTTTGCCGAAGAAAAGCGCCTGATCGATGCCGGCCAGTCGCCGGGCGTCTCGGGTCCCTCCCCCGGCATTAGCTCCATGCAATACACAACGCCGGTTCGCCCCGGAGACACCATCACCTATTCGATGTACGTCAAATCCAAGCGCGTCTCCAATTCGCTGCCGGGCTGGGGCGTGCTCATCACCCATGTGTCGAGCACCAACCAGAATGGCGAAGCCGTCTATTCGGCAGAACTCGTCAGCTTCTCGAAGCTGCGCGACTACAAGATGCCGCTCAAGCTCAAACTGCTTCTTGGTCTCACCAAAGTTCCTCTGCTCAAGAGTTTGATCAAGCGCGGGTCTTGAAAGACAGAGGTCGGGTCGGCACTGTGCACTTATGCGCCGATTCGCCCTTGCACTTGCTGTCACCGCCGTAACCGCAATCCCTGCCTTCGCTCAGGCCTATGAAGGCAATTGGAGCTGCAGAGACGAGACCACTGAACGCGTGGGCATCCTCACCATGTATGGTGGCGTCTATGGTTGGGCGGGACGAACCATGGGCGACACACGCTCCGGCACGGGCACAGTCACCGCCTATCAGGACGGCGTCGGCTTCAACGATGGCAATCTGCGCGCCAATGGCTCGGTGCAGGCCGGCCGCATAACCAGCGACGAAAATTTCAATATCGCCCTCCAGCTGGAAACAGCTGAAGCCGTCGTTATGTTCTGCACCGTCCGCTAATCCCGTCTGACGCCCCACAAAAGCCTGGCGCACGCGCGCCGTCTCTTGTTCCGCTGCCAATTGGGCACAGCATAATTCTGTGCTTTACGCCCTGCTTCGTGCCAACACCTTGAAACTTTCCCGTTTCTGGCGCATTTTATACGAGCAGCGCCGGGCCCCTCTGGTCGTAGCTCTTGCTACGGCGATGTCGGAGCTGCTCCACCACGTTACATGGAGAAGGTCCGGCACATGGATATGCTGCTGTCTGCCTTATCGGGCGATTTCCTCGGTACCCCCGCTTACTTCTGGATCGCGTTTATCGCGATCGTTCTTGCTCTGCTTGTCTTCGACCTTGGCATCCTTCACAA
Organism: Devosia sp. MC1541; assembly: GCF_012847305.1. Lineage (NCBI taxonomy): Bacteria > Pseudomonadati > Pseudomonadota > Alphaproteobacteria > Hyphomicrobiales > Devosiaceae > Devosia > Devosia sp. MC1541. Next base: position 35,398 of record NZ_JABBDZ010000008.1, read on the forward strand.
GGATGAACACGAGATCGAAGCCAAAGAGAGCCTTCTGCTCTACGGTTTCTACGTCATCATCGCGCTAGCGTTTGGTGCTTGGGTCTGGTTCCAGCGCGGCTCGCAAGCCGGGCTTGAGTTCTACACCGGCTATTTGATCGAGCAGTCGCTGGCGATGGACAATATGTTCGTCATCGCCACCATCTTCGGCTTCTTGGGCATCCCACGTCTCTATCAGCACCGCGTGCTGTTCTGGGGCATCTTGGGCGTGATCCTGTTCCGCGCTGTTCTGATCGGCGTTGGTGCTGCTCTGGTTCACCAGTTCAGCTGGATTCTGGCGATCTTCGGTGCCTTCCTCATCTTCACCGGCTTGAAAATGTTCAAGCACGAAGACGAAGAGCCGAACATGGAAGACAACAAGATCTACAAGTTCTTGTCGTCCCGTTTCCGCGTCACCAAGGAACTGCATGGCCGTAACTTCACCGTTAAGGCTCCAGATCCGAAGACCGGCAAGCTCGTTACCTGGCTGACCCCGTTGGCCATCGCGCTGATCATGGTTGAAATCGTCGACCTGATCTTTGCGGTCGACTCGGTTCCAGCTGTGTTCGCTGTCACCCAAGACACCTTCATTGTCTACACCTCGAACATCTTCGCGATCCTTGGCCTGCGCGCGCTCTACTTCGCTCTGGCAGCCGCAATGAACCGCTTCCGTTACCTGCAGGTATCGCTGGCTGTCATTCTGGTTCTCATCGGTATCAAGATCTGTCTGGTGCCATTCGGCATCCATATCGACACCCTGCTCTCGCTCGGCGTCACGATCTCGATCCTTGCTGCTGGCGTTTTCTACTCCCTGTGGAAGACCCGCAACGAGCCAAACATCAGCGCCGAAGACCATCCGGAAACCGGCAAGCTCGAGCCTTAATCCGCTCAGCTCTGAACAGGAAAGAGGCCCTCCGGGGCCTCTTTTTTTTGGGTTCATCCGCCGTGAACCAGACTACATAAATGCGTCGGCCAGCCCCGACCTCGCCCTATTCTGTTCAAGCTCTGGCCCCATTCTGCCGTTAACCCTTCGGTAAAGAATGAGGAGAAGCGCCATGGGCGTCATCAATCAAATCGTTTTTGACTGCGAACACCCTGCCGCTCTGGCAAGGTTTTGGGCCAACGCATTGGATGGCTACGCCCTGCGCGAATACGATCAGCTTGAGTTGGTTCGGCTGGCCGTCTTTGGCCTCACCCCAGAAACCGACCCAAAGGTCATGGTCGATGGCCCCGGCCCGAGCCTCTGCTTCCAAAACGTCGATGGACAGCGTCACGATAACAATCGCGTCCACCTCGATGTGGAAGTCGCCAATCGGCAGGCGGAGGTGGATCGCCTGAAAGAGCTTGGCGCCAGCATTGATCGGGTACTGCCCACCTATACGGTGATGCCCGATCCTGAGGGCAATCAGCTCTGCCTGATCGACAAGCGCGAAGCCATCGCCGCCTAGGCCTACTGACAAGCTCTGTCAGAACCACTGGTTAGCACTCACTCATAACGAGGACACTGACCATGGCTTTGACCGCCTCTTGCCACTGCGGCGCTATAAAATTCGAGATTGCCTCTGCCCCAAGCGAGGCACACACCTGCAACTGCAGCTATTGCCAGCGGTCGGGAGCCGTTTGGACCGGTGTAAAGCCTGAAGATTTCAAGCTGCTCTCCAACAGCGCTGAAGGCACCTACAACCCGACAGGGCTGAACGTGCATCACTTCTGCGCCGCATGCGGCATGCAGACTTGGGGCGACAGCCCCGATTGGAGCGCGATCTACAACGACGACGGCACGCTCAAGCCGGGCGCGACCGAGGGCGTCCCTGAAACCCGCGCCATGTATTTCAATCTCAATTTGGTCGATGATTTCGACCGCACCAGCATTCCCATCACCGCCATGGATGGCCGCAACAACTGGTAGAAACGACAAAGGGGCCGAGCTAGGCTCGACCCCTTCACATTCAGCTTAAACCGGCTCAGTGGCCTTCAAAAGCCATCAGCGCGCTGACTTCAACGTTCTGTGCCGCCAGCTTCGCCGCACCACCCAGATCGGGCAGATCAATGGCAAAGGCTGCATGGTCACACGTCGCGCCCGTGCTGCGCACGAGGCTGACTGCAGCAATAGCAGTGCCGCCCGTGGCGATCAGATCGTCAACGATCAGAACCTTGTGCCCAGCATTAAGCACGTCAGCATGGATTTCGATCGTGTCAACGCCATACTCAAGCACATAGTTCTGGCCGATAGTTGCGCCCGGCAGCTTGCCGCGCTTACGGACCGGCACAAAGCCCACGCCCATCGCGATGGCAACGCCAGCGCCAAAAATGAAACCACGCGCTTCAATACCAGCGACATGGGTGAAACCCTGATCGCGATATTGAGCCGCGATCTGTTCAACGCTTTGACGGAACCCTTCCGGATGCTCGATCAGGGTGGTGATGTCCCGAAACAGAATCCCTTCCTTGGGATAATTCGGAATCGTACGGACGAGCGACTTCAGGTCGAGCGACATCTGCGGCCTTGAGGCTAGAATTTAAGAATTAGGTTTTGTTGCGGCCCAAAAGATGCCGCGCCAGAACGCCAGCACTATAAGCGACATTCCGGGATGTGTTGATCGCGACTTCGCGCGTTTTTGGGTTCTGAGCCACTGCCTGAATCCCCGCGCGAACCGCTGGGTGGCGGCTGACGGTGATAGCAGTAGTAACGACCGTAACGGCCAGACGTACAGCGGACATCTCAGTCCTTCTCTCAACACAGCGACTTCACGGGAATATCACCATACTTCCACCCGATGGCAAGAGCATGGCGCAAGCGTGAGCGGATTAGTTTACCCGAACCACCAAAAAGAAAGGGGCCCGACGGGCCCCTTAAACGTTCAGCGAGCGTGGACTTAGTGCTCGATGCCCTTCCAGAGCTTGCGCTTGGTTGCATAAAGCAGACCGGCGAAGCCGATGAGGAAGATCAGAACCATGAAGCCGGTTTCCTTGCGGCTCACGAGGTGAGGCTCTGCAGCCCACATCATGAAAGCAGCAACGTCATGGGCGTACTGGTCCAGGGTTTCCGGAACGGTTTCACCGTTTGGACCTGGCTCATACGTCACCGAACCGTCAGACAGCGGAGGCGCCATGCCAATAGCATGACCAGGGAACACGTCGTTGTACGACTTGCCATCTGGGAGCTCAAAGCCTTCTGGAGCTTCGTCGCGGTAGCCGGTCAGCAGACCATAGATATAGTCAGCGCCGCCTTCCTGGTAGCCAGTGAAGTAGTTGAAGATCCAGGTCGGGAACTCGTCCTTGACGCCGCGAGCCTTTGCCAGCACCGAGAAGTCAGGCGGGAAAGAACCGCCCATCGCTTCGGCTGCTTCAGCGTCGCTCGCAAATGGGCTCGGCCAACGATCAGCTGGAACAGCTGGGCGAACGCCACCTTCTGCGGTTGGATCAGCGACTTCGTACTCAGCAGCAAGTGCCTTGACCTGTTCTTCCGAGAAGGACGGGCCATTCTCTTCCGAAAGGTTACGGAACGAGAGAAGACGCGCACCGTGGCAGCTCGCACAAACTTCACGATAGATTTGGAAGCCGCGCTGAAGCTGGTTCTGATCGTAAGTACCGAAAAGACCGCCGAACGACCAATTCTGGCGTTCAACATGAGCCCCTTCGCCGGCGGCGAAGGTTGGAGTCGCAGCAAGGCCTGCTGCGACTGCCATTGCGATAGCAATGGTTTTGATTTTTGACATAGGTCTCGCCTCGTTCACGAGTGTACCTTGCCGAGAACACTCTCGGAGATGCTGGTCGGCAGCGGCTTTGGCGTTTCAATCCGCGAAAGCACCGGCAGAATCACAAGGAAGTAGATGAAGTAGTACGCAGTGCAGACTTTTGCCAATGTGGTGTAGACGCCTTCTGCCGGTTGCGCACCGAGGTAAGCCAGACCGATGAAGTTGATCACGAACAGAGCGTAGAACCACTTGAACATCGGACGGAACGAACCCGAACGAACCTTGGAAGTATCGAGCCACGGCAGAACCAACAGCAGGAGCATCGAACCGCCCATGGCGATAACACCGCCAAGCTTGGAGTCGATGAACAAGATGTTGAAGTCAACCGCACGAAGAATGGTGTAGAACGGAAGCAGGTACCACTCTGGAACAATGTGAGCCGGCGTTACCTGGCTATTCGCCATGATGTAGTTGTCGGCATGGCCCAGAATGTCCGGCGCAAAGAAGACGAACCAAGCGAAGGGGATGCAGAACAGCACCATCGCGAACAGGTCTTTCATCGTGTAGTACGGATGGAAAGGCACGGTATCGCGTTTATCCTTCACTTCGACGCCAATTGGGTTGTTATTACCCGGTACGTGAAGCGCCCAAATGTGCAAGCCCACCACCGCAGCGATGATGAACGGCAGCAGGTAGTGCAGCGAGAAGAAGCGGTTCAGGGTTGGGTTGCCAACGGCAAATCCACCCAAAACGAGCTGCTTAATGCTTTCACCAATGCCCGGAATTGCGGTGAACACGTTAGAAATAACGGTAGCACCCCAAAAGCTCATCTGACCCCACGGCAGGATATAGCCCATAAAGGCGGTAGCCATAGTGAGGATGAAGATCAGCACACCCAGAATCCAGATGATTTCACGTGGTGCCTTATACGAACCATAATACAGCCCACGGAAGATATGAATGTAGAGTGCGACAAAAAACATCGACGCACCCACAGCATGGGTCGCCTGAATGATGCGGCCGCCGTTGACGTCACGACGAATGTGCTCAACCGAGTCGAAAGCCATCGAGACGTTCGGGGTGTAGTGCATGGCCAGGATAATCCCGGTCACGATCTGCACGCCAAGGCACATCACGAGAATAGCGCCGAAGGTCCACCAGTAGTTGAGGTTCTTCGGAGTGGGGAAATCCATCAAGTGCTCTTTAGCGAAGCGCACGACCGGCAGGCGGTCATCGAGCCACTTCTCGACTGAGGATCCCGGAGTATAATTCGAGTGTTCAGAAGCCATCGGGTAAGTCCCCCACTAACCGATCTTAACCAGCGTATCGCTGACAAATTCATAAGGCGGCACGACGAGGTTTGTCGGCGCGGGACCCTTGCGAATGCGGCCTGCGGTATCGTAGTGCGAACCATGGCACGGGCAGAACCAGCCGTCGAACTCACCAGCTTCACCAACTGGTACGCAACCAAGATGCGTGCAGTTCGCAACCATAACCAGCCACTGTTCGTGACCTTCCTTGGTGCGCTGCTCATCTGTTTCCGGATCCTTCAGATCCGACAAAGGTACAGCCTTGGCTTCAGCAATTTCAGCAGCCGTACGGTGACGTACGAAAACAGGAAGACCGCGCCAGGTAATGGTTACCGACTGGCCTTCTTCGATTGCGCCTAGGTTGAATTCGATGCTGGCGAGAGCCAGTGTTGAAGCGTCCGGATTAAGCTGATTGATCAGCGGCCAGACCACGGCGGCTGCGCCAACAGCGCCAACAGCGCCCGTGGCGACGTACAAAAAGTCCCGCCGGTTCGTGGATGAATGTTCTACTTCTGTGGCCAAAGTCCGTATCCCCGTACGAATGCACCTTTGACGGAGCCGGCAGCGGCATTATCGATTATGCAAATAGGAGAATATGCAGAATCGACCGCCGTCCGCCCTCAAGCGGTCCGTCAGTTAGGGTCCTTTTTGCACTGTCACGGGCACTTGTCCAGAGTGCGACAACTGACAGCACCCTCCTGCGACACTATACCCGTGGATCATGCATGCTCCACCCTTGCGAAAGATGAACACTTAGTCATGGCCTTGGATTTAGCACTCTATCAACCTGACATTGCAGCAAATACCGGGACCCTTTTGCGCTTGGGAGCGTGCCTGGGAGTACCAGTTCACGTTATTCATCCAGCCGGCTTTGCCATCACCCAGAAAAATCTCGCAAGATCTGGAATGGATTACCTCGATCACGCCAATCTTATTGAGCACAACAGCTTTTCCGCCTTTGAAGACTGGCGGATTTCCCAAGGCAGGCGGCTGGTTTTGATGACCACCAAGTCCAGTTCATCACTTTATAAGGCGCAGTTTGTCGCTGGCGACATTTTGCTCCTTGGACGTGAAAGCGCTGGCGTGCCAGATGAGGTCGCAGAACGCGCCGACCTTCGTATCCGTATCCCCATGCGAGAAGGCCTGCGCTCTCTCAATATCGCTATCGCTGGCGCTATGGCTTTAGGAGAAGCCATCCGTCAGACTGGCAGTTACGCTGAAGACATTTGAAACTATCCGCACGGCATCCCCCCATGCTGCTAGGACCCTTTACAGTTTCCGCATAAAGGTACATGTCCCCCGCCATGACACTGCCAATCGATATCGACGACAAAAAAATCGCTGCGCAAGCTTGGTTCCGTACTCTGCGAGACAAGATCGTGGCGGAGCTGGAAGCTATTGAAGCTGAGGTCACCGGACCTCATGCCGATAGGGCACCCGGCAAGTTTGAAATTTCCCCATGGGATCGCGCCGCTGGCGGCGGCGGCGAAATGGGCATGCTTCACGGCCGCGTCTTTGAAAAGGCAGGCGTGCACATCTCAACTGTGCACGGCACCTTCTCCGAAGACTTTGCCAAGCAGATGCCAGGCACCGAAGCGGGTGCGGGCTTCTGGAGTTCGGGCATTTCGCTCATCATCCACCCTTGGAACCCTCATGTTCCTGCCGTGCATATGAACACGCGCATGATCGTCACGGGCAAGCAGTGGTGGGGCGGCGGCGCCGACCTGACGCCAGTTCTCGACGTTAAGCGCACGCAGGACGACACCGACACTATCGATTTCCACGCTGCCATGAAGGCCGCCTGCGAAAACCGTCCGGGCGTCGACTACGATCGCCTCAAAGCATGGTGCGACGAATATTTCTTCCTGCCACACCGCAATGAACATCGCGGTATCGGCGGCATTTTCTACGATCACCTCAATACTGGTGATTGGGATGCCGATTTCGAATTCACCCGCGCTGTCGGCGAAGCCTTCCTCGACATCTATCCCAAGCTCGTTCGCCGCCATTTTGAAAAGAACTGGTCGGAAGCTGAGCGCGACGAACAGCTGGTTCGCCGTGGGCGCTATGTCGAATTCAACCTGCTCTATGATCGCGGCACGACCTTTGGCCTGAAGACCGGTGGCAATATCAATTCCATCCTCTCCTCCATGCCGCCTGCGGTAAAGTGGCCCTGATCGGCGACTGACCCAACTCAAATTTGATCATGGCGCCCTCACTCACCTTCTGATTGACTGGCGCCATGACTGTTTCTGACCTTGAGATCAAAGCCTATCGCTCGGTTCGATCGATCCGCTTCCCCCTACGTCGCCTGACCGTGCTGACCGGCGGAAATGGCGTCGGCAAAACCAATCTCTATCGCGCCCTCGAACTCCTGCAAGCTGCGGCCAATGGCACCATTACCCACGCCATCGCCCGCGAAGGTGGGCTTGGCTCCGTCCTTTGGGCGGGCGAGCGCGGTGTCAAAGACCTGCCGCGCCTCTGCCTCGAAATTGGCCTTGAGGCCGACAATGGATCCGACGTCATCCTGCCGCGCTACGCCGTTGAAGTCGGCTTTGGCGACAGCAAATACGAAGCCGTCTTCTCCGAAGAACCCCAGATCAAATCCGAGAGCCTGATCCTGCCCGGTCGCCGTCCCGTGACGCTGCTGGAGCGCAATCGCTCAGCAGTGTGGTATCGCGATGATAATGGCGCGCGCCGCCAGCTCGATGAGCCGCTCTTGCCGAGCGAGACCGCCCTCTCGTCATTGCGCGGCACTCTCCCCGAGGTCGATGCGGTTCGCCACATGCTCGCAAGCTGGCGATTCTATCACGGCTTCCGCACCGACCCAGATTCGCCGTTGCGCCGACCTTCGCTCGCCATCACCTCGCCCATGCTCGATTCTGACGGCAGCAATCTCGGCGCGGTCTTTGCGACCCTCAAACATATTCGCGGCGACACCGTCGATCTCGACGCAGCAATTGATCGAGCCTTCCCCGGTGCGCGTCTCGACATCCCGCCGCCAGACAAATACGCCAGTTTCACCATGACCTTCCCTGAGGTCCCCAACCGCCCCTTCGGCGCTGCGGAACTCTCCGATGGTACATTGCAATTTCTCGCCTTGCTGGGTGCCCTCCTCAGCTACCGCCCCGCCCCCTTCATCGCTCTCAACGAGCCTGAAGCCTCGCTCCACCCAGATCTATTACCAGCCCTTGCGCAAGCCATCGCCCGCGCTTCTGAGCGAACCCAAGTCTGGGTCGTCACCCACTCCCAAGCGCTCGCTCAGGCCCTTGAAGACGCCACAGGCGTCGCCCCTCGAACCGTTATCCGCCGCAAGGGTTCAACTTGGCTCGAAGGCCTTTCGGACATGGGGTTCTTCCCCGATGACGAAGATTAGCGGAACCCATGCCCCGCCCACTCGTTTTGCCCGGACACGCCCAAGGTCAAACCAAGGAGTTACGTGATGAAGCGATTTGATGCTGGAACACTCATCCCAGGCGCAACCTGGCACGCAGAGGCGGAATCAGAAGCTGAAGTCGTGCGTCGCGCTGTCGAAAATCTAAAATCTTTGCACGGCGAAACGGAAGTGCGCCCCGACATGGTCGAGCGCATCAAAGAGCGGATCGTCGACGTTGGTCCCCGCGCCTAAAGCGCGAGGAGCTCATGTTTTGAAAGCGTAAAACCGCTCTCGACCCAGGCCTTCTCAAGCTTTTTAAGCCGTTGACCCATTTCCGGGCCAGCGGCAACGCCTTGCTCCATCAGGTCTTTCCCCGACACTGGCAGCGGCTGCGCGGGCAGTCGCGCCAATTCTCGTGCCGCTTCCATAAGCCGATCACGCGGCCAGTCATCAGTGCTCGCCACAACAGCCAGCCCTTCAACCGCGTCTTCGCCAAACCGATAAGCGGCCCAGTTGGCTTGATTATGCACCAGCAAGTCTGCGGACTCAACAATGCGCAAAGCCTTGGCATAAACCTCGCCCGAGAGCCGCCACTCGGCCTGACGCAGCGGCAGGCTATCCGCGCCAAAGAGCGCCAAGCGCGCTTCGGCGGAGCGACCGCCAAGGTCCTCATAGGTTACAAGGCTTGCAATCTGCTTTTCCGTCGCCCGGACAAGGCCAATGCCTTGCATAACCGCCAGCGTCCGCGCCACTTTTGGCTGCGCCAGCATCCGCATCATTTCTGAACCGACACGCTCGCGCGAGAGATGGTCCAAGCGCCCCGAGGCCGCGCGACAAGCAGCCAACCCCTCGGCATCAAACTGCCCGCCACCATGCGTCGTCGAGAATCGGAAGAACCGATAGACCCGCAAACCGTCCTCAGCGATTCTCGTCGCCGCATCACCAATAAAGCGCACGCGCTGATTATGGAGATCGCCCAACCCGCCCAGCGGATCAAACACCGTCCCATCAGCCTCCACATAGAGTGCGTTCATCGTAAAATCGCGCCGCCGAGCATCCTCCACCCAGTCCGTGCCAAATTCCACCTGCGCGTGCCGACCATCGGTCTCCACGTCCTTGCGCAAGGTCGTCACTTCCACGCTCGTGTCGTCGAGCCGAAGCGTCACAGTTCCGTGGTCAATGCCCGTCGGATAGGTCGCTATGCCCGCAGCTTTTGCCCGCTGCATCACGCTCACCGGTAAAAGCTCGGTGGCCATATCAATATCGGTATTAGGCCGAAGCGAGCCGAGCAGGCTGTCGCGCACAATCCCGCCGACCGCGCGGGTTTTCCCCTCAGCGCCGCCGAGCACCGTAAAAATGGTCTGCACAGCAGGAAGAGCGAGCCAATCCGCTTTAAGCTTGGTCGACGTCATGCAGCATCCTCATCCATCACCAAATCTCGGAATTTCCGCGTGAGATTGGCCGTAATACCCCAGATCATGTGACCATCATGGTCGATCTGCCAAGTGGTGTGCTCTTTCCCCTGCCGGGAGATTTTAAAGCGCCCATAGGTGGATCGCTCCAATATCCGCGACAGCGGCACTTCAAACACCGAGTGCACTTCTCCCGGATTAGGGACAAACGGCCCACTTGGACTGACCAAAGCCACCACCGGGGTAATCAGATAATTCGTGCCCGTGTAGTAGGTCGGCAAATAGCCAAGGATTTTCACATCCTCCGCCCGCATCCCCACCTCTTCATTGGCCTCGCGCACAGCCGCCGCCGCCACATCGGCATCGGTCTTGTCGACCTTGCCGCCGGGAAAAGCCACCTGCCCCGAATGCGCCCGCAAATCGGGCGACCGCTCCGTATAGAGCACCGTCAACCCTTCAGGCCGCTCGACCAAAGCAATCATCACTGCCGCCGCAACAGGCGGACGGTCATAGGGTGTCAAAGGCGCCCAATCGGGCACCAGCTCTCCGGCGTGTACTGGCGGAACCTGCAACAGGCGGCTGCTCAGTCGAGAAAGGAATGCTTCGTCGCGAATAGTCATAGCGCCAGATTAGGGCAGCCGAACGCAAAGAGCAGCAGAAATCTGCCTACTGACCGGTGCGGAACGCACCGATGCGGCCCGACAGGGTCTTGGCAAGGCCCTTGTCATCCGACAGCAGCAGCACGCGGCTCACATCGACCGGGCCGGGAAACTCGATATTGCCCGGAGTGGTGATTTCCCAGCCAAGCGGGCAGTAATAGTCCTGATCGCCAACCAGCAGCACAAACTTGCCCTCGCCACGCGACAGCGCCAGCTTAGACACTTCCAAAGCCAAAAGCTTACCAGCACCGCGCTTGCGGAATTTCGGGTGTGTTGCCAGCGGCCCAAGCATGTAGCCGTTCATGTCGCCAACGCTGATCGGGGTCATCCACACCGAACCGGACGGCACGCCATCGACTTCCGAAATCAGGCTCAGGCTCGGATCAATCGGGAAACGCTCACGCACCCGGAAAGCCGTCCGCGCAAAACGTCCCGGACCGAAGGCCAGAGCCTGAAGGTCATCGACGAATGCATCGTCAGCCGGGGTTGCAACACGCAGGGACAGGGTTTCGCCAGCAGGAGTCGTGATGGCAGCGGACGCAAGAGAAGCGGTCATGAGAAAATGGTCCAGTAATGTTCAGACGAGGACAGGGCCACCCGCTCGGGGCACCCGTTAAAAACGACCAACTAGGGTCGTCGGTTCATCTGAAAAACTTTCACCATCCTGGACGCCTCCACGTCTAGAATCCCGATTAGCACCGGTGTGCGATCACGTAAACAAAAATGCGAAGTCGCGAACAGTCTTGTGTTCGCATCGCCTGTTTGTGTTCCAAATGCACAACAGTGCGTTGCCATTGCCTCCCCTTATCTCCGCCCCTCATTCCCCCTAACTTTGGGGCCACAGCAACCTCCACATCCCCTGCCTCATTGAGGACGTGCGATGGCGAACGAAAGGACGAACAATGGGACAGTTGATAGATGGCAAGTGGTCAACCCAGTGGTACGACACTTCCAAGACCGGCGGAAAGTTCGTCCGCTCGCAATCCGGCTTCCGTAATTGGGTCACCGCTGATGGCGCTCCCGGCCCGTCCGGCGAAGGGGGCTTTAAAGCCGAAGCAGGCCGCTATCACCTCTACGTCTCCCTCGCCTGCCCTTGGGCCCACCGCACGCTGATCTTCCGCAAGCTCAAAAACCTTGAAGATTTGATCCCGGTCCACATCGTCTCGCCCAAAATGCCAGACGAAACCGGCTGGTCATTCAAAACCGACGAAGGCTCCTCCGGCGACACGCTTTTAGGCAAAGACTTCCTCTGGCAGGTCTACGCTGCCGCCAAGCCGGACTACACCGGCCGCGTCACCGTTCCAGTTTTGTGGGACACAAAAACCAATTCCATCGTCTCGAACGAAAGCAGCGAAATCATTCGCATGTTCAACTCGGCCTTTAACGAGCTGACCGGCAATGAGGACGACTATTATCCCGAAGCCCTGCGCGCTGACATCGATGCGGTCAACGCCCGCATTTATGACGAGGTCAACAACGGCGTCTACAAGGCTGGCTTTGCCACGACTCAGCCCGCTTACGAAGAAGCGGTAGCAAAACTCTTTGCAGCCCTCGATTGGCTAGAAGGCCTGCTCGGCGAAACCTCATACCTCACCGGCGATACCATCACCGAAGCCGATTGGCGTCTCTTCACCACGCTCGTACGCTTTGATGCGGTCTATGTCGGTCACTTCAAATGCAACATCCGTCGCATCGCCGACTACCCCAACCTCTCGCACTATTTAAAGGCGCTCTACGAGGTCCCGGGCATCAAGGAAACGGTCGACCTCGACCACATCAAAACGCACTATTATTGGAGCCACATCACCATCAACCCAACCCGCGTCGTGCCGGTCGGGCCAGATCTGGAATTCCTGCGTTAAACGTAAAATTCGGCGTGGGGCTTAATAGCCCCACACTTTCCGCTTTTCGACGCCGTCAAAATACTCGTCGATCCGCTGCGAAGTTGCCGGAGACACCCCATTTGGCAGCTGCCGACGGTCAAACCAGCCGATCTCTGCGATCTCGCGATCCGGCTTACGCTCGAATTCGTGGCTGAATTTCTTGCAGACGAAGAAGGCGACATGGTCCCGGTTCGTCACCGGACTGGAATTATGGTAAAGACCAAATAACTCCATCGGGCCCTCGACTCGATAGCCGGTTTCCTCCAAAGCCTCGCGCACGCCGGCCTCTTCAAAAGTCTCGCCGGGGTCGACGCCGCCGCCCGGAAATTGCCAGCCCGGCACGTAAGTATGCTTAATTAGCAAGACCTTATCGCCATCGACCAGCATAACGCGGGTGCCGACAGTCATGCGGAGCATAAAGCCTTTTACGGTTAGAAAGATGCGCGCAATCATGCGCTGTCGGCCATTCATCATCGGCTTTGCTCCAATACTTGCCCCATCGCTAGCAGAGCTTTGCGCGTGACAAAATCGTGTGGAAGCACGATTGAACATTTTCTTGGCCGCTTCATTCTGGCACAACCCCTCTCGATGATCACACTCGCCCACATTTCAGACATCCATCTCTCGCCGCTTCCAGAAGTGGCACCGCGTGACCTTTTGGGCAAACGCCTGACGGGCTACCTGAACTGGAAGCTCAAGCGCCACGGTGAGATGAACACCGAAACCCTGCAGCGACTGGTTGCGCACATGCGCGAGCAAAACGCCGACTTTACGGCGGTCACTGGCGATATGACCAATCTGGCGTTGCCCTTCGAGGTCGAACGCGCTGGCCAGTGGCTGCGCGAGTTGGGGTCTTCGGAAACCACGGCCGTCTGCCCCGGCAATCACGACGCCTATGTCCCCGGCGCGCTTGAGCACGCGCAGCGCGAATGGGGCGATTATCTCAAGGGCGAGACCATCGAAGGCCAGGCCTTCCCCTTCGTGCGCCGTGTGGGCGACGTTGCCATCATCTCTTGCTCAAGCGCTGTCCCGACCGCGCCGTTCTTGGCCGTCGGCAAGTTTGACGATATGCAGGCCGCGCGTCTGTCGCGCCTTCTCAAAATTCTCGGCGATGCGGGTTACTTCCGCGTGGTGATGATCCACCATCCGCCCGTCCAAGCGCTTCAGCACCCAAGCTTTGGCCTCAAGGGCCACCGCACCTTCCGCCGCGTCATCGCCGAAGAAGGCGCTGAAATGGTCCTTCACGGCCACACCCACCGTTCATCCATCCACCACATCCCCGGCAAGGGGCATGAGGTTCCAGTGATCGGCGTCGCCGCCGCCAGCGCCGCCCAAGGCGGCACGCTCGACGATCCAGCCCGTTACAATCTCTTCCGCATCGAAAAAGCGGGCGAGACGTGGCAGTGCACCATGCGCGAATACGGCTTCCAGCGCATCGGCTCCGACATCGTCATGCGCATGCAAATGCGGATTTACTAAAGAGCAAGCAGCTCTACTCCTCCCCCGAATTCGGGGGGACTGTTCATTTGGGACTCCTTATGAGGTGTCTGTTGAAGAACAGATTGAGCGTAATCTCGAGCATCTGCACTGTTTTGGAGACGCGCTTCGTCCGCCGATTGAACCGCGCAAGATTGTCCCTGATTGAGGAATTTGAGGACTCAATCAGGTGGGTTTGCGCCTTTGTTTCCAGGTGTGGCACGGTCACGCCATTGCGCTTGAAAGCGAGTGCGTAACAAGAGTTGGCATCGGTAAAGATGGCCCCGATCTCACCCACAGCCTGCAGGGCCAAGCGGTAAGCCGTGATCGCACTTTCTACGCCTTTGTCACCGATGTGGTGGGCAACAACGCGGCGCTGTCTTCGGCTATAAACGGTCCAGATAACCGCTCGCTGCTGTTTTTTTGGACGTAGGTATAGATCTCGTCCATCTCAATAATATCGGGCCCGCTCGCTGGCGTACCGCGCTGAGCCGCAATCCGCTCTTGCAAGATGTCGTGCTCCTTGCGGATCCATTTAAGGACCGCGGCTGGGGAGGCCGAAAGGACGCGCCCAATGGCCCGAATGCCGGTGCCGTTGAGATACATCTGAACGGCCTGCGCTTTTGTCTGAGCGCTGAATTTAGGGGCGCGATCAGTAAAGTACCGACCACACTCCTTACAGCTAAATCGCTGGTAACCCGCCTTGAGGCCGCGCTTGACCGTGGCAGTGCTAGAACAATCTGGACAATCCATCTCAAACCCTCCGGCAAATCACCCCCAAGCAGTCAAACTAGAATCCCAAATGAGTAAGTTGTAAACAGTCCCGTATTCGGGCGAGGCCGGGTGGGGGTCTTCCTCCAAACCCGCACCTACTCACTCCCGGGCACGCCCAAGTGTAGCCCCTTGGGTCAACCCCAAGCGTAACGAGCCGTGCGAGGGACACACCTGCTATGACAGAAGTCACCCATCACCGGTGATCCTCACCACCACCCAAACGAATTAAGCAATCCCCGCCGCCAAAACCACGCGCATCATGGGAGCCCCCTGCCCCTCACTCCGCGCCGAGCGCCTCCCCCCAAAAAAAGCCGCCCCCTTGGCGGCGCGATCTTTTCCGCCTTTGCGCCCCTTTCTCGCGCCCCAAACCGCCACCTCCGCGCCCATCCTCGTGCCCATAAAGGCCAGCAGAATGCCCATAATGTGCCAATTGTGGCCCCTAAATCGGCAGCACGCGCGAACTCTTCACTGCCCCCAGCGAAAAACTGCTCTCGATCGAGGCGACGCCGTCGAGCTGCGTCAGCCGTTTGCGCAGGAACGTCTCATAGGCTTCCAGATCGGCGCAAACCACGCGCATGAGAAAGTCGAACTTGCCTGTCATCAGATAGCAGTCCATCACCTCCGGCCACCGACTGATGGCCGCACCAAAGTCGTCGAGATTTTGTGCCCGCTGCTGTTCGAGTTTGATCGAGATGAACACCGAAACCGGCAGCCCCACCGCCTTGGGATCAATGCTCGCCCCATAGCCGGAGATAATCCCGGCCTCCTCCAGCTGCCGCACCCGCCGCAGACAGGGCGAGGGCGAAATGCCCACCCGCTCGGACAAAGCCTGCACGGTAATGCGCCCATCCTCCTGCAACGCACGCAAGATTTTGTGGTCGATTGGATCGATCTCTCGTTTGGCGAATTCTGCCAAGATTATCTCCAGAACTTGCGATTTCCTGCGCTATCAATCGCCTTAGAGGGCGAGATAGGCGGAAACCGTCCCTGAACAGAGCATAATGTCAGACATTATGGGAGGACAAGCCGATGACACTAGGTTCGGATCGCATTGCGGCCATTGAAGCACTGAACAAAAAATCTCTCTGGCTTGCCAGTTGGATGGTGCATCACGCCAATCACATCCGGCCCAATGTCGACGGCGTTAAAGTGGGCGGGCATCAGGCCAGCTCGGGTTCCATGGCCATGCTGCTCTCGACCCTCTATTTCGGCGTTTTAAAACCTGAAGATCGTGTCGCCGTAAAACCGCACGCGGCACCGATCTTTCACGCCATCCAATATTTGATGGGCCGACAGGAGAAGCAAAAACTCATTGATTTCAGAGCCTTCGGCGGCGCGCAGTCCTACCCGTCCCGCACCAAAGACACCTCCGACGTTGATATTTCCACCGGCTCCGTGGGCCTTGGCGTCGCCTTCACCGCCTTTGCCTCGCTGATCCAAGATTATGTCCGCGCCAAATCTTGGGCCAAGATTGACCGCCCCGAAGGACGGATGATCGCACTCGCCGGGGATGCCGAACTCGACGAAGGCAATATCTACGAATGCCTCTTGGAAGGCTGGAAACACGGGCTACGCAATTGCTGGTGGATCATCGATTACAACCGCCAAAGCCTTGATGGCGTTGTGCGCGAAGGGCTTTACGACCGCATCGAAGCCATCTTCCAGGCCTTCGGCTGGACGGTCGTTACGCTGAAATATGGCGCCCTCCAGCGCGCCGCCTTCGCCGAGCCCGGCGGCGATAAGCTCAAGGCATGGATCGATAATTGCCCCAATGATCTCTATTCGGCGCTGATGTTCCGGGGCGGCGCGGCTTGGCGCGAGCGCCTCACCGATGCCATCGGCGATCAGGGAGCCGTCTCCGCCCTCCTCGCCCGCCGTTCTGATGCTGAGCTTGCCGAACTCATGGCAAATCTCGGCGGCCACTGCGCCGAGAGCTTGCTCGAACAGTTCACCGCCGCAGGCTCGGATACGCCCACCGTCTTCATCGCCTATACGGTAAAAGGCTGGGGCACGCCGCTCGCGGGGCACAAGGATAATCACGCTGGGCAGATGACGTCGGCCCAGATTGAACAGCTCCGCGCTGCGCACAAAATCCGCGACGGGCATGAGTGGGATCGCTTTGAAGGTCTTGAAAATCAAGACGAACTCCAATCCTTCTTGGACGCAGTCCCCTTCAACACCAAGGCCTCGCGCCGTCTCTCCTCGGCCGCAGTCCCAACCATTGGCCCCCAGCTCCTCGGCACAGGCGCGACCTCCACTCAAGCCGCATTTGCCAAAATTCTCGACGCCTATGCGAAATCTGACAGCGCCTTGTCCGAACGCATTGTCACCACCTCGCCTGACGTCACCGTCTCCACGGGCCTTGGCGCATGGGTCAACCGGCGCAATCTCTTTGCCCCCAAAGAGAAGGTCGACCTCTTCCAAAAAGAGGCCATCCCGTCGACGCAGAAATGGCGCTTCACCCCCTCAGGCCAGCACATGGAACTCGGCATTGCCGAGATGAACCTCTTCCTCATGCTCGGCGCAGCAGGGCTCTCCCATTCGCTCTTTGGCGAACGCCTCCTCCCGGTCGGGACACTGTACGATCCGTTCATTTCGCGCGGCCTCGATGCGCTCAATTATGCCTGCTACCAAGACGCTCGCTTCCTGCTGGTCGCTACGCCCTCCGGCGTTTCCTTGGCGGGTGAAGGCGGCGCGCACCAGTCTATCGCCTCGCCACTGATTGGCATGGCGCAGGATGGTCTCGCCAGCTTTGAGCCAGCCTTTGCCGACGAGCTATCCATCATCACCGATTGGGCTTTTGACTACATGCAACGCACGGGCGATGCTCGCCCTGACCTCGCCGATTGGCCGCGCGACGTCACCGGCGGCTCGGTCTATCTGCGCCTCTCGACCCGCACGCTCGAGCAGCCACCCCGCCCTGTTACACCAGCCCTCAGCGAAGGCATTATCCGCGGTGCCTATTGGCTCAATCCGCCCACGCCGCAATGCGAGGTGGTGCTGGCCTATCAGGGCGTGCTGGCCAGCGAAGCCATTGAAGCGGCGGCACGATTGGGCGGCGACCGACGCAATGTTGCCGTGCTCGCCATCACCTCCGCCGACCGCCTCAACGCGGGCTGGCAGGGCTCTGTACGGGCCCGTATGCATGGCGACCACACCCCGAGCCATATCGAGCAACTGCTGGCCCAAGTGCCCAATAAAATCGGCATCGTCACCGCGATTGACGCCCATCCGGCCACGCTCTCGTGGATCGGCAGCGTATGCGGTCATCGCACCATTGCGCTCGGCGTCGAGCATTTTGGTCAAACCGGCACGGTTCAGGACCTTTACCGCCACTTCGGCATTTCCTCCGACGATATTGTTCGTGCAGCAAAGCAGTTCGCCTCATTTTGAGGCGAACTGGCCAGGCAATAAACACGGCCCCTCTATTGCAATCGTTTCCTAGAAATACGCTTGTCAGCGTCGATTTCATTTGTCAGACATATGTCAATTGGTTCGTTTGGAAGGGACAGACGAACCAAGCACGAGCGCAAAGATGCGCCGGACTTCAGGGAACGACATCAAGCTTCGAGAAGGAGGGAGCTCATGCACATTCTACCGAAATTGGTAGGCGCACTGGCCGTCGCAACAGCGTTGACCATGCCGACCTTGGCCCAAACCACCATTGTGGCACCGGGCCAATCGACCACCGGCACCTACATGGACTACATGAAGACGGTCTATGACCGCGCCACCTTCGCTGAACTCCTGCAAATTCCGATCGCTACTTTCGATAAGGAATTTGAGCTTGTTCCGATGGCAGCGGAAAGCTGGAGCCAATCGGAGGATGGCCTCACCTGGACCTTCAAGCTGCGCCCCGGCCTCGTTTGGTCCGATGGTGAACCTCTGACCTCGGAAGACTTTGTTTTCTCGCTCCAGCGTGCAGCCGATTCGGGCTATGACTTTGCTTGGTATTGGGATTTTGCTGGTGGGATCAAGGGCTGGAAGGAAGTCACGGAAGGCGCTGATGCTTCCGAACTGGCCGTCAAAGCTGTCGATGATCTGACCATCGAGATCACCACCGTCGCGCCAAAACCCTATTTCCCATCCGTCACCAGCCTCTGGTATCCGGTGCCAAAGCACCAGCAGGATAAGTTCGGCGACGATTGGGCGCTCAATGTCGAAAACGTTGTGTCCTCCGGTCCGTTCTCGGTCGAGAGCTGGGAGAAGTCGAACAATTCTGTCGTCTTCGTAAAATCCCCGACCTACACCGGTCCCTGGCAGGCACAGGTCGATCGCCTCGAAGTGGATCCGACCATTGGCGCGCCAGAAGTTGGCCTGCCAGCCTTTCTCGCGGGCGATGCGGATTACACCTTCCTCAACACCGGACAGGTTCCTGTCGCCACCGCCACCAATCCTGACGGCATCCGCAAGAACGCCGTGTTCGCAACGTCCTACATTTCCTATGATTTGGACGCCGAACCCTTCAACAATGTCGACGTCCGCCGCGCCTTCTACCACGCCGTGGACCGTGCTGAGTTGACCTCAACCGTTCTCAAGGACATCGCCATCCCAGCCGGGTCGATCCTGCCCCCAGGCTATCCTGGCTACAATCCAGACGTCGTTGCGCAGGCAACTTTCGACCCCGAAAAGGCCAAAAAGCATCTCGCCGATGCAGGCTTCCCGAACGGCGAAGGCTTCCCAAATGTCGACATCTGGATCCGGGAAGAGGGCGGCTATAACGGCGCTATCGTTCCGGCTATGGCGCAGTACCTTCAGGCTGAATTGAAGGAACACCTCAACATCACGGTCTCAATCCGTCAGCTCCCCGGCGCTGAATGGATGGACGGCCTGCGTGGCAAGAAGAACAACATCTTCATCGCCCCGTATGAATACGACTATCTCGATCCGTCAAACTTCTACGGCATCTTCTACAATGGTGGCCGTCACGGCTACTTCGTGCCGGAATATGACGCGCTCGTCGCCAAGGCTGACGCCGAAAGCGACTGGGATACCCGCTACGATCTCTACGCTCAGGCCGAACAGGTCATGATCGATCAGGGCCTGATCGTGCCGCTGGTGCACCCGATTACCACTGCTGTGATCTCTGGCGATTTGGGCGGCGAAGCCTCGCAGCCAAACTCTCTTGGCTTCACCCCGCTTGACCGCCTTGGCCACTACTTCTTCACGCACCTGACGAAGTAATCCAGCAGCATCCTAGCGTCCCTTGGTTCCTCGTGCCGAGGGGCGCTAGCCCAATTAGGTCAGCCCATGCCCCTCATCGAAATCGAAGACCTGCGCGTCAGTTTCCGTCAATACGGCGGCAAAATTGATGCTGTTCGTGGCGTCAATTTCACGCTCGACGAAGGCGAAAGCCTCGGTATCGTGGGCGAGAGTGGATCAGGGAAGTCCGTGAGCTGCAGCGCTCTCATGCGCTTTCTACCCGCCACCGCCGAAGTGAGTGCCACAAAACTCATGCTTGGCGGCATCGACGTTACCAAAGCCAATAAGGAAGATCTGGCGCGCCTTCGCGGTCGCTTTGCCTCCATGATCTTCCAAGATCCGATGACGGCGTTTGACCCCGTTTTCACCATCGGCCACCAAATCGCCGAAACCATTCAGGCCCACCGCAACCTGCCCAAGAAGCAGGCTCTGGCGGAAGCCGAAGACCTGCTGCGCCGCGTCGAAATCAAAAACGCAGCGGATGTCGTCAATTATTACCCGCACCAGCTTTCAGGCGGCATGTTGCAGCGCGCTATGATCGCGATGGCACTCTCTTGCCGACCCAAAGTTCTGATCGCAGACGAGCCAACCACCGCGCTTGACGTCACCATTCAGGCCCAGATCCTAGAGCTCATAAAGAAGGTTCAGGCCGAGTTTGGCATGGCCCTAATCATGATCACCCACGATCTGGGCGTCATCGCCGAAACCGTCGATCGTGTGCTGGTCATGTATCGCGGCGAAGTGGTTGAGCAAGGCTCCGTGCAGCAGATTTTCGACGCGCCCGAACAAGCTTACACCAAGCAACTCTTGGCCTCGCTTCATTCCAGTTTCGAGCCGTCGCGCGGCAGCGATGATGAGACCCCGGCACTTGAACTAAAGGACGTTCAGAAAACCTATCGCATCCGCCGCCGCAGCGGTTTTCGCACTGAATATTCCGATTTCAACGCAGTCCAAAAAGTGGACCTCGTCCTGCCGAAAAACCGCATCGTTGCCGTAGTGGGCGAAAGCGGTTCAGGCAAAACCACCACCGGCATGATGGCGCTACGCCTCCTCGAGTCCACCGCTGGGCAAATCCTCTTGCACGGCACGGACATATCTTCGCTCCCCCCCGCCGACCTCAAGGCGTGGCGCAAGAAAATGCAGGTTGTCTTCCAAGACAGCTACTCAGCGCTCGACCCCATGATGACGCTGACGCAGATCATTGCTGAGCCTCTCCATATTCATCAGCTGGGCACCCCAAAAGAACAGGCTGAGAAAGCCATCGCTTGGCTTGAACGCGTCGGCCTCGACCGCAGCTTTGCCACCCGCTATCCACACGAGCTTTCGGGCGGCCAACGCCAGCGCGTCGCCATCGCCCGCGCCCTTATTTTGGAGCCGGACGTGCTCGTTGCCGACGAGCCGACATCAGCGCTTGACGTCACGGTCAAAGCGCAGATCATTGGGCTTCTCAAACAGCTGCAAGCGGAGATGGGTCTGTCCATCCTCTTCATCAGCCACGACCTCTCTACAGTGAAGTCCCTCACCGACAGCGTGGTCGTTATGTATAAGGGGCGCGTTGTCGAAGAGGCACCAACTGAGCGCATTTTCGCCGATGCTCAGCATCCCTATACGCAGGCCCTGCTTGACGCCGTCCCGGCCACCAATCCGCGTGACAAACGCAGCCGCACCTTCCTAACAGCGGAAGAGATCGCCGCTCGCACCCCACGCTTTACCGTCATTCAAACCGGCGCCGCGCCGAACAAAACGCCGCAACTCGTCACCATCGCTCCCGGCCACCGGGTCGAAGCGATTGTGACGACCTAAAGGAGGAGCGACCATGCTGAGCTATATCCTGCGCCGCCTCGTCTCAGTTGCGTTCACCTTCATCGTGGTGTCGCTGATCATCTTCTTTATGATGCACGCTGTCCCCGGCGGCCCGTTCGACGCCAACGACATGCCGGTCTCCGCCGCCGTCCGTGAAAAGCTTATGGCCCAACTTGGGCTCGATCAGCCGCTCTACGTGCAATACTTCAAATACATGTGGGGCGTGCTCCATCTCGATTTCGGCGTGCCCTATCAAAGCCCTGGCGAAAGCGTGTTGCAATTGCTCTCCCGCGCTTGGGTCCCCAGCCTTGTCTTGGGGGGCCTCGGCGTTGTGGTCGGCGCGCCCTTGGGCATTCTTTTGGGCATGGCGGCAGCGCTCAATCGCAACACCTGGATCGACTATGTGGCCTCCACTGTCGCAACCATTGGCCTCACCATTCCGGTGTTCGTCACCTCGATGCTGCTGATCTTGGTGTTTGCCGTCTGGCTCAAATGGTTTCCCGCGAGCGGTTGGCCCCACCCCAATCGCTGGGTATTGCCAGTTATCGCCTATGCCGCAATTCCGCTCGCCACTTACGCGCGCTACACCCGCTCGGCCATGCTCGACACCCTGAGTAAGCCCTTTGTCAACGTGTTGCGCGCCAAGGGCCTTTCCGAACGAAAAATCATCTTCCAGCATGTGCTGCGCAATTCGGCAATTCCACTGGTCACCGTCTTCCTGCCCATGTTCATTGGCACAGCAACAGGCTCGATCTTTGTCGAAGCCATGTTCCGCGTGCCCGGCCTTGGGACATACTTCGTCTCCTCGATCCAGAACCGCGATTATCCGCTGGAAATGGCGCTCATGCTCATGATCACCTTCATGTACTGCATCGCCTATCTGCTCTCGGACATCGTCTATGCGCTGATCAATCCGCGTATCCGCGTAGGAGGAAGCCAATGACCGACATCCTCACCCCACCGCCCGCGAGCAACCGCAGCCCGCTTTGGTTCGCTTGGATGCGCTTTAGCTCAAACAAAGCCGCCCTCGTCGGCGGCATCGTCATGGTGGTGCTGATCTGGATGGCGATCTTCGCCCCGATCATGACCCCCGTCGAACCCGAAGCGCAGCTCTTTCTCACCCAAGCCCTCGCCTTCCCTTCCCCCGAGCATTGGATGGGAATTGATAATCTCGGGCGCGATTTTTACACCCGCATCGTCTATGGCGCGCGCGTCTCGCTCTCCATCGGCTTCATTGCGGCTGGGTTCTCCGTCCTCATAGGAATTCCCCTTGGCGCTTTGGCAGGCTATTTCGGCGGCAAAGTCGATTGGGTCATCATGCGTATCATCGAGCTCTTCTCGGTAGTTCCACCGCTGCTCGCCGCAATGCTCTTGGGTGCCCTCACCCGTGGCGGCTATCCCACTATTGTCGCCATCGCGGCCCTCTTTGGCTGGGTGCAAGTGTGCCTTCTCGTCCGTGCCCAGGTGAAGGCATCGCGCGAGAAGGAATTTGTCCGCGCCGCCGAGGCCCTCGGAGCTTCCCCTTGGTACATCATCAGTCGCCATCTCATTCCAAATTCCATTAGCCCGATCATTGTCGGTTTCGTGCTTGCGATCCCCCTCGCCATGATGCTCGAAGCCTCATTGAGCTTCCTTGGAATTGGTGTTCCCCCGCCAACCCCCACCTGGGGTCAGATGATCAATGAAGGCATCAACTTCATGTTCTTCTATTGGCACCTTGCCGTGTTCCCCACGGCAGCCCTTGCTATCACTGTGCTCGCCACCTCGCTGTTTGGCGATGGTCTGCGAGACGCCCTCGATCCGACCCTGAAAGGCCGTTAATCGTGTCTGAAAATCTTGCTCGACAGTTCCTCATCCGCGAGGATGTCGTTTTCCTCAACCACGGCTCTTTTGGCGCGTGTCCGCGCCCGGTGTTTGAGACCTACCAAGGCTGGCAGCTCGAATTGGAGCGCGAACCCGTCGAATTCCTAGGCCGCAAGCTCACTGAAAACATGCGCGTGCCGCGTCAGGCCCTCGCTGCCGAACTGAACTGTGACGAACAGGACGTTGTGGGCGTCATCAACGCCACCACCGGCCTCAACATTGTTGCGCGCTCGCTCGACCTCAAGCCGGGCGATCAGATCCTCACGACAGACCACGAATATTCCGCTCTGGAAAAAACCTGGGCCTTTATCTGCCGCCAAACTGGCGCAGAAATCGTCGTCGTCGATGTGCCCTTGCCGCTCACCAGCGAAGAGCAGTTCACCAAGGCCATCGTGTCCGGCATGACGGAGCGCACCAAAGTGCTCTTCCTTAGCCACATCACATCCGCAACAGCCCTCGTGTTCCCGGTCGAGCCCGCCATTGCTGAGGCCCGTAAGCGCGGCATCTGGTCAGTTATCGACGGTGCCCACGCCCCCGGCCATATCCCGCTCGACATGCAAAAGCTTGGCGCCGATTTCTACTCTGGCAATTGCCACAAGTGGATGATGGCTCCCAAGGGTTCAGCCTTCCTCTATGCCCGCCCAGAGGTCCAATCCCTGCTCGACCCTCTGGTTGTCAGCCACGGCTGGACCGCGCAATCCAAGGACCCCGGCGCCAAAGGTGCATTCGACAACTCCCCCTTTGTCGACGAAATCGAAATGATGGGCACGCGTGACCCTTCGGCTTTCCTCGCCATTCCTGCCGCGCTCAAATTCCGCGACGACAATGATTGGCCCGCTGTTGCCGAACATTGCCGCGCCTTGGCGCAAGACACCGGCGAACGCATTGCCAGACTCACGGGCCTTGAACCCTTCAGCTCGCCCGAGTTTTGCGCCCCGCAAATGGTCGCCATGCCGATCCCGGAATGCGATCCACTGGCCATCCACACGGCGCTCTTTGAGCAGTATAAAATCGAAATCCCGGTTTTCCGCTGGAAGGACCACTGCGTCGCACGTGTTTCTGTGCAGGGCTACAACTCCAAACCACAAATGGATCGCTTGGTTGAGGCTCTCACGGCGCTTCTGAACTTAAACAAGGCAAAGGCTGACAAACGCTCTCAGATGTGGTGAGAAAGAGCACCTAGCCGCCACACCGAGAGGATCGGGCACCCATGGATCGGGAAAATGCCCTTAACTATCTGGAGCCTTTAGAGAACCGCACACGCAACGTGGCGGTACAGGATGCGCTCGCCGAAATGGTCGAGCGCGCCGGTCTCAAAATCGGTGACCGCCTCCCGCCAGAATTGTCCTTAGCCTCGTCTTTGGGCGTCGGCCGTTCGACAATTCGGGAGGCCCTCAATCGCTGGGAAGGCCTTGGCGTCATCCGTCGCCGTCGTGGCGACGGAACCTATCTCACCGCCAATGTGCAAACCTCGCGCGGGCTCATTCCCACCATGGTGCGCTTGGAAGGCGAAGCCCTGCTCCGCCTTCTCGAAATTCGCCGCACGCTCGAAATCGACGTCGTGCGCAAAGCCACGATCCACGCCAGCGATGCGCAGCGCAAAGAGATCAGTCGACTGGGCGACATTCTTCTCAAGGCAGTCAATGGTGGTCACCCTTGGCGTAAAGAAGACCATGCTTTCCACGACGCCATTTATCATGCCTCCGGCAATCCGATGTACGGCCAGATTCTCACCAATCTTGATCACGCCCTCGAACGTGACGTGAACTCGCCCTACAATCGCGATGCCTTCGGTCTTGGGTCTTTCCCCATGCACAAGGATCTGGCCGACGCAATTCTCGCCAGCAATCCAGATCGGGCTGTCCAAGCGATCAGCGAAGTGATCGACAATGTGGAGTTCGAAATCCGCGCAATCTTGGCTGCCACCAAGGACAGTTAGTGCGCGACAAAAAATAGCGCGATCAACTCGCCACCGCCCTACTCCCGCCCAAGCTGCAAATCACCTATATGATGGACAAACGCAGCGAGTAGCCCGTGACTGAATTTTTCCGCATTGAGAGCCCGAGCTTTGATCCCGCCACGGGAGAGGCCCGCTTTACCTATACGCTGAACGATCTCAGCTTCACCGAAGTGCTGACCCTGCCGCAAGGCGCGGACAGCGCAGCGGCACAAACCTCTAACTTCGAAAAACTCCTCGGGCTTACCGCGATCACCTTGGGCGTGAGCTACTTTAAGCTCCGCGCCCCTTTCACCATCGAAGCGCCGGGCATTCCCCTTACCTCCGCCGAACGCGCCTTCGTCATCGACATCTATGAAAACGGCCTCGGCGAGTTCTACGCCCGCAATGAACTGGCCCGCTTCGGTAAGCTCACGCTCACCGCGCCCGAGGACACGATTGCCCGCAAACCCGAGATCACTCTGCTCGAGCGCACCCTGCTGCCCATTGGCGGCGGCAAGGATAGTCTCGTCAGCGTTGATCTCCTGACGCACACCGGTGTGCCGTTCACCCCGTTTGCGGTCAACCCAAAGGGCCCGATCGTCTCTTGCGTGGATGCCATCGGCACCGCGCCCGTTTACGTGTCGCGAAAACTCGACGCTGAGATGATCCGCCTCTCCAAGGAACCGGGGTATTACAACGGCCACGTGCCCTCGACCGCGATCAACTCCATGATCGCCTCGCTTTGCGCTGTGCTCTTTGGCTACGACCAGATCGTTCTGTCCAACGAGCGCTCTGCCAGCGAAGGCAATGTCGTGTTCGATGGCCGTGAGACCAATCACCAATATTCAAAGTCCCTCGGCTTTGAGCTGCTGATTGCCGATACGCTCGCCAATGCCACTGGCGGCGCGCTGAAATATTTCTCGCTGCTCCGTCCCTATTCGGAAGCCCGCATTGCCTCGCTTTTCACCAAGAGCGATAAATTCGACGCGGTCTTTTCAAGCTGCAATCGCAACTTCCGTCTCAACGGCAATGACGGCGCATTGTGGTGCGGCGAATGCCCAAAATGCCACTTCGTCTTCCTGATCTTCGCGCCCTTCATGAAGAAGGAACGGCTCTTGCGCATCTTCGGCAAGAACCTGCTTGATGTCGCTGAATACGAACATTCCTTCCGCGAGCTCTCCGGCCTTGCTGGCCAAAAGCCCTGGGAATGCGTTGGCGAAATTCTCGAAGCCGCTGCGTGCTTCTACACGCTGTCGCGCCACGCCGATTGGTATCAGGACACCATCGTCAAAGCTCTCAAGGATGACCTCCTCGCCCAATACGGCGAAGAAAAACTCCAACTCGCCATGGCGGAGTGCCTCACCGACAGTCGCGATCATCACATCCCGCCCGCCCTCTCGGCCAAGGTGCAAGCTTATGCGGTTTGAAGAACCGGTCCTGCTCTACGGCGCAGGCAAGGAAGCCCTGTCGACGCGCGCTTTCCTAAAAGCCCAGCAGCCCAACCTGCCGGTCTTCGTCGCCGTCGATAGCGGCGCAGCCGACATCCCGGACACTGTGCAGATCCCGGCAGATGAGCTGCCGCGCGCCATTGCCGAGCGACGCTTTAGCTACATCATCAAAAGCCCCGGCGTGTCGCGCTACAAGCCGATCTTTGAGATCGCCGCCGATGCTGGCATTTCCGTAACCTCGAACCTCAATCTCTGGGGGTCAAGCTATCGCGCGGGCCGCACCGTCATCGCCATCACCGGCACCAAGGGCAAGTCGACCACAGCCACGCTCACCCATCTCATGCTCACCCGTTCGGGCATTGATGCAGGTCTGGCTGGCAATGTTGGCCTCGCGCCCATCGACATTGCCGACAAACATGCCGTCGTGATTTTTGAGCTCTCGAGCTACCAAACCTCGGACATGAGTTTTCTGCCCGATATTGCTGCCCTCACCAATCTCTACCCCGAACATGTCGATTGGCACGGCTCTGTCGAGCGCTATTACGCCGACAAGCTCCACCTCATTGATCGCGATGGTGATTTCCCGGTAGCGCTCGGTGCGAAAGCCAAGGGCAATGCACTGGTCGCCAAGGCAGTGCGTGATCATCGCCGTCTAGTCCAAGATCTGACGGCGGATCAAGAACGCGCCATAGAAAACGCTGCAGCGCACTCCCGCCTCAAAGGCGCACACAATCTCGATAACGCCTTCCTCGCGGCCGAGATCGCCTTGGCCACAGGCGGAACTATGGAAGGCATCCTTGCTGGCATCGCCGCCTTCCGCCCTCTGCCCCACCGTTTGGAAGAGCACAGCATCGGCGGCGTCACCTTCGTTGACGACAGCATTTCCACCACGCCTGAAGCCACCAAGGCAGCCCTTGCGGCCTATCCTGGCCGCCGTATCGCGCTGATCGCTGGCGGGCACGAGCGCGAACAGGACTATGCCGAGCTCGCCACGCTTCTGGCCCTGCGCGGCGTCACGACTTTGGTCACGCTTCCCGTCACGGGCAAGCGCCTCGCTGATGCCGCCCGCATCGCCGCGCCCGAGATTGTCGTGACCGAAGTGCCTGATCTTGAAGCCGCTATGCACACGCTCCTCGCGCAGCGCGAGCGTTTTGACACCATCATCCTCTCGCCCGGCGCGCCGTCGTACAACCAATTCAAAAACTTTGAAGAGCGCGGTGCCCGCTTTATCGCCTACGCTCAGGCGCTATTTGCGACCGCTTAATACGGGCCGTCGAGCCGATCGTTCGGCACGCCCGCAGCGGACAGGCTCTTGCGAATAACATTGAGAAGCTGCGCGTCGGTGATCCGGCGCGCCAGCTGCGGCATGATCCCGTTTTCGCGAAAGCTACGTGTATCCAAAAGGCGCGGCAAAGACCGATTGAGTTGATTTGAATCGTTCAGCCCGTATCCCGCCAGCACCCCGAACAGTGGCGCCGTCATGTTGTCCGCATTCTGTAGCAACACCGCATAGCGCCCAACCGCTTCCCAGTCTTCCTCAGCCAGTGCCACCATCGCCGGTGTGATGTAATACCAGCCCGGCGGATTGCTCGAACTTTCAAGCGCGATATCAAACAGCTCCATCGCCTCGCGTCGACGTCCCGCAATCGCGAGAGATTGAGAGTAGGCCGCCAGAAGTTCAGAATTGGCCGGGTCAAGCTTCTGCGCCGTCCCATAGGCCATTTCTTCGCTTTCAAAGTCCCCCCGTTCCCGACTAAAGCGGGCGAACTGTGTCCAAACGAAAGCATTCAGGGGTTCGCTGGAGACCGCCACGCGCAGCAGTTCTTCGGCCATCGCCGTGCGCACGCCCATATCGACGTTTTCATAGCCGCTACCGGCCGCTCCCCCCATGATCAGCAGCGCCTGTGCCGCCTGCACTTCCCCGGTCGCCCGTACATCCGGGCTCAACTGCGCATAACAGCGATTGCTGCGCGCAGCGGCATCGGGCGAAAGATCAGCGCGATAGCCAGAGTAGATCACTCTGCACAGATAGAGCGAAGGCACGACATTGATCTCTTGATCCGCCAAAATCGCCCGAACAGGCGCTAGCACCGGCCCATTGATATTGCTCAGCGCTGTCGCCAGTCGCAGGCTCACTGCATCGGTTAGGCCCTGAGAACCGCGCCCATCAACATTGGTCGTAATGACCTTGCTCCAGCTCACCTGGCCCGTCGCGGTATCAGTCAGGATCGCACTATACTGCGCCTCGTCACCATCGCGACGCACCGTGCCGCTCAAAACAAAGTCAGCATCAACCAGCTGCGTCAGGCTGGTGCCACCATATTTGGCCATCACCAAGCCTGAGCTATTCAACTTGGACACCAAATCAATGGCGAGACCAGCGGTCAGCGAAACATCGTCACCTGTTTGACTGAGGCGCTGAAACTCCATCACCTTTACCGACAATGGTTGGGTGAGATAACGCGCCTGCTCAGTGCGCTCTTCTTCCATGCCGCGAATAGCAAAAGTAATCGCGACCGCGGCAAACATCAGCGTCGCCAATGCCAGCACACTCCACGATCGCAAGAGGCTCTGTCGACTCACCAACGGAGCACGCGGTGACGATTTTGGCGCTATCTCCACCGCGTCTACCCCGGCTTCGGGGTAAACTCTTGGTGTCGTCGAAGGACTTAAAACAGTAACCGGATCAACAACAACAAACTCCGGTACATATCGACCGGTTGGCAGTTCAATACGAACAGACTCACCTTGCCCGGCGCTCGCATAATACTGGGCGATTAACGCACGCAATCTACGCGCTTGCACGCGAACTATTGGGTCGGCCTGGGGGTCAAAATGGGCCGGACGATCGAACACGTCCACGGCGATGGAGTAGGCTTTTATGCTGCCTTCTTCGCCCCGCAGAGTGGCGCGAACGACATAATCGAGAAAGCGGCTAAGCTGCGTAGAACGTGCAATTTCTGGCCACGACAGCAGGTTTTGCAAGGCCGCAAGAACGTCTTTTTCTGCTGGTCTGTCGCTGGCCACAAAAGTCCCCCCACGCGGTCCGAACTAGCACCGTTTTACATGTAAAACGCAAGCGTTTGTTACCTGCGTTTAACGCCTATTTGCTTCCGGTGCAGAAACAATTCCCGCATACCAGTCCTCGTCGCGGCGCTTTCGTAGCGACGCTGGCCAGCGATTATTTCCCGCTGGATATCCAAAGTGAAATGCACGGGCCCCACCAAACGCCGCGCTAAGTCGGCGAGTGCATGGATCAAGACTACCGATGCTTCGGCATCCACTAAACAGGTAAGCGACAACTGCGTCCACAGGTCGCGTACCTAGGCGGAGAGAGATGCTGCAGAAGGGTCCCCCCGACTTCAACTGCGTTCCCTGCGTCCTCTCCGCCGCCTCAGTTTAGATCAACGGTCTGCACCACTGTTGATCTGATGCGCAGGGCACTCTCAGCTCTGTGCTTGGGCGCGGTTACGGCTCCTCCCTGCTGTGCCGCTCCGGGGGGAGGAATGATCTGCAAAGGCGCTAGTCCCTCAGCGAATTTGCCTCTTCCTCCCCGCGCCCCTCCCGCATATCGCTGCGCGCATGCACTTTCCGACTAAACGTTCGCAACGCCGCCATGATGATCACGGCGAGCAGAGCCACGCCGCCTGCGACCACATAATAGCCGAGTGCTGTTGCGAGCCCCACAGCTCCCGCCAGCCACATCCCTGCGCCGGTTGTCAGCCCTTGCACGCCCGCTCCGGAGCGGAAGATTGCGCCCGCTCCAAGAAACGCGATGCCCGCCGTCACCGCTTCGACCGCGCGGATCGGGTCCGCACGCATTTCGCCGCCTGCAACTGACTCAATTGTGTGGAAGATTTCAAAGGCGAGAATGGTGAACAGCGCTGCAGCGACTGACACCAGCATATGCGTCCTTAACCCAGCTTCTGCGGTGCTGAGTTCGCGTTCGAGACCGATCAGCGCCCCAAACAGGGCCGCGATGCCAATGCGAATGGCGATGATGTGGAGCGGGAGGTAGGTATCGACCATCCCAAAGCTGTTACCCATGTCCATCTGAGCTCATCCCTTGAACAAGACAATAAACAAACTGTCGACGCCTCAGGGGGTTCCGAGTTGCGTGAACTTAGCTGGCGGGTGGCTGCATTGCTCCATTGACGAGATAGACAATCGCGAAAAGCACGACGATAGCCACCAGCGACACGATCAAAACTCGCGAATTCATCTTGCGCGAATTGCCCTGTCGCACTTCGTTCTCAGATTTATGCGGATCATAGGTCGGCATATCATTCTCCGGTTTCATCAAGTCCCAACGATGGGGGTAAGCCATGGTTCCCAAGTGCCATTGCGCTTGACGTAGAGCCGCGAGAGGTCGACCCTAAAGGCGAATTCAACTTGAGGCGAATATGATCAGCACCGAAGTTTTGACCCGAATGATAATGGCAGGCCAAGGCAAGGAGCCCGCCGATCTGGTCATCAAGAACATCGGTCTGCTCGACATCATCACTGGCCAAGTCACGGTCACCGACATCGCTATTGTTGGTGATCGGATCGTGGGAACCCATGAAACCTACGAGGGCAAAGTCACCATAGACGGCACCGGACGCTTCGCCGTCCCCGGCTTCATCGACACGCATCTGCATATCGAATCTTCCCTCGTCACCCCACACGAGTTTGATCGCTGCGTTCTGCCCTACGGCGTCACCACTGTGCTCTGCGATCCTCATGAGATCGCCAATGTCCTCGGCACCGAGGGCATACAATACTTCCTCGACAGTGCCGAACAGACCATCATGGATGTTCGGATCAATCTCTCGTCCTGCGTCCCAGCGACACCGTTCGAAACGGCAGGTGCCCAGCTTGAAATCGAAGACCTTCTCCCCTTCCGTAGCCACCCCAAGGTCGTCGGCCTTGCTGAAATGATGAACTTCCCCGGGGTGCTCAATGCCGATCCCGGCATCATGGCCAAGCTCATCGCTTATCAGGATGGCCACATCGACGGTCACGCCCCGCTGCTGCTCGGAATGGGCCTCAACGGCTATCTGGCGGCCGGCATCCGCACCGACCACGAAGCCACCAGCGCCGCCGAAGCGCGTGAGAAGCTGCGCAAGGGCATGGCCATTCTCATCCGTGAAGGCTCGGTCTCCAAAGACCTCGAAGCCCTGGCTGAAATTCTCGACGAAAACACCTCGAGCTTTGTCGCCCTCTGCACTGATGATCGCAACCCGCTCGACATTGCCGAAGAAGGCCATCTCGACAGCTCCATCCGCCGCCTCATCGCCCGTGGCTGCCCGCTGCACCACGTTTACCGCGCAGCCAGCCATTCCGCCGCCCGCATCTTTGGCCTCAAGGATCGCGGCATCCTCGGCTCCGGCTACCGCGCCGACATTGCCATTCTCGACAGCCTCGAAGACTGCCGCGTCTCCGATGTCATCTCTGCCGGCCGCCTCGTCACCCCCGAACTTTTTGAAACGCGCAATCCCGTCGCCCCAGTTGGTCTAACCTCGGTTAAGGCCAAGCCTATTACCGCCGACGCCTTCATCACAGAACCCAAACCCGGCCAAAACCGCGTTCCTGTCATCGGTGTCAAACCCGGCCTCATCCTCACCTTCCGCGAAGAAGCCGCGCTCGCCTCAACCGATTTCGGCCTTCAACCCGATCTTGAAGAAGACGTCATCAAAGTCGCCGTCATCGAACGTCACGGCAAAAATGGCAACATCGGCCGCAGCTTCGTGAAGGGGTTCGGCCTCAAGCGCGGCGCCATAGCCTCGTCCGTCGGCCACGACAGCCATAACATCACCGTTGTGGGTGCCACCGACGCCGACATGGCGTTGGCCGTCAATCGTCTCATCGAGCTGGGCGGCGGTTTCGTCGTCGCCAATGAGGGCAGGATCACAGCAGAGCTGGCCCTGACCATCGCGGGTCTCATGAGCCTAAAACCCTTCGAAGAGGTCGCACACGACCTCCACATCCTGCGCGAAGCCGCCAAAGCGCTAGACTGCGTGCTGCCCGAGCCCTTCTTGCAGGTGGCCTTCCTCGCGCTCCCGGTCATTCCCCATCTCAAGCTCACGGACCGTGGCCTGTTCGACGTCGACAAATTCGACTTCGTCGACTAACCGCACATAAGTTGAACTTGCCGGTCATGAAATAATTTAGTCTAGTGCGCCCACTGCGCACTGGACCTGCTATGACTGAAACGCCTCAGACCGACACGCCCCGCTCCGTTCTCCAAGATACCGATGGCGATGCCATTCGCCGTGCCAAAACGCTACTGCGCACTTCGCGCTATGGAGCTTTGGCCACGCTGGACCCAACGAGTGGCGCTCCAGTCGCCTCCCGCGTTGGTACAGCGAGTGATTTCTATGGCCGCCCTGTCCTGCTCATTTCCGGTCTCACCGCCCACTATAAGGCGCTACAAGCCGATCCACGCTGCTCTCTACTCTTAGGCGAACCCGGCAAGGGCGACCCCTTGGCCCATGCCCGCATCACCATTGCGGCCGAAGCCCGTTTTGTGGATCGCGACAGCGAAGAGCATCAAAGCCTCGCCTGGCGCTATTTGAACCACAATCCCAAAGCCAAGCTCTACGTCGACTTGGGCGATTTCCGCTTTGTCGTGCTTGAGCCTCTATCCGTAAGCCTCAACGCCGGTTTCGGCAAAGCTTATGCCCTCACCGCCAGCGATCTGCTCACGCCTCAAAACCCAGACCTCGCCAAAGCCGAGCACCATGCGCTCGAACACATGAATGACGACCATATCGATGCCACGGCCGACTATGCGCGCCACTATTGCGGCGCCGAGCTTGGCAATTGGCGGCTTGCCAGTCTCGATGCCGATGGCATCACCATCGTTCTGGGCGATGACATGCGCCGCATCTACTTTGACGAACCCGCCACCGTGCCGCAGGATTTTCATCTCAAGGTCGTCGCCATGGCCAAAACCGCACGCATCGCTCTGAGCGACCAATCAAACTAACGGCAAACAAAAGCCCTCGCAGACGGGTCTCTGCGAGGGCTCTTAAAATCGGACCAAACCAGCCAAAAGCTTACTTGGCGTCGCGCGCCTTCACCTTGCGGCGGGCGGCATGGAGCAGCGGCTCGGTATAGCCGCTCGGCTGGTCAGCGCCATGCAGCGCCAGATCAAGCGCCGCAACAAATGAGATCGATTGGAAATTGCCAGACATCGGGCGATAGAGCGGATCGCCCTGGTTCTGATCATCCACGACTTGTGCCATGCGCTCGAACACCGAAGTCACTTCGTCCCGGCTCACCAGTCCATGACGCAGCCAATTGGCGACGGCTTGCGAAGAAATGCGGCAGGTCGCACGGTCTTCCATCAAGCCAACATTGTTGATGTCCGGAACCTTGGAACAACCAACGCCCTGCTGCACCCAACGCACCACATAGCCCAAAATCCCCTGAGCATTGTTTTCGAGCTCGCGGATAATCTCTTCGCGGCTGAGCGAATACGGCTTCTGGATTGGCATCGAGAAAAGCTCAGAAAGCCCCGGCATCGCCTGATTATGCCGGCGACGCTGCGCTTCGAACACATCAACCTGATGATAGTGCAGCGCATGCAGGGTTGCCGCTGTCGGCGAAGGCACCCAAGCGGTATTGGCGCCAGCATTGGGATGACCGATCTTGGCGTCCATCATGGCGGCCATATCGTCTGGCCGCGCCCACATGCCCTTGCCGATCTGCGCCTTGCCGGAAAGCCCACAGGCCAAGCCGATCAGCACATTGCGATCTTCGTAGGACGAAATCCAGCGCTCGGACTTGATCTCATCCTTGCGCAACACCGCGCCAGCTTCCATCGAGGTGTGAATTTCATCACCTGTACGGTCAAGGAAGCCGGTGTTGATGAAGAACACGCGCTCACGCGCTTCATAAATCGCCGCCTTGAGGTTTGCCGACGTGCGGCGCTCCTCATCCATGATGCCGATTTTGATGGTGTTAGGCGCAAGACCAAGGAAGCCTTCCACCGACGCAAATATCCGGCAGGCAAAGGCCACTTCTTCCGGACCGTGCATCTTCGGCTTGACGATATAGATTGAGCCCGTCGCCGAGTTGTTGCCCTGATCATGCATGGCGCACAGTGCGGTGATCGCCGCGTCCATCAGCCCTTCGCCAACGGGCTTGCCGTTCAGCAGCACCGCGTCCGTGGTCATCAAATGCCCGACATTGCGCACCAGCAAGAGCGAGCGGCCCTTGAGCACCAGCTCTTCGCCATTCACGCCGCGATAAACCCGATCCGCCTTGAGGCGACGCGTGACGGTCTTGCCGCCCTTATCGAATGTATCTTCCAGATTGCCCTGCATCAGGCCGAGCCAATTGGCGTAAACGCCAACCTTGTCCTCAGCATCTACAGCGGCAACCGAGTCTTCGCAGTCCTGAATAGTGGTGAGCGCCGACTCGACAATCACATCAGCCAGACCGGCTGCGTGGGTCGCGCCAATCATGCTCGATTTATCGATCAGCAAAATCGCATGCAGACCGTGGTGCTTGAGCACGATCTCCTGCTTATCGCCAACGCCCGAGTACCCCACGAAGGCATCAGCATCTGCGAGAGACACGTCACCCGCAGCGGTTTTGATCAGAAGGGTTGCGACGCCACTCTGCTCCACCACGCTATACTGCGTGACAGATGTGTGGCTGCCTGAAGTCAGCGGAAACGAGGCATCGAGAAACTCTGCCGCCCGCGCAACAACGGCTGCGCCACGTGCCGCATTGAACGCCTTGCCCGGCGCCAGATCGCCATCTCGGCTGATCACATCCGTGCCGTAAAGCGCGTCATAGAGCGAGCCCCAACGGGCATTGGCAGCATTGAGCGCATAGCGGGCGTTCGAAACAGGCACCACCAGCTGCGGGCCACAGAGCGAAGAAATTTCTGGGTCTAGATTGCTGGTCGAAATGGAGAAGTCACCCGGCTCGTCGACCAGATAACCGATCTCGCGCAAGAACTGCTCATAGCCCTCAGGATTGTTCGCGACGGGTCCATTCTGATGGTGCCAATCGTCAATCCGGCTCTGCAGCTGGTCGCGCTTTGCGAGGAATTGCGCATTCACTGGCACATGTTCGGCCAACAGCGCTGCAAACCCCGCCCAAAACGCGTCTACCGATACGGGAAGTCCTGGAAGGGCCGCTTTTTCTAAAAAATCCACCAGTAAGGGGTGAACGGAGAGGCCGGACTTCGTCACGTATTCGGTCATGTTAAAACTCTGCTCGAACAGTTTGGGGTACACTGGTTTATGACAAGAGCGGTTGGTTTCACAACCCGGCTAAAGTCGACTTTGTAGCGGCTCCAGCAACATAAACTTCCACAATGGAGCGATCATCGCCCATGGTTTGGAGTAAGAATAGCTCTTCAACCAAAGATGTCACTGTTCCTTGGCGCATTTGCATAGTTGGCGTTGCTCCAGAATCGAGCACGACCAAGTCAGCATCGCGCCCCGGCGCTATAGATCCGATCTTGTCTTCTAAGCCCAATGCTTCTGCGTTACCCCGCGTTGCCAAATGAAACGATGACAATGGATTGAAGCGCTGCTTGCGCAACTGCAAAATCTTGTAGCCTTCGTCCAATGTCCGCAGCATGCTCATGCTGGTGCCGCCACCAATGTCCGAGGCAATGCCAATCCGAACCCCGTTGGCCAGAAGGCGTTCGCGGTCAAATAAG
Organism: Devosia sp. MC1541; assembly: GCF_012847305.1. Taxonomy (NCBI): domain Bacteria; kingdom Pseudomonadati; phylum Pseudomonadota; class Alphaproteobacteria; order Hyphomicrobiales; family Devosiaceae; genus Devosia; species Devosia sp. MC1541. Next base: position 71,926 of record NZ_JABBDZ010000008.1, read on the forward strand.
CCTGATCCTAGGAACAGGTTTGACGTCGGGCAAAAAACCGCCACCGCCCCGGTTTCCGCCAAGACGGCCGTTTCGCGATGATTGAGATGGATCGAGTGACCGAGCAGCGTTTTCCGACCCAATAGGCCGTAGTCCTCATAAATCCCCGTATAGTCCTTTGACGCCGGATAGAGCTCCATCGAGAAGCGAATTTCTTCGTCATTCTCGCTCAAATGCGTCTGCACGTAGCATTCGGGATGCTCGGCGACCAAAGCCTGCGCGGCTTCGAGCTGTGCGGGAGTCGAGGTGATGGCAAAACGGGGGGAAATCGCATACTGGCCGCGACCGCGCCCGTGCCATTTGGCAATGAGCGCCTTGCTGTCGTCATAGCCGGATTGAGCCGTATCGCAGAGCGCTTCGGGCGCATTGCGATCCATCATCACCTTGCCGCCGACCATAAGCATATTGCGCTTCTCGCCCTCGGCGAAGAACGCATCAACCGAGCGCGGATGGCTTGAGCAATAGGCGACGGCTGTGGTCGTGCCGTGCCGGATCAGCGCGTCGTAAAAATCAACAGCGACCGCTGCGGCATGTCCCTGCTGGCTGAACTTTTGCTCTTCGATAAAGGTATAGGTATTGAGCCATTCGAGGAGCGACCCAGCATAGGCGGCCATGATGTGGCTCTGCACATAATGCACGTGGAGGTCGATAAAGCCGGACATGATCAGGTGAGGCCTGTGGTCCACCACTTCGGCCCCAGCAGTCTCAGCGCTCGCATAATCACCGACTGCGATGACCTTGCCGTTCTCGAGCGTCACGGCACCATCTTCGAGATAGAGATAGCTCTCGGTGTCTCCAATATCTTGCGGGGCCCGGTGGAAGCTGAGAACTCTGCCTCGCAATATGGTTTTCGTCACGAGTTAGAACCCTCTCTATACCACTCTACGAGCAACGCCCGTTCTTGCGCAGTCATTTCCGTCACATTACCGGGCGGCATCGCGTGGCTCCACCCAGACTGAATGACAATCTCGCGGGCGTGGTTGGCAATCGCGATGTCATTATCAAGCACGACATTCTTGGGCGCACGATACACCCCCTCATAGGCCGGCTCGGCCGTATGGCACATGGCGCAGCGCGTCTGCACTGCAAGGCTAGCGGCCGCAAAATGCTGGCTATCCATATATTGCTGCCCACCCGCGCTAATCTGCGTCTCGGCCCCTTCAGGCAGGCGCGGACCGGTCGAGAGCCAAGCGATGATCAACATCAGGATCACAGCAACAGCCCAGGTCCAATGCGGATTGCCCTTACGAGCATGGCGCGTGTTGAAATATTGCCGCACGACCACGCCAACGAGGAAGATCAGCGATGCGATAATCCAGTTCCACTGCGTGGCGAAAGCCAGCGGATAGTGGGACGATAGCATGAAGAAGATCACCGGCAGGGTGAGGTAATTGTTATGCAGCGAGCGCTGCTTAGCTATCTTGCCATATTTCGCGTCGGGCGTGCGCCCGGCCTTGAGATCGGCAACCACAATCTTCTGATTGGGAATAATAATCATCGCGACATTGGCGGTCATAATGGTCGCGGTAAACGCGCCCATATGCAGCATGGCCGCGCGGCCAGTGAACAGCTGCGTATAGCCCCAGCTCATCGCCACAAGGATGGCGAACAGCACGAGCATCAGGCCCGTGGTCGATTGCCCGATCTTGGACTTGCACAGCGTGTCATAGAGCAACCAGCCCAGACCAATCGAGCCGATGGAGAGCGCAATTGCGCCCCAGCTCGGAATATCGAGCACATTGCGATCGACCAGATAGAGGTCCGCGCCGATGTAATACAGCAGCGCCAGCAGCAGCGCGCCCGAGAGCCAGGTTGCATAGCTTTCCCACTTGAACCAAGTGAGGTGCTCGGGCAAAAACTCCGGCGCAACGAGATACTTCTGGATGTGGTAGAAGCCACCACCATGCACTTGCCATTCTTCGCCATGGGCTAGCGGCGGCAAGCTCGGGGTCTTTCGTAGACCCAAATCGAGAGCGATAAAGTAAAAAGAAGACCCAATCCAAGCGACCGCTGTGACCACGTGCAACCAGCGCGCGGCGAACATCGCCCATTCATAGAAAATAACTAAATCGCCCATGTCCCACCCTCATAAAAAGGGGCGGGTAAACCCGCCCCTGATCATCTCGAAATGTCTATCAGGCTGGTGGGATCACGCCTTCAACATACCAGTCCATGCTGAGCAATTCAGCGTCGGTCATGGTGACGCCAGCCGCAACGCGTTCAACACCAGTGTGGTCCTTGATCGGACCGGTGAAGATTGCAACCGAACCATCGATCTGGCCGAGACGCATAGCTTCTGCGTCCTTAACGGCAGCTTCTGGAACCTTGGAGTGGTAAGGGGTCATGGTCACGACTTCTTCCTTGAGACCTTCCCAGGTGTTGCCTGGAGCCCAAGAGCCATCGAGAACAGCCTTGGCCGACGCGAGGTAGTGCGGGCCCCAGTTGTCGATGATCGCGGTCAGCTGGGTGTCAGGAGCAAATGCGCTCATGTCTGCGCCCTGGCCGAAGCCGCCGATGATGCCGCGTTCCGCAGCAACCTGCAGAGCCGCTGGACCGTCGGTGTGCTGAGCAATGATGTCCATGCCCTGGTCGATCATAGCGCGGGCAGCGTCAGCTTCCTTGGCTGGGTCGTTCCAGGTCGAGATATAGACCGGGGTCAGGGTGAATTCTGGGTTGATTTTACGCGCAGCGAGCGTGAAGGAGTTGATGCCCATCACAACTTCTGGGATCGGGAACGAGCCGATGTAACCAGCCTTGCCGGTCTGGGACATGTGACCAGCGATGATACCGCAGATCGCACGACCTTCATGGAAGCGCGCGTTGTAGAGGCCAACATTCGGGCCGCTCATGTAGCCGGTTGCGTGTTCGAACGCGATATCAGGGAACTCTTCTGCAACCTTGATAACGCTGTCGCCGAAACCAAAGCTGGTTGCGAAGATCAGCTTGCAGCCCTGCTGAGCCAGTTCGCGCAGAACGCGTTCGCAATCCGGGCCTTCAGCCACGTTTTCGACGAACATGGTTTCAACCTGTTCACCCAGCTGTTCCTGGATGAAGATACGGCCCTGATTGTGCGCGTAGTTGTAGCCGTTGTCGTTGATCGAGCCCACGTAGATGAAGCCGATCTTCAGTTTTTCTTGACCGAAAGCAGTGCTTCCGAGAAGTGGCAGAGACAAGGCGGCCCCACCAACCTTGATGAAAGTACGACGCGACAGTGTCATCATTTTTCTCCTGATTGACGACATTTTTATGAATTGAGGCGTTCGTTGGCGCCGCCTCAATTACCCGGCATGAACGGCCTGCCAAGGCAGGCCGGAGCATTAGTTGACGCGTCGCGCTTCAGCGAAATTAGCACCAGCACGACGATCGTTGCGAGATAGGGCAAGGCTGCCCACAATTCAGCAGGTATAGCGGAGAAAAGACCGCCACCCGCCTTGATGTACACTTCCATGGTCATCACCAGACCAAAGAGATAAGCGCCGAACAACAGGCGCATTGGGCGCCACGAGGCGAACACCACCAGCGCCACGGCAATCCAGCCACGGCCCGCCGTCATGCCTTCGGCCCATTGTGGCGTCAGCAGCAGCGGGAAGCACGCACCGGCGATCCCTGCCATAGCGCCACCAAACATGATCGCGAGGTAGCGGACACCCAATACCGAATAGCCAATCGAGTGCGCCGAATGGTCGTTCTCGCCGACAGCGCGCAAGATCAGGCCCGAACGGGTCTTCTTGAGGAAGAACCAAACGGCAAACACCATGAAGAACGCGAAGTAAACCGGCAGCGAATAGCCCAGCAGCACGCGCGCAATGGGATGGTCCGCGATGGTTTCGGGCAAGACCGAGTCCATAAGCGGGACCGGACGAGCAGAGTAGTTGGCCCCAATGAGAGCCGAAAACCCTGTCCCGAAAATCGTCAGTGCCAGCCCGGTCGCTGTCTGATTGGCCGAAAGCGAGAGCGTCAGGAAACCAAAGATCAGAGACGAGAGAACACCAGCAACGGCCGCTGCCAGAAGAGCCAGCAGGGGCTGACCGGTATGGAACTGAACGATGAAGCCGACGACAGCGCCAATCAGCATCATGCCTTCAACGCCGAGGTTCAACACCCCTGCCCGTTCAACGACCAGTTCGCCCAAAGCGGCAATCAGAATAGGAGTGGACGCGCCGACGACGGTCACGATGATCGCAATGGTAAGATCCATTATGCAGCTCCCACGCGGGCATCAGGCTGAACGCGCCGAATGCGATATTTGATCAAAATGTCACCAGCCAACAGCAGGAACATCATTAGCGCCTGGAAGATACCTGTCGTTTCATCCGGAAGACCCATGGTTGTCTGAGCAATCTGCCCACCAACGAATGTGACCGCCAACACGAAACCTGCAAATATTACGCCAAGTGGATTAAGCCGTCCGAGGAAGGCCACGATGATGGCCGTAAAGCCGTAGTTGGTGGCAAAGCCCGGCACCATGCGCTGGAACGGGCCAGCCACTTCCAGCATCCCCGCCAGACCCGCCAAACCGCCGCTCACCAGCATGGCCATCCAGATGGTTTTGTTCTGCGAAAAGCCGCCGTAACGCGCTGCGTGCGGCGCCGCACCAACAACGCGCATACGATAACCAAACACGGTACGGGTCATGATGAACCACACGACCAGTGCAATGAAAATCGCCAGCGGCACGCCATAGTGCACGCGTTCCACGAGCCCCTTGAGGATCAATGCGCCGTCACCGAGGAAGTCAAAATTTTCGACCGTCAGGTTTGGCAAGCGCGCCGCCACGTCAAAGCGACGCGACTGCGGGAAACCAATGCCCATTGGGTCCTTCCAGGGACCACGAATGAGGAAGAAAATCAGCTGTACGGACGCATAGGTCAGCATCAAACTGGTGAGAATTTCATTGACGTTGAGCTTGGTCTTGAGAAACGCCGGGATCGCCGCATAGGCCATGCCCGCAATCGCCCCTGCCACCGCCATCAGCGGCAAAATCCAGAAGCCACCCTGCCCGTGCGTGGCCAGCGCCACCCAGGTCGCAGCCAAAGCACCAACGATGTACTGGCCCTCAGCACCAATGTTCCAGACATTGGCCCGATAAGCGATCGACAGACCAACACCGATAATAATCAACGGCGCAGCTTTAACGCCCAATTCCTGCCACTTGTAGGGATTGGTCAGTGGGGTAAGGAAAATCTCCCCAACCGCCGCAAAGCCATTGTAACCAATGGCCGAAAACAGGATCACGCCCACCAGCATGGTCAGAGCAACAGCCGCAATCGGCGTTGCATAGAGCATGAACTTGGATGGTTCAGCGCGCTTTTCGAGACGAAACTGCATCATGCTGCTCCCGCCTCGCCATGCACACCGCCCATAAGCAGACCGATCTCTTCCACGCTAAAGTCCTTCACCGGCCGCACTTCAGAGAGCGACCCCATATTGATTACCGCAAGGCTGTCGGAAAGGGCCAGCAACTCATCAAGGTCCTGGCTGATCACGACAATGGCCGAGCCCGACGCGGCCAGATCGACCAAAGCCTGATGGATCGCCGCTGCCGCGCCCGCATCCACGCCCCAAGTTGGCTGGCTCACCACCAGAACCTTGGGGCTCTGCATGATTTCGCGGCCCATAATGTACTTCTGCAAATTCCCGCCCGAGAGCGAACTCGCGGTCGACTGCGAGCCGATGGCCTTCACCGAGAAACCCGCGATCACCTTGTCGGTGTATTTCTTGGCCGTGCCGAAATTGATCAGCCCCAGCATAACCATGCCGATACGATCACGCGCCGTGAGCACCGAATTGTCCGAGAGCGAGAAATCACCAACCGCCGCGTGACCATTGCGCTCTTCCGGCACCGCCGAAATCCCCGACCGGCGACGGTCGGTTGGGTGCTGCAAGCCAATGCTGCGTCCATCAAGGCTGATGGCGTCGCGGTCTTCGCCGAGCAACTCGCCCGATAGCGCGTCCAAGAGCGCGTTCTGCCCATTGCCGGCCACGCCCGCAATGCCCAGAATTTCACCAGCATGCACAGTAAATGAGATGTTGTTGACGGGCACATCGAAGTCGCCCGTCTTCTTGGTCGAAAGGCCGTTCACCACGAGCTTAGGCTCGCCAAAGCTGCGCCCTTCACCCTTGTTGATATCCTTTAGCCCGGCCCCGATCATCTTCTCGGCCATCGAGCGCGAGGTCTCGACCTTGGGATCACACGTATCCACGAGCTTGCCGCCGCGCAGAATAGTCGCTGTGTCACACAGCGCCTTAATCTCATGCAGCTTGTGCGAGATATAAAGGATCGAGCAGCCTTCGCTCGCCAACTGGCGCAGCACGGTGAACAGCTGCTCCACTTCCTGCGGCGTCAAAACCGAAGTCGGCTCATCCATAATCAGCAGTTTTGGATTGAGCAGCAGCGCGCGCACGATTTCGATACGCTGGCGTTCGCCCACCGAAAGCGTTGCAACGGTACGGTGCGGATCAAGCGTCAGCCCATAGGTCTGCATGATCTGCCGCGTCCGCTCTTCGAGCTCACGCTGCGGTATCTTCGCATCCATGCCGAGCGCGATATTTTCGAGAACGGTCAGCGCTTCAAACAGCGAGAAGTGCTGGAACACCATGCCGATGCCCAGTTTGCGCGCGGCCTTAGGGCTCTGCACGACAGTGGGAACCCCATTCCAGCGGATCTCGCCAGCATTGGGCTGCATGATGCCATAAATCATTTTCACGAGGGTGGACTTACCCGCCCCGTTCTCACCGAGAAGCGCGTGAATTTCCCCTGGCTTGACCGAAAACGACACATTGTCGTTGGCCAGAACGCCTGGGAATTGCTTGGTGATACCGCTCAGTTCGAGCCGATTGGGCAGGTCAGAAACCACGCGCCACTCCCGTTTGTTCAAAGGAGGAATTGTCACGTGCACAAATGCCCTGACTTCCAACATGTGCCATAATTTCAGCTGCGGCGAAGGCCGCTATAACGGCGGGGCGTTTGTCGCCAAGGCCCTGCGCGCCGATAGGTAAAATGAGCTTGTTCAACGCCAATGCGTCACCCCCTTGGTCACGATACCAGCTCGTGAACTTTGCTCTTTTCGTTTGTGAGCCGACCATTCCAACATAGGCAGTGTCACGTCGCGACAATGCTTCATATGCAATGAGAAAATCTAAAGCGTGATCATGCGTGACGATCACAAAGCTGCTGCCCGCAGGCGCTTGGCGCACAATCATCTCGGGCATAGCGACAAGTCGAGAAGCGATTTGAGGCGCAAGTGCAGCCAGCTCCTCTTTGCGCGTATCAATCACCTCAAGCCTCACTGGCATAAGCGAGAGAATTTGCGCCAAGACACGGCCAACATGGCCCGCGCCAAAAATGAAAACGCTCGGACGTCGCGCCAGATCGGCCTCGCACCGCGCCACAAGCTCGGTCCGCATCGTGTCGGTAACAAAAGAAAGATCGACACGAACACGCCCGCCACAACACTGGCCGATTTCAGGCCCCAAAGGCACGTCCATGACCTCATGCGCGCGCCCTGCTGTGATCAGCCGGCGCGCGTGGTCAATAACCATATATTCAAGGGCACCGCCACCTATAGTCCCAAGCGCGAGTGTCGCGCCCACCACCATGAAAGTGCCTTCCGCGCGCGGCGAGGAGCCTTTCACATGCGTGATTTCGCACAATATGGCGTCGGGATTTTCGGCGAAAAATGCGCTGAGGGCTTGAGGGGTCATGATTCTCCCCCGTAGGCGCGGCCGGTCAGTTCCCCTCCCCCAATTTGGGGGAGGTACGGTGGGACACCAGACTTTGCGCCCACCGAGTTTTTCACGCGCGCGTCTCCGCTTGGAGTCGCTCTACGCCCATCAACACGCGCTCGGGCGTAATCGGCGTATCAAGGCGCGGCGCGATTCTATAATCGGCCACGCTGGCCACAGCCATGCCCAATGCTTCAGCCACACTCATGGCCAGCATAAAGGGCGGCTCACCGACCGCTTTGGATCGACCTATGGTCGGTTCTTTGTTCACCGACCACTCCGCCAGCTTCACGTTGAAGACCGGCGGGATATCAGAAGCCAAAGGGATTTTGTAGGTGGAAGGGGCGTGAGTCCGGAGCTGTCCCTTAGAATCCCACACTAATTCTTCGCTGGTGAGCCATCCCATGCCCTGAATGAAGCCGCCTTCGACCTGTCCAACGTCGATAACGGGGTTCAGCGACTTGCCGACATCGTGCAAAATATCGACTCGGTCGACGGTATATTCACCCGTCAGTGTGTCGATGGTGACCTCGCTCACCGATGCCCCATAGGCATAGTAGTAGAACGGTCGACCACGGCCCGCCGCACGATCCCAATTGATATCCGGGGTCTTGTAAAATCCCGCTGCCGAAAGCTGAACGCGATTCAGATAGGCCGAAGCCACCAGCTCCCCAAACGGCACAAAGGTGGGCCCTGCCTGCAGTCCACCCTGCACCCACGAGCACTCGCTCTCTGAAACCTTGTGAAGAGCGGCCCCATGGGCGACCAGCCGAGCCTTGATCTGATCACACGCATTGAGCGCCGCCATACCATTAAGGTCAGTGCCTGAAGACGCAGCCGTCGCCGAGGTATTGGGAACCTTCCCCGTGGAAGTCGCCATGATCTTGACGGTGTCGAGATTGATGCCAAAGGCATCGGCAACCACCTGCGCCACCTTGGTGTGCAGCCCCTGCCCCATTTCCGTGCCGCCATGTGAAAGATGGACCGAGCCATCTTTATAGACATGCACCAAGGCACCAGCCTGATTGTACCAGGTCGCCGTGAACGAAATTCCGAACTTCACCGGGGTCAGCGCAATGCCCTTCTTGAGCACTCTGCTGGTCTTGTTGAAGGCGATCACCGCGCGGCGGCGCGCCTGATAATCCGCGCTGGCTTCCAGCTCTGCCACCACGCGGTCAACGACATTGTCCGTCACCGTTTGATGGTAGGGCGTAATATTGTCGGTGTCCGTGCCGTAGAAATTGGCCTTGCGAATATCGAGCGGATCTTTGCCCAGCGCATAGGCGATGTCTTCTACCCAGCGCTCCGCCGCCAACATGCCCTGCGGCCCACCAAAGCCACGAAACGCGGTGTTCGAGACAGTATTGGTATAAAGCGGCTGCGACCGCAGACGCACCGCCGGATACCAATAGGCATTATCCGCATGGAACAGCGCGCGGTCTGTTACTGGCCCCGAAAGATCGGATGAAAACCCCGCGCGCGCAGCATAGTTTGCATCAACGGCAAGAATTTTGCCGGTCTCATCATAGCCAACGTCATAATCGACCACGAAGTCATGGCGCTTGCCCGTCGCCTGCATATCGTCGTCCCGATCCGGACGGATTTTACAAGCGCGGTTCCACTTCTTCGCCGCCAGCGCGGCGACAGCAGCAAAGAGATTGCCCTGCGTTTCCTTGCCACCAAAGCCACCGCCCATACGGCGGATATTGATGGTCACAGCATGGTGGCGAATGGCCAAAACCTGCGCCACCATCAATTGCACTTCGCTCGGGTGCTGGGTCGAGGCGTGGATGGTCACGTCCTCGTCTTCGCCCGGAATGGCGAGTGCAATCTGCCCTTCGAGATAGAAGTGATCCTGCCCGCCGATCGTAATTGCCCCTTGAACGCGACGCGGCGCGCTGGCGAGGCCCGCTTCGACATCTCCCCGTTCCAGTTTGAGCGGTTCGGTCACGAGCTTTCCGCCCGCGCCCTGCGCCGCGCGTACATCGAGCGCATGCGGCAGGTCTTCGTAGTCAATCTTGACCAGCTGTGCTGCGCGGCGCGCGGCGTCGCGCGTGTCTGCCACCACCGCAAACATCGGCTGGCCCCAGAAATGCACCTTACCAACCGCGAAAATGGGTTCGTCATGCTTATGGCTCGGCGAGACGTCATTCTCGCCCGGAATATCCTCTGCGGTCAGCACGCCGATAACGCCGGGCGCCGCGCGAACGGCATCGAGATCAATCGACTTGATCGTGGCATGGGCGCGGTTCGACAGGCCCAAATAGGCGTGCATCGTGCCCACTGGCTCAATCATATCGTCGATATATTCTGCCGATCCGGTCACGTGCTTGGGGCCGCTGTCATGGCGGGTATTGGCATGCAGCACAGCCAATGAAATTTCGGAAGAATGCTTATTCATCATGCTACCTCACGGCTCAACCGCTCTGCGGTGCCTTCAGTCTCCATGTAGAACCGACGGAGCAGGTTCTTGGCGGCCAGCAGACGATAGTCCGCCGACGCGCGCATATCGCTAATGGGCTGATAATCCTCGCCGAACAGCGGCAGCACCGCCTCAATCGTTTCTTCCGACCAGGCCTTGCCCATCAGCGCTGCTTCCACCACCGCGGCGCGCTTTGGCGTCGCCGCCATGCCGCCAAAAGCGATGCGCACCGAGGTCACCACACCATTGTCGGTCCCCACGCGGAAGGCCCCGCACAGCGATGAAATATCCTCTTCCTTGCGCTTAGCAACCTTGTAGACGGCGTAGTGTTCACCCGCAGGCAGCCTTGGTACAAAGAGGCTTTCGACAAACTCACCCGGCCCACGATCCTGCTTGCCATAGGCAACAAAGTAATCCTCGAGCGCCATCTCGCGCCGCTCATTGCCTTTGCGCAGCGTAAGGCGTGCACCCAGTGCAATAAAGGTCGGCGGGGTGTCACCAATAGGCGAGCCATTGGCGATATTGCCGCCCAGCGTGCCCATATTGCGCACCTGTTCCCCAGCAAAGCGGCTCCAAAGCTCACGCAATTGCGGGAAATGCTCTTCGATCGTGGGCAGCGCTTCCGAATAGGTCACACCCGCCATAAAATTCACGGCCGCGTCCGAGACCGTAACGGCCTTCAGCTCTTGCAGATGATTGATAAAAATCACCGGCCCAATGCGACGCATGAACTTGGTCACCCACAGCCCAACGTCCGTTGAACCGGCGACGATCCGCGCTTCCGGATATTGCGCATAAAGCTGCGCCAGATCATCAAGACTTGCGGGAATGATGATGCGATTTTCATCCGCACCAATCTCGACGCGCCCTGTCTGGCTCAAAGCGATCAGCCTATCCTTGACCGCAATCCGCTCCGCCCACAGCACATCGCCCTGCGGCAACCCATAGCTCGAAATCGCCTCAGCCGCGCGAATGATCGGCGCATAGCCGGTGCAACGACAAAGATTGCCCTGCAATGCTTTCTCGATAGCTGAGCGCGTTGGGTGCGGGTTCCGCATCCACAGCCCATAAAGGCTCATGACAAACCCCGGCGTACAGAAGCCACACTGGCTCCCGTGCTGATCCACCATCGCCTGCTGCACCGGATGGAGCTGGCCATTCTCCCCGCGCAAATGTTCAACGGTGACGACGTGGCAGCCATTGAGGCTCCCCAGCAGTCGAATGCAGGCTGTTACGCTGTCATAAATGACTTCATCGCCAAAAACGCGACCAACCAATACCGTACAGGCACCGCAATCGCCCTCAGCACAGCCCTCTTTTGAGCCGCGCAGTCGGCGCTCAAGGCGCAACCAGTCGAGCAGCGTCTGATCAGGCGCCACATCCGTCAGGGCAATATCTTCACCATTGAGCAAAAAGCGAATGGCGTTGGTCACGTCTACCAAGGCTCAACTCCCGCGGTAGGTCGAATACGCAAATGGGCTGACAAGCAGCGGCACATGGTAGTGCTTGTCTTCAGAAATCGTAAAACGGATCGGCACGACATCAAGAAACGGCGTTTCAGTCTCAACGCCAATACGCTCGAAAAACTGCCCCACGTGGAAGCGGATTTCATATTCGCCGTGCTGGAACTCATCGTCCAACAGGGGCTGATCTACGCGACCGTCAGAATTGGTGTAGCTATCAACCAGATGATGCGTGTGGTCGCCATGAACATAGTGAAGTTCAAGGCGCATACCCCGCGCCGGCGTACCATGCATTGTATCGAGAACATGGGTCGTGAGGCGTCCGCCTGCCATGTTGCTACTCCTATTCGTCGTCCCCCCAAGACCATAGCATTTAGCAATCTTGCGGCTAGCCCAATTTCACACAGGAAAGCCAGAAGTTACCCAGACATATTTGCCTGCCTAATTTTTAGCCTTCACCCCGCCTTAGACAGGTGCCACACTCCCCCTCAGGACACCATGCACGATCAAGGCTTTGCGAGGAGCGCCCGTGGCTATGAACCCTAAAATATCAGACCTTAAACCCGATGCTGATGGCGTCACCCGCCTCAGTGGTGGCAATCCTCAAATCGCCAAAGGCTATGGCGATGAGGTGGTGCAGAACTACATCGCCGCCCTCAACGGTTGGCAGCAACGCGAAGCCAAAATCATCGATAGCCTGATCACCGCGGCTGTTCCCAATGTGCTCAAAGCCGTGAAGTGGAACTCGCCGATGTATGCTGTCACCGAGCACCACTATTTCACCTCCTTCCATGCCATGAAAAACTACCTCAAGGTCGGCTTCTTCAATGGCGGGCAGCTCGTGCCAGCGCCACCAGAGCCGTCCAAGAATCCAGACGTGCGCTATCTCCATGTCACCGAGGCGGGCTTTGATCACGCCCAGTTCTCCGCGTGGATAAAGGCCGCCGCTCAACTCCCCGGCGAGAAAATGTAGCCATGGCTTTCCCCCGCAACAGCAAGGCCGACCTCGCCACCGGCGCGACGCCCTCCCAACTGATTGACCAGCGCATCGCCGACCTGCCCGGTTGGCGCGGCGAAACCCTCGCCCTCTTGCGCAAGCTCATCCACGAAGCGCTGCCCGACGTCATTGAAGAGTGGAAATGGGGTCAGCCAGTCTGGTCTCACAATGGCATTTTGTGCACCGGCGAGGCCTATAAAGCCGCCGTAAAGACCACCTTCCCCAAGGGCGCATCGCTGCCCGACCCCTCTGGTATCTTTAACGCCAGTCTGGAGGGCAATGCCCGCCGCGCCATCGACTTCACCGAAGGCGGATCGATAGATCACGACGGATTTAAAGACCTCATCCGCGCCGCCGCTTCTTTGAACAAGCAGAGTGCAAAATAGGCATTGTTGATAACTCGCGAAAGAAACGCGCTTCACCGAAAGATTTTGCACTTAAACCCGCTAGCCTAAGTGCAAACCTGCTCCTACCATCACGCAGAATTATTCGACGCTGATGGATACCGCAGATGCTTCGCTACCCACGCAATATGCACGGTTATGGCGCCAATCCCCCCAATGCCAATTGGCCCGGTGGTGCGCATGTCGCGGTGCAGTTTGTCCTCAATTATGAAGAGGGCGGCGAAAACAATATTCTGCACGGCGATGGCGCGTCGGAAGCCTTCCTCGTCGACGTTCTGGGCGCGCAGCCTTGGCCAGACCAACGCCATGCCAATGTCGAGAGCATGTATGAATATGGCTCGCGCGCTGGCTTCTGGCGCCTTCATCGCCTCTTCACGCAGGCCGGTCTCCCTGTCACCGTCTATGGCGTCGCCACCGCGCTCATGCGTGCGCCAGCGCAGGTTCAGGCCATGCTCGACGCAGGTTGGGAAATCGCCAGCCACGGTCTCAAATGGGTCCAGCATAAGGACATGCCCCCCGCTGAAGAGCGCCGCCAGATCGCGGAAGCCATTCGTCTCCACACCGTCGCCACGGGCATCCCGCCGCAAGGCTGGTACACGGGCCGCTCCAGTCTCAACACCGTCGATCTTGTCACTGAAACAGGCTCAATGGCCTATATCTCCGACACCTATGACGACGACCTGCCCTATTGGCGGCTTCACGGCGATCGCCCACAGCTGATCATCCCCTATACGCTCTCGGCCAATGACATGCGCTTTGTCACGCCCCCGGGCTTTGACACGGGCGACGAGTTCTTCACCTTCCTCAAAGACAGCTTTGACTGCCTTTATGCCGAAGGTCAGGCAGGTAGCCCCAAGATGATGTCCATTGGCCTCCACTGCCGCCTCGTCGGTCAGCCGGGGCGCTTTCAGGGCCTCAAGAAGTTCGTTGATTACATCAAAACCTTCGACAACGTCTGGGTCCCCACCCGCCTTCAAATCGCCGAGCACTGGGCCAAGGAACACCCCTTCATTGCACAGGACGTGCTCCCCAGCACGCTCGACCGCGACGATTTCATTTCCCGCTACGGCTCGATCTTTGAGCATTCGCCGTGGATCGCCGAGCGCGCTTGGGATGGTGAATTAGGTCCCGCCAATGACACCGCTCAGGGCCTCCACTTCACCCTACGCAGTCAATTCCGCATGGCAACAGACGACGAGCGCATGGGCGTTCTGCGCGCCCACCCTGATCTCGCGGGCAAGCTCGCCGCTGCCAAGCGCCTCACGGCCGAAAGCACTGCCGAACAAAAGTCCGCCGGTCTCGACGCTCTCACCGACCAAGAGCGCGAAACCTTCACGCGCCTCAACACCGCTTATGTCGACAAATTCGGTTTCCCCTTCATCATCGCCGTGCGCGACCACACTAAGGCGTCGATCTTGGCGAACTTCGAAACCCGGCTCGCAAATTCCGCCGAGCAGGAGTTCACCACCGCCTGCCGTCAGGTCGAGCGCATCGCCCTCCTTCGTCTCAGCGCCGTCTTGCCCTAAGCCGCGCCCTGCCCTTTGTCCGAATTTTTGCCCGAGCCCGAGATGTCATCACATTACGCATCACCCCCTGCAGGCCTACCCAGTCAAATGGCGCTTCACACCCAGCGCGCGGTTTTCACCGAGGCCTATGCCGTGCTTCCGCATGGGACGATGCGCGACATCGTCATCTCCTATCTCCCCCATTGGCGTCTCACCCGCCTTTGGGTCATCGCCCGCCCGTTAAGCGGCTTTGCCGAGACCTTCTCGCAATACATTATGGAAGTTGCCCCGCAGGGCGGCAGCGATAAGCCTGAGGGCAATCCAGAGGCCGAAGGCGTCATCTTCGTTGTCGCTGGCGAGATCACCCTCACCATCGAGGGCACTGAGCATACCCTCACCGAAGGCGGCTACGCCTTCCTGCCTCCCGGCTGCAACTGGACCGCCGTCAACAACGGCACCGAGTTCTGCCGCTTCCATTGGATCCGCAAAAAATACGAACGCGTCGAAGGCGTCGAGGCGCCGGAAGCCTTCGTCACTTCCGACAAGGTCGAACCCATCCGCTGGATGCCCGGCTCAAACGATCGTTGGGGCACGACACGGTTCGTCGAGCCGATCGACCTGCGCCACGACATGCACGTCAACATCGTCACTCTCGAGCCGGGCGCGGTCATCCCGTTCGAGGAAACCCATGTCATGGAGCACGGCCTTTACGTCCTCGAAGGCAAGGCCGTCTATCGCCTCAATCGCGACTGGGTCGAAGTCGAGCCCGGCGATTTCATGTGGCTCCGCGCCTTCTGCCCGCAGGCCTGCTACACGGGCCCGGAACGCTTCCGCTATCTGCTCTATAAAGACGTCAACCGTCACGCCAAGCTGCCGTTTTGATCATGAACGATCGCACACTTCGCATCGAGCCGCTCACCGCAGAAGCATTTGCTCCCTTCGGTCAGGTGATCCAGACCGAGGGCTCAAACCACTTCACCATCAATCGTGGCATGACCGAGCGCTACCATGATCTGGCCACGATCCAATTGGGCGGCACCGATCCCCGCCCGATTATTTCGCTCTTTGCTGGCCAGCCCTACGCCCTGCCGCTGAGCCTCGATATGGTCGAACGTCACCCCTTGGGCAGTCAGGCCTTCTACCCCACGAGCGCTGCCTCATGGCTTGTCATCGTGGCGGAGAACGAAGACGAAAAGCCGGTGCGCATCCGTGCTTTCCGCCCGGCTCCGGGGCAAGGGGTCAACATCGCCATCAACACTTGGCATGGCGTGCTTTGCCCCATCGAAAAGCCTGCAAGTTTCATCGTCATTGACCGCGGCGGACTAGACAGAAATCTCGAGGAACATTTCTTTGATGACCCCTGGCTTGTGGACGCTTAATCTCGCCGCAAAAATACTTTACCCCTGATAGCGAACGGAAATGCTACCTCGTCTTCTGTTCCGTTCGGTGATGGAGTTGCTCATGCGCACATGGATCATGCTCACCCTTTGCAGTGTTTTGCTCGCCACCCCCGCTCTGGCGCAAGCAACCACGCTGACCGGCGACGTGACCTATCGCGAGCGCATTGCCCTCCCCATTCCCGCTGAGCTTGTCGTTACCCTTGTCGACCTCACAACCGGCACGCAAATCGCCAGCGCCACCGCGCCAATTCCAGATCGGGGTCAGGTTCCCCTCTCCTATTCGCTCAATCTGCATCAGCAGCCTGCGCCAGAAAACCACTATGGCCTTGTGGCCAAAATCCTCAGCCGTGGCGCCGTAGTCTTCCAGAACTATGATCCCATCGCTGTCGACCCTGCCTCTCCCAAGCAGACGACAATTTTCGTGCATCGCGCTGGCGATGTGCAGCCCCTCATCGAAGAACCACAGGTTCTCAATTTCAACGCCATGACCCCAACCACGTCCCCGCTTATTGATACTGATTGGACAGTTCAGTCGGTCAACGGCCAAGCCATTGAAGGTCCGCGCAAGCCCTCAATCGGCTTTGATCATGAAGGTCGCGTCTACGGAACCGGAGGCTGCAATCGCTACTTCACGACCGCGACCATCGCCGGAACAGCGATCAGCTTCGGCGTCGGTGGCACCACCAACATGGCCTGCGACGCCGCCACAATGGGCCGGGAAGCTGCGTTCTTTTCAGCCCTTGCCGAAATCGTTGGCTTTGTTCGCCAAGACGATGTGCTGCAGCTCATTGGCACGTCTGGCGCGGTGCTCTTAGAGCTATCCCGCAACGCCGCTGCTTAACCAAGTTCATCATCTCTCGCTAATATTCGAACCTTTTCATCAAGAGTCACGTTCCCCCCTCAACTGATTAGTTGTTCGTGGGAAAGCGTGATGTCCGATCCATCTCTTTTTTCCGGGAGCCCTTCACCGCTCCTGGCTATATTTACCGATTTCGATGGCACGCTGGTCGAGCTAGCCGAAACCCCTGATGCTATTCATGTTCCGACCGAGCTGGCGGAACGTTTGGCGCGGGCGATCAACGAATTCGATCACGCCTTTGCCATCCTCACAGGGCGCGAAATCGCCGACATCGACACCTATCTGGGCGAGTTGCATCTCCCCATCGCCGGTGCTCATGGCGCGCAACGCCGTCGCGCCGATGGCAGTTTTGAAGAAGTCTTGGAAATCTACACCAAGGGCGCTTCCGAAATTGCGCAAGCCTTGGCCCCGATCGTGGCGGAGAACGAAGGCCTCATTCTCGAAGAGAAAGATGGCGCCGTTGCCCTGCATTATCGCCAAGCACCCGAGCTTGAAGAGCTGTGCCGCGAAGCCATGACCGAGGTGCTCACGGCCCATTCGATCTTCACCATGGTGCCGGGCAAAATGGTTTTCGAAGCTCGCCCTGCCGGTTTCGACAAGGGCAATGCCCTGCGCGCCTTCATGCAGGAGGCACCTTTTGCTGGGCGCACGCCGATCTTCATCGGCGATGATGTGACCGATGAAGATGCCTTCCGCGCCGCGCAGGAATTGGGCGGCATTGGCATCAAGCTTGGACCTGGTGATACCGCAGCGCGCATGCGCATTGCCGACGTCGCCTCTGTCAATGCTCTGATCGAAGGTCTCATCGACATCGCCAGCCGTAGCGCAACCGCACAGACCGACACCACACCGCCGGAGACCATCACCCACTGATCGGAGCCTTGAGCTCCGATCCCTAGATCGAGAAAAACCCGAAAGACCTATGAGCCGTATAGTTATTGTTTCCAATCGCACCCCCGCCAAAGGCCCAGCCGCTGGCGGTCTCGCAGTCGCACTCAAAAAAGTACTCGCCGAACGTCAGGGATTTTGGTTCGGCTGGTCTGGCAAGCTCACCGAGAGCCCAAGTCCCACCGCGCAAATTCAAGACGTCGATGGTCTTTCGGTCGCCCAGATCGACCTGACCCGCGACGATCATCAGGCCTATTACTCTGGCTTTGCCAATTCCATCCTCTGGCCCAGCTTCCACCTTCGGCTCGATCTCACCACCATCGAGAGCCACTGGTACGAAGGCTATCGCCGCGTCAATGCGCAGTTCGCCGCCGCGCTTGCCAAACTCTTACGACCCGACGACATCATCTGGGTGCACGACTATCACCTGATCCCGCTGGCCACCGAATTGCGCCAACTTGGCGTCCGCAATCGCATCGGCTTTTACCTGCACATCCCGTTCCCGACGCCGGATGCGCTCTATGCCATCCCCCATCACACCGATCTCATGCGCGATCTCTCGCACTATGATCTTGTCGGCATGCAGGCCAAGCGCGACGTCGCCGCCTTTCTGGAGTTCGCGGAGCACCAAGCCCCGCCAACCTTTGCTTCAAGCGCCAAGCACCACGTCGATTTCTCCCGAACCGAAATCCTCGCTTTCCCCATCGGCTCTGATCCGGATGCTTTCGCAAGCCTCTCGGTCAGCCCCGCTGCGCAAAAGATGATCACGCGCATGCGCCGTTCCTTGGGCGATGAGCGGCTCATTCTCGGGGTTGATCGTCTCGATTACTCCAAAGGCCTGCCGCAGCGCGTTGAAGCCTATGAGAAATTCCTCGCTCACAACGCAAGCTTCCGCCGCGGCGTGCATTTCCTGCAGGTCGCGCCCCCCTCGCGCGACACCATCAAGGAATATCAAGCCACTTCTGAAACCTTGGATGCCGTTTGTGGTCGGGTGATGGGCAAGTTTGCCGAGCCAGATTGGCAACCCCTCACCTATGTCAAACGCGCCTATGGACAACCAAGCCTGGCCGGTCTTTATCGCCTCGCGCGCGTCGGGCTGATCACACCATTACGAGACGGCATGAACCTTGTGGCGCACGAATATATCGGCTCGCAAAACCCCGAGGACCCGGGCGTACTGATCCTCTCGCGCTTCGCCGGAGCGGCCGAAATCTTCCCTGCCGCGCTTCAGGTCAATCCCTTCGACACCGACGAAAGTGCCGAGGCGATCCGCGTTGCACTCGAAATGGGGCTTGAGGAACGGCGTGCCCGATACGAGGCGCTCATGGCCGCCGCCCGCAAACACAATGTCGGTGATTGGGCTGAAGAGTTTCTCTCCCACCTCGCCCGCAAGCCCGGGGACAGCGCTCCCCAGCACGACCATATTTATCTCAATTCGGTCGCCTGATACCCCAAGCAGACAATAAAAAAGGCGGCCCGTGAGCCGCCTTTTTCGTGATCTTTAGCCGTCGCGACGATTGCGCGCTGCGGTCTTTTTAGCCGCTGTGCTCCAGCGCTGCTTGGTCTTGAGACCATCTGCGCGTGGCGGCTTAATCGACTTAGCCGGAGCCAATGGGTTCTTCGGATCGCGAGCAACGCCTTCGCGTGCTGCCCCGCCCTTGCTGCGCTCACCACCCGGACGTGGGGTGTTGAACTTGCGCGGATTTGGCTTCGGATTGCGTGCAGTACGCGCACCAGCCGGAGCACCCGGGCTCGTGCGTGCGCCACGCGGAGTTGCATCCGTTTCGACGAGGTTCACATCGCCCGAGACTGGCAGCGTACGACGGATGAGGCGTTCCACATCGCGCAGCTTGGCCTTTTCCGAGCCATCAACGAGGGTAATGGCGATGCCGCTTTCCCCGTTACGACCGGTACGGCCGATACGGTGAACGTAGTTTTCCGGATCGTCTGGCAGTTCGTAGTTCACGACGTGGGTGATGCCCTTAACGTCGATACCGCGCGCTGCAATGTCGGTTGCAACCAGAATGCGAACCTGACCGGTGGCAAAGCCCTTGAGAGCTGCCTGACGGGCGTTCTGGCTCTTATTGCCGTGAATAGCCGCTGCTTCGTGACCATCGATGGCAAGGTTCTTGGCCACGCGGTCGGCGCCATGCTTGGTGCGCGAGAAGATGATGACGCGTTCCATGCCTTCCTTCTCGTCGGCCAGCAGGTCGTTGAGAACGCCACGCTTTGCCTTCGAACCGGACATGATTACACGCTGGTCGATCTTGACCACGGTCGAACCCTGCGGCGCCGCTTCAACCTTGATTGGTTCCTTCAGCAGCGTCTTGGCCAGATCTTCGATTTCCGCCGGCATGGTTGCCGAGAACAGCATGGTCTGACGACGCAGGCCGATCTGCTTGGCGATAGCACGAACGGGAGCAATAAAGCCCATGTCGAGCATGCGGTCAGCTTCGTCCAGCACCAGCCAACGGGTTTCGTTGAGCTTGATCTTGTTGTCGTCCAGCAGGTCCTTGAGGCGGCCCGGCGTTGCAATCACAACGTCAACGCCCTTGGCGATCTTGCCAACCTGATGGTAGCGCGACACGCCGCCGAGCACGAGAACGGTATCAAGGCGCATCTTGGAACCTGCGAACTTGCGCATGTTCTCTTCGATCTGCACGGCCAATTCGCGGGTCGGCGCCAGGATCAGCGCACGGGTTGTCATTGGGCGTGGACGGCCGGTCAGGCCCATAAGGCCAGCAAGGATTGGTAGGCCGAAAGCCGCCGTCTTGCCCGAGCCGGTCTGGGCGATGCCCAGCATGTCACGGCCTTCCAAAAGCTTTGGAATAGCCTGCGATTGAATCTTGGTTGCTTCAGTAAAACCACCTGCAGTCAGGCTGGTGGTGAGCTGTTCGGGCAAACCCAATTCGATGAAAGAAGTCAAACGTGTGTCTTTCTTGCTGCGCGATACAACGCGCCAGCGCACCGCACAGCGGCCGCCGAATAAAATTCTGCAAACGGGCGATAGAGTTATCGCGCGGGTGCTGGCTCAAGCCCGGAGCCTGTTGCTTCCGGGATGACTTCGCCGCTCACCGCTTAAGTAAGAAGAGAAGCCCATCATCGGCCTTTCCGGCCGGGGACGTGGCCCTCATATGGGCGAGAGATCACAAAAACGCAAGGTTTTTCGAGTGTGCGCCTGCGCATACCCTTCATGCATCCCACTTGCCATGCCGCGATGACAGTGCGATCTAGCACCATGATCCGCGCCCTTGTTCTTCTCGCCCTCCTCGCCCTTCCCGCCAGTGCTCTGGCTTCCGAATGGCGTTACACCGACGGCGCGGGCACAGAAGTCGTCCTTTCAGAACCGCCTCAGCGCATTGTTGCGCATACTAGCGTTGCCGCCGCACTTATTCCCTTAGGCATCGAACCTGTAGGCATTTTGCTCAATGGCCAACCCTCGCTCGAGCGCGCGCTCGAGGGCGTCGACGTTTCCCATATTCCTGTCGTCTCGCAAGGCTGGGGCGAAATCGACGCCGAGGCCATTCTTGCCCTCGCCCCCGACATCATCATCACCGAATACGCGCCAGAGTATTATTCCTATGCTGGCGGCACCCATGAAGAGCCGTTCAAATCCCGGCTGGAAGCCATT
Source organism: Devosia sp. MC1541 (assembly GCF_012847305.1). Classification (NCBI taxonomy): domain Bacteria; kingdom Pseudomonadati; phylum Pseudomonadota; class Alphaproteobacteria; order Hyphomicrobiales; family Devosiaceae; genus Devosia; species Devosia sp. MC1541. The sequence goes on from NZ_JABBDZ010000008.1 coordinate 93,259, forward strand.
GCGCCCCTCATCGGCATCGCCACGCCCAATTCAACGCTCGCGACGATTGTTGAGTATGAAGGTTTTGCGCGTAGCCTCACAGACAGTGTCAATGAAGAGCGCCTTGCTGCCGACAAAGCCGCCTTTGAAAAAGCCCGCGACGCCCTCATCGCTACTGCGGCCAGCAAATCCGATTTGACGGTCCTGCCCATTTCGCCCGGCCGTTCAGAGATCGCCCTTGGCGTTGCCAGCCGCTTTGGCGAACTGGTCGATTTCCGCAACTGGGGCGTCAACATTGTCGAGCTGGTCCCCACCTCCGGCGACTATCACGCCACCAGCTGGGAAAACATTCGCAATTACGATAGCGACATCCTGCTCATTGATGATCGTTGGGGCATCGCCTCGCTCGCAACCATCACCGAAAACCCAATCGGCGCGCGCATCCCTGCCATCATAGCCCAGCAAACCGGCAACTGGCCCGCCGGCTGGATCCGCAGCTATCGCGTCTACGCGCAGGAAATCGACAAGCTCACGAGCCTCCTTGAGCGCAGCGAAAAGCTCTAAATCCCGCCATACCAATCATAGCCATTATCTTCCCAATACCCGCCCTTGCCGAGGCCGATTTTGGAGAGATCATCCACCAGCTCAATGGTGTGGAGATATTTCGGCTGCTTATAGCCCAGCGCCCGCTCGATCCGCAGCCGCACCGGCGCGCCATTAGTCACCGGCAGCGTCTCATCATTAAGCCCATAGGCCAAAATCGTTTGCGGGTGATAGGCGTCAACGAGGTCGGAGCTGGTGTAATAAAGAATGTCGCCGCTCAGCGTGCGCTGGATATTGTCAAAGCAATGGTAGACGCAATATCGCGCGCCATCTTTAACTCCGGCCTCATCGAGCAGCGCCCCAAGTTGGGTGCCGGTCCACTTGGCGATGCAACTCCAGCCTTCAACACAATCATGCCGCGTAATCTGAGTGCGCGAGGGCATATTGCGCAATTCCGCCAGCGAATAGCTCACCTCGCGCTCCACCATCCCCTTGATGGTCAAGCGATAGGGTCCAAAATTGGCCATGCGCAGGAAATTATATTCGGCGGTCGTCGGCTCTGTTGAGCCATTGGGCTTCATGCCCTGCCGAATTTCGCTTTCGCTATATTCGGGCGACAGCACTTGCTCCCCGATCAGCGCCCGCTGCACCCTGTAGGTCAGCACATTGGCGCTTTCCATAACCTCACGGATCGGATCGCCGCGTCGCGCCAGAAAATCGAACGGCTTACAGCCAGTCATCGCCAGTCCCGCGCCCACAGCACTGCCGCCCAGAATGAGTTTTCGCCGATTGAGAATGAGCTTGCTCATAGCTTGTCCTTCTCCTGAATTGGCGTATCGGGGCTGGTCTGATAGCGCCCCGTGATCATCGAGCGCAGATTATTCAGCGGCCCGGAGACAATCACCATGATCACATGGACGACGAAAAACAGCACCAGTAGCGCCATGGCGATAAAGTGGATGGTGCGCGCCGTCTGTCGTCCCCCGAAAAGATCCAGAAGCCACGGAAACCCTGCATTCATACCCGGGCTCATGCACAGCCCGGTCAGGATAATCGCTGGAAATAGCACGACGAAAACGATGAAATAGGTGAGCTTTTGTAAAGGCGAATAGCGTCGCCCATGATGGATCCGGGACCGCAGATGGTTCCAGATGTCACCTGGCAGGCCCCGCCAATCGCCCTTTTTCGGGATAATGTCGCGCTCAATATGCCCATTGAGCACGCTGGCCACAAACCAGACGAACATCGTGCCGACGAAAATCCAGCCAAAGAAGAAGTGCACCACCCGCCCGGTCGCCAGATCGCGGAACGAGGGAATGGTCACAGCCCCCGGAAAGGCCACAAAATCGGGCCGCACGGCCGATCCGCTCATGCCCAAAACGCCGGTGGTATCAAAGGTCTGCCCGAAGACGGTCGTCTGTCCGCGCGGACCCTCAGGCGTATTGACCGCCCTGATATCGAGAATGGCGTTGTCGAACTCAAAGCCAGATTGCTGGCCGATATAGAGCGTGGGGTGGGCGTTGAAAATCTGCAACCCAGAGAACAGCAGAAAGAATAGGCAGATCACCCAGGACCAATGGGTTAACCGCGTCCAGATCGATTGCCGATAGACCAGCGGCCCTTTGGTCGCTGGTGTGGTTTTTTCTGCGTTCAACGCCACGGTATTCGCCTCCTCAAGAGAGATAAGCGTCCGCGCCACTCATGCGGCGCGGTAGGCACTTCACGCTAAACGTCGCGTGCCGCCCAATTCATACCACGGCGGATGATGGTTGCCATATTAGGGTTTTCGAATTCTTTGGCTTGGTGGCCTAAAGTCATGTGGAACACGCGGCCCTGGCCGTACTGCCGCTTCCAGACGACAGGCATAACGACGCCCTTGGTCCAAGCGGCGTGCTCACCCGAAAATGTCGTCGTCGCCAGCACTTCGATCGATGGATCGACATGCATGTAATATTGCTCGGACGTGTATGGGAACGACTTGATCCCCGCCATGATCGGATCTTCCGGCCGCGCCACATCGACCGTGTAGTCGATGATATCGCCCGGATGCGCCACCCACTGGCCACCGACCATGAATTGATACTCGACGCTATCGCGAAACGCGTCGCTCATCCCCCCGTGATGCCCGGCAAGGCCCACGCCGTTTTCGACCGCCTTGGTCAGGTTCGCGACCTCGTCCTTGCCAATCTTGCTCATCGTGAAAATCGGGATAATCAACGACAGATTGGCAATATCAGGATCGGCAAAAGCGCTGGTCTCGGTTGAGGTGCGGACAGAATATCCGTCCTCATGGAGCCATCGACGATAAATCGTGGCGCACTCCTCAGGGTCATGCCCCTCCCAACCACCATAAACGATCAATGCACTGCGCATGCGCAATCCCCTGCAAATCAAACCGTGGCAACAATAACGGAGTGATCGGGAGATGTAAGCCCACTAAGCCAATTCATTGCCAAATCTAGCCACGCACCGCCGACAAGCCCTTAAGTCTCTTACTATAAAGAAAATTTCTCGCCCTTCATCTTAACGCCCCCACCAACCCACTCGATCCATCCCTCCCCTACAGGAGGGAGGTCAGATGGGGGGCCCCTTACCTCCCCGCAGCTCCTTCCCCAATCCCTCAACCCACCCGATCCATCCCTCCCCCTACCAGGGGGAGGTTAGGTGGGGGTCCCGGTGCCTCCCCTCCATCAGCCCCGCCCTCAAAAAACACCGCACTTTGCACTGTTACAAAGACCTGCTTAACTACCCGCGCGTTCCGTGCCCGCCACGGACTGCAGCAAGGACAATGAACGAGGAATTACGGGGATGAAGAAACTGCTTTTGAGCGCCACCGCGCTCACGTTTTTCGCCGGTCTTTCTGGCGCCGCCTATGCCGACTTCACACTGAACATCCTGCACATCAACGATTTCCACTCGCGGTTTGACCCGATCACGGGATCGGACTCCAATTGCAATGCGGAAACGGACGCCAAAGGCGAATGCTTCGGCGGCATCGCGCGGTTGAAAACTATCATCGACGACACCCGCGAGAAATACACCTCTGGCAATTCGATTCTGCTGTCCGCGGGCGACAACTTCCAAGGCTCGCTCTATTACTCGACCTACAAGTCCAAGATCGTGGCCGACTTCTTCAACCAAATGGGCTTTGACGTCGTCGCCACCGGCAATCATGAATTTGACGACGGCCCTGAAGAGTTCCTCAAATTTATCGACGCTGCCGAGTTCCCAATCATTGGCGGCAATTTTGACGTCTCGCGTGACGATAACCTGCGCGGCAAGATCAAGGGCTCCTATGTCGTCGAAATCGGCGGCGAAAAGATCGGCATTATCGGGGCCACCGCCGAGGACACACCCGAAATCGCTTCCGTGGGCAATGTCGAATTCCACGACGTCATTCAATATGTCCGCGGCGCGGCCGAAGCGCTTGACGCCGCTGGCGTCAATAAAATCATCCTGCTCTCCCACATTGGCTATGGGGTAGACCTGCAAGTTGCCGCAGCGGTCCCGCTCGTCGACATCATTGTTGGTGGTCACAGCCACTCGCTGCTTTCGAACACAGCTGAAAACGCCGTCGGCCCTTATCCGACCATGGTCACCAATCCGGACGGGATTGAAGTCGCCGTCGTCCAAGCCAATCAATATGGCAAATATCTCGGCGATCTCTCCGTCACTTGGGACGACAATGGCGTTGTCACCAAGGCCGAAGGCGAGCCCTATCTGATCGACGCCACCGTCGTCGGCAATGAAGACTTCAAGACCCAGCTTGCCGATCTGGCTGGCCCCCTCGCCGAAATGGCAGCTGTCGTTGTCGGTTCAACCACCGCACCACTTGAAGGCTCGCGTGAAGTCTGCCGCGTGCAAGAATGTAACCTCGGCAATCTGCTCGCCGAAGCGATCCTCGAGCGCACCAAAGACCAGGGCGCAACCATCGCCTTCCAGAACTCTGGTGGCATTCGCGCGTCCATCGACACCGGCGAAATCACCATGGGTGAAGTGCTGACGGTCCTGCCGTTCTCCAACACCCTCGCCACCGTCGAAGTTTCCGGCGCAGACGTCATTGAGGCTCTCGAAAACGCCGTCAGCGACGTCGAAAACGGCGCTGGCCGCTTCAGCCAGGTCGCGGGCATGAAGTATTCCTTCTCGCTCTCCAAGCCGGTGGGCGAGCGCATCTCCGACGTTCTGGTCAAGGGCGAAGGCGATGAATGGGTGCCGATCGACGAAGAGGCTGACTACATCATCGTCACCAATAACTTCGTCCGTGGCGGCGGTGACGGTTTTGGAGTTTTTGCCGAGGGCGAAGACCCCTATGACTTCGGCCCGCCGCTTGAACAGGTTTTGGCCGACTACATCGCCGAGCACGGTGGCTCCTACACCCCATTCTTGGATGGCCGCATCACCCAACTCGACTAACCCAAACTACAGCCAAGACTATAAGGGCGCTTCCGAGCGCCCTTTTTTGTGCCCTCAAACGAAAATTGTGATCACCCCTGCGGTGAACAATTCGTGAGCCCGTCCGTTAGGGGGTAACTGGCGCCTTCACGCCTTGTGATCGGCCTAGCCAACGCGATAATTTAGAGACCCTTAGCATGAAGCCCTTACTCTTTGCTGCCATCGCCGTTTCTGCTCTGACCCTTGCGGCGTGTGATAACGCGCCAAGCGAAACACCCCCAGCCGCGTCAACGACCACGACGACACCAGCCCCGGCCCCTGCTCCAACGCCTGCACCTGCCCCAGCGCCTGCAGCGACGCCAGCGCCAACGCCTGCTCCGGCAGACCCGACCGCGACTTTGCCGTCGGACGCTGAAGTCAAGCAGGCCATGGACGATCTGCAGAACCAGGTAAAAGAGCTCAATCTGACCGATGCTGAAAAGCAGGAGGCGATTGCCCAGGCCCGCACTCAGGCCGAAACCATGGCCAAAAGCTCGGGCCTCACGGACGAACAGGTCAAGCAGGCTGGCGATGCCGCCGAAAACGCGGCCAAGCAGATGTTCGGCCTCTAATTCAAAAAATTAGGCCCGCATCGCTGCGGGCCTCTTGCTTTGCACCGTGTCGCTTAGACGTGTTGCTCGGTGCGGTCGCGATCAGTCACCGTCCCCAAATCCAGAACCTTCTGAATATTTGTGGCGTGGCGGAAGCTTGGCTCAAGGTTCTTGCCGGTGCGGCACGCTTCAACAAAGCGCTCGTAATTGGTCTGCACCTTGTCGACCTGAACCTCGGTCCATGTCGCTGTCTCAGCATCATCGCCAAGGCAGGTCATAAGCTGCGATCCATCATGACGATGGCGCACTTCCACCGCGCCCAACTCACCATAAACGCGCAAGCGCAGCTCATTGACATGGCCGGTTGCCCAACGGGTCGCGTGGATCACGCCCAGCGCGCCATTTTCCAGCTGCGCCGTCATGGCAAAGCTGTCGTTCGCGTCCAGATCATATTCGCCAATCTTATTGCCCGGAGCCTTGTCGAAGGTTTCCAAGCGGCAGAAGACCTTGGAGAAATCGCTGCCCGCGCCATAGGCGGCAAAGTCCAGAATGTGAACGCCGATGTCGCCCAAAACGCCATTCGAGCCATGCTTTTTGGACAAGCGCCAAAGCCACTGCGACTCCGTGCGCCAGTCACCCCAAGCCTTCGACACCAGCCAGCTCTGCAGATAGCTCGCCTCAAAATGCTTGACCTGGCCGACCTGTCCCGACTGCACGATCTCACGGGCCTTTTGCAGCTCGGAGACGTTCCGATAGGTCAGATTGACCATGTTCACGAGGCCAAGGCGCTCGGCGGTTTCGGTCATTTCCAGCGCACGCGCATGGTCGGTCGCCAGCGGCTTTTCGCAGAACACATGCTTGCCGCCATTGAGCGCTGCAATCGTAGTCGCGTAGTGCACGCTATCAGGCGTCACATTGGCAATGGCGTCAAATTCGCCCCAAGCCAGCGCTGCATCGAGCGAGCCAAAGCCGCGCTCAATATTGTGTGCCGAGCAGAACGCCTCAACGCGCGCCGGATCAACGTCCACGCCCCCCACAAGGGTCACGCCTTCAATGGCCGCAAAATTCTTGGCGTGCGTGTTTGCCATGCCGCCAGTACCCAGGATGAGGATACGCATTGTCATTTATCCCTGCGGCCCGCGCCGCGCTGTTTCTCAACCAACGGTTCAGCTCTTGTACCGAGCCGATTTCCGTCCATTCAAAAATCCCGACGCGAACGCCGGGATTTCAAAGAGTGTGTCGCTCAGCTTATTTGAAGCCTTCGCGGCCTTCATGAAGGGTCGGACCGCGTTCTTCGATCGCTTCGAGCGCTTCACCAACCGGCACGTTCGGTGCGTCCAGCAGCGCTGGGAAACGCGTACCGTTATTGGCCCAGTTCACCGCATTGCGCAGCACCTTGCCAACGGTGTCGTCGTGATAGGTTGGGTAGGTTTCGTGACCCGGACGGAAGTAGAAAATATTGCCTGCGCCGCGACGATAGGTCAGGCCCGAACGGAACACTTCGCCGCCCTGGAACCACGACACGAAAACGGTTTCGAGTGGTTCTGGCACCGAGAAGGGTTCGCCATACATTTCTTCCATTTCGAGTTCGAAGAATGGCGGCAGACCCTTGGCAATCGGGTGGCCCGGATTGACGACCCACAGGCGTTCGCGTTCGCCCGCTTCACGCCAGCTGAGCGCACAAGGCGAACCCATCAGGCGCTTGAAAATCTTTGAGAAGTGGCCCGAGTGCAGAACGATCAGGCCCATGCCCTGCCAAACATGCTTGGCAATGCGTTCAACAACTTCATCGGAAACGTCGCCATGCGCGGCGTGGCCCCACCAAACCAGAACGTCGGTGTTCGCAAGCACGTCTTCGGTGCAGCCATGTTCCGGCTCCTGAAGCGTCGCGGTCTTCACCTCGATATTGCCATCCTGCTTGAGCAGCGAGGCAATCTGGTTGTGCATGCCATTTGGATAGTTTTCGGCGACAACCTTGTTCTTTTGTTCGTGAACATTCTCGCCCCAAACGAGTGTACGGATGGGCATGGTAGGCTCCTAATGCTGTCGACCCCTTGGTCGACGTCTGCTGAGGTTACGGAGGTTGGCGGAAAGCACGAGCGTCCCGCCAACCCGATCTTTTCATGCGCCCTCAGGCGCAAACTTTAGCGAATGGGTTTTCCGGCCTCGTCGAACCGATGGATTTTCTCATTCAGAGGCGACACCCGAATGACATCGCCGCTGCGATATTCGCGCGCTTCATCCAAGCGCACGACCACGGGCTCTTCCTGCCCCATATCGAGATAGACATAGCTGTCCGAACCGAGGTTTTCGGTGTGGATCACCTTGCCTTCCCAAACGCCATCGGGCGACACGGTCATGTGCTCGCCACGAATGCCGACGGTGGTGCAATTATGCGCCGCAGCCTTATCGCCGGTGATGAAGTTCATCTTTGGCGATCCGATAAAGCCCGCGACAAACAGGCTGTTTGGCGTTTCGTAAAGCTCCATCGGCGTACCGACCTGCTCGACAAGACCATCCCGCAACACACAAATCCGGTCGGCTAGCGTCATCGCTTCCACCTGATCGTGCGTGACGTAGATCATCGTCACGTCGTTCATTTCTTCATGCAGCTTGGCGATCTCGATACGGGTCGCCACGCGCAGCGCCGCGTCGAGGTTCGAGAGCGGTTCGTCAAACAGGAACACCTTTGGGTCGCGCGTGATCGCACGGCCAATCGCCACACGCTGGCGCTGACCACCCGAAAGTTGCTTGGGCAGACGGTCGAGATACTGCCGGATCTGCAGCATGTCCGCTGCGCGTTCGACGCGCTTGCGAATGTCTTCCTTGCTCTTGCCCTTTTCGAGCGTCAGCCCGAAAGCCATGTTGTCGTAAACGGTCATATGCGGATAGAGCGCATAGGACTGGAACACCATGGCGATACCGCGCTTGGATGGTGCCAAAGCGTTCACCCGCTGCCCGTCAAACAGCATGTCGCCGGAGGTAATGTCCTCGAGCCCGCTGATGAGGCGCAACAGCGTGGACTTCCCGCACCCCGAAGGGCCGACGAAGACCATGAACTCGCCCTTTTTGATGTCGAGGTCGACGCCTTTGATCACCTCAACCGCGCCAAAGGCCTTACGGATATTGCGAAGCTCAATGCTTGCCATTTTCGACTTACTCCTTAGCCCTTGACGCCGCCGGCGGTGAGCCCGCTGACAATCTTGCGCTGGAAGATCAACACGAGCGCCACCAGCGGCACGGTTACAATCACCGAGGCTGCCATGATGATGCCCCATGGGATTTCATACTGAGACCCGCCCGACAGCATGGCGATAGCCACGGGAACCGTTCGGGTCTGGTTGCTGACGGTGAAGGTGAGTGCAAAGAGGAACTCGTTCCACGCCGCGATGAAGGCCAATAGGCCCGTCGTCACCAGCGCTGGCCACATCAGCGGCAGGAATACGCGGGTAATAATCACCCAAGGCGATGCCCCATCCACAATCGCTGCTTCTTCGATCTCGATGGGCAGATCACGCATAAAGGTGGTGAGCACCCAGACGGTGAAGGGCAGCGTAAAGATGGTGTAGGAGAAAATCAGCGCCCAAGGGGTGTTGTAGATCCCCAAGGCACGGATCACCTCAAACAGGCCCGACAACACCGCAATCTGCGGGAACATCGAGACGGCCAGAATGCACATCAAAAGCAGGCCACGCCCCGCAAAGCGCACGCGGCTCAATGCGAAGGATGCCGTCACCGCCAGAAACAGCGCGAACACCACGGTCGTCGTCGCGATGAACACCGAGTTCAGCAGATTACGCGGGAACGAGCCCTGGCTGAACACGGAGATATAGTTATCGAGGCTGAACGAGGTCGGCCAATAGTTGACGCGGTAAAGGTCGGTGCCCGACTTAAAGCTCGTTAGAATGGCGTAGTAGAACGGGAACACCGCAGCCACCACAATCGCCACGACGAGCGCATAGAACAGCACCGTCTTGGTCAATTTCCAAAGGTTCAGTGAGCTATCCATTAGCGAGAACCTCCGTCAAAATTCACCTTGCCCAACCAGATGTAGAGAATGGTGAAGAGCGCGATGATGAGGAACAGCAGCGTCGATTGCGTCGAGCCTTCGGCGAAATTGTCGAACTGGAATAAGTTCTCCTGCGCCAAGACCGACATGGTCTTGGTTGCCTTGGAGTTCGGCGTCAGCACATAGATCAGATCGAAAATGCGCAGCGCATCGAGCACGCGGAAGATGATCGCCACCATCAGCGCCGGACGCACCAGCGGCAGCGTGATCTTGAAGAACTGCTTGACCGGATGCACGCCGTCGATTTCAGCAGCTTCATAGATGTCCTTGGGGATCATCTGCAGGCCCGCCAGAATGAGCAGCGCCATAAACGGCGTCGTCTTCCAGATATCAACGATCAGCACGGCCAGCATGGCGGTATCGGGCGATGCCGTCCAAGCCACTGGCCCGTCCAACAGGCCCAGCTTCATGCCGAGATCATTGAGAATGCCGAACTGATCGTTCAGCATCCAGCTCCACATACGGGCCGACACGATGGTCGGGATCGCCCATGGAATAAGCACGGCAGCGCGGACAAAACCGCGGCCTTTGAATTCAGCGTTGAGCACCAGCGCCACGATCATGCCGAGCACGGTTTCCCAAAGCACGGACCAGAACGCGAAGCGCACGGTGTTCCAAACGGCGTTCCACCAATCGGGGTCGGCCAAAACGCCACGATACAGCACACGGCCGCTCTCAAGCGTGCGGATTTGCAGATAGTTCGCAAACCCAACCCACTGAGCGTCACCAATGCTGTTGAGCTTGGCATCTGTAAAAGAAAAATAGATAGACCGAAGCAATGGCCACCCTGCCACGACCGCTAGGGCGATCAACATTGGCAGAAGGAACAGCCGAGCAGCACGCACGCGCTGCTGCATCAGTTCGGATTTGTTGTGGGCCGCGCCTCTGGGCATCTGCGAAGAAACCGCCTCAGTCGTCATCAGCCTTCCCCCATGGTTCAAGGCAGAGGAGGTGCGGACATAGGTGCCCGCACCCTAACTTCATCCGAAGCGCTTACTTAGCGAGCAGATCGGTCAGGTCGATTTCGAGAACTTCAAGGTTCTCGGCAGCCGAACCATTGCCCGAGAGCGTGTTGTGGACTGCACTCCAGAACAGCGACGAGGCTTCGTTGTAAGAGGCTTGGGTTGGTGCGGAAGGACGCGGAACAGCGTTCTTGAAGATTTCTTCCCAAGCAGCCATGAACGGTGCAGCTGCCAAGACGTCAGCATCCTTGTAGAGGGTCTGAACGGTCGGCAGATTGTTCTGGCTGATCGCACGACGCTTCTGGGAGCCTTCCGAAGCGAGGAACAGCGCCAGTTCGGTCGCTGCATCGACTTCCTTGGAATACTTGGAAACCGCGAAGTTCCAGCCACCCAGCGTACCCGATGCCTTAGCGCCTGGGCCTTCACCCGCAGGAAGCGGAGCTACGTCGAACTTGCCCTTAACAGGCGCGTCGGCCGAATTGCTCAGTGCATAAGCATATGGCCAGTTGCGCATGAACACCGAGTTGCCCAGCTGCCAAACACCACGAGCTTCTTCTTCGCCATAAGCGAGAACGCCTTCTGGTGCGATGGTGCCGATCCAGCTTGCAGCTTCTTCAAGCGCCGCTACAGCCTGCTCGTTATTGATCGAGATGGTGCCGTCAGCTTCGATGATCTGGCCACCGCCGTAAGCGTTAACCCACTCGAGAGCGTTACAGGTCAGGCCTTCATAGGCGTTCGCCTGGAAGACATAGCCCCACATGTCCTTGTTACCTTCGGCGCGCTCAGCATCCATGATCGCCTGAGCGGTCTGGTGCAGCTCAACCCAAGTCTTTGGAACTTCCTTGCCGTGCTTTTCCAGCAGGTCCTTGCGGTAGAACAGCGCTGGCGCGTCTGTAAAGCCTGGGACGGCAACCAGTTTGCCATTCACAGTCTGCGATTCAATCACGGACGGGAAGTGAACGCCAACAACGTCCTTGGCAGCTTCGGTCAGGTCAACGAGCTGATCGGCCAGCTGCGGCGCCCAGATAACGTCGGTCTGGTACACGTCGATGTCTGCGTTGCCCGCAGCTAGCCACAGACGGTACTGACCAAACTGGTCACTGGTCGAAGAAGGCATTGGGACGATGGTCACGTCATGGCCGCTTTCGGCCTTGAACAGATCCAGTTCCGACTGCAGGAACTGCAGGCCGGTGCCGGTGTCGCCCGAAACGATAGCGAGGGACGCCGCGTTTGCAGCGCCAACCATCGTCACACTCGCCAGCAATCCGGCGATAAGGGTCTTTAGATTCATTCGGAGTCCTCCCGAGAGAATATAAATGGGGGAGACAAAGACAGTCAGCCGCACTCCAGCCGTACTGCTTTTCCTCCCAAAGCGACTTTGCTGTTACCTGTTTCCGGTAGCGTCTTTCAAAGCGCTTTGGACGAGAAGGAACCAGACGGCCCGAAAACTGTCAAGCAAGACTTAACACATTTTCCAGCACGCATTCTTGAGCGTTACTTTTCCTCCAAGAAGATCATGCACTTAAATCCGCAGTATTTGGCCACCCACCAAATCTGAGGTACGAACCGCAATCTGCTCCAATCGGTTTCAAACACCATCTTGCGCAGAAATTTGAAATCGCTTTGAATGGAATCTGAGGAGAAGCGCGGAGTCCCTATCAAAGGGAGCCCGCCTGCTTTAGAGCCAAGGTACACAATCAGCACTCAGCTGAGACACCGACGCGTTCGAAGCGAACCACGCCATGAGACTAAAAGATCTGGCCGAGCACTTGGGCCTTTCGCAGACCACAGTGAGCCGCGCCCTAAATGGCTATCCCGAAGTCAATGAGGAAACGCGCAAGCGCGTGTCCGAAGCGGCTGATCGCTTGGGCTATCGCCCCAATGCCAGCGCGTTGCGCCTGGCGACGGGCCGCAGCGGCGCGGTTGGGCTGGTCACCTCAGCCTCCGAAATTCTCGGACCGCATATGTCAGAGTTCATCTCCGGCGTCGGCAGCGTCGTCACCAATCGCGACCAAGATATTCTGGTGACTGTGGTCAACAGTCTTGAAGAAGAAATGGCGGCCTATCGGCGTTTGGCGGCCAGCAAAAAGGTCGATGCGGTCATCCTGCACTCGCCCACCACCCACGATAAGCGCGCCAAGCTGCTCATGGAACTTGGCCTGCCCTTCGTGCTCCACGGCCGCACTGCCATCGGCAAGCCCATCGCCTATCTCGACATCGACAATCAGGGGGCCACCGAACGCGCCACCACCCATTTGCTCGATCTCGGCCACACGCGCATCGCCCTGCTCAATGGTATCAAGGGGCAGACCTTTGCCGAGCACCGCGAGCTGGGCTACCGCATGGCGCTGAAGGCCCGCAGCATTCCCTGCGACCCAAACATGGTCGTCAACACCCCGTTCACCGACGAATTGGGCTTCCGCATCGCCCAATCCATGCTCGCAGCCCCAAATCCGCCAACGGCGTTCCTGCCCGGCTCAATGATGACCGCGCTCGGCGTCTTCCGCGCCATCCGTCAGGCTGGCCTGACCTTGGGCAAAGACGTCTCCATCATCGCCCATGATGACGTCTTCCCCTATCTCAACGCCGACAACATGTACCCCAGCATGTCCACGACGCGCTCCTCCATACGCCAGGCGGGCATCCGCATTGCCGAGCTGATCAGTCAGATCCTGGCGGGCAAATCTTCAGCCGACCTTCATGAAGTCTGGCCGGTAGAACTCGTGCTGCGTGAAAGCTCCGGCCCCGCGCCAACACGTTAACTGCCCTTGTCGCCGATCAGCCTTCCGCGCTACGACACTGAAAAGACTTGGAGCGTGCTGTGCAGACACCATTTGTCACCACTGATTGGCTTGCGGCCCATTTAGAAGACGACAACCTCGTCATCGTCGACGCCAGCTGGCACATGCCCAATGTGTCTCGCGATGCTCAGGCAGAATTCCGCGAAGGCCACATCCCCGGCGCTGTGTTCTTCGACATCGACGCCATCTCGGATAAATCCACTGATTTACCGCACATGCTCCCGACGCCAGAGGCTTTTGCCCAAGCTGTCGGCGCTTTAGGCATCAGCGAAACCAGCACCATCATCGTCTATGACGAAACCGGCCTCTTCAGCGCTCCGCGCGTCTGGTGGACCTTCAAGATTTTCGGCGCACAAAACGTCTTCATGCTGGAGGGCGGCGGCCCAAAATGGCGGAGCGAACAGCGCCCCACCGAAACCGGCGAGCATCAGGCCCAGCCTGCGGTGTTTAGTGCCCAATTCAAACCCGAAGCCGTCGCCGATTTCGACACCGTCTTGGCGCGCCTCTCCGACAAAAAAGCGCAAGTCCTCGACGCCCGCCCTGCCCCGCGGTTTAACGCAGAAGTCCCCGAACCGCGCGCTGGTCTGCGCAGCGGCCACATGCCGGGCGCCATCAACGTCCCCGTAGGCACCCTCACCGAGGCCGGCATTCTGCGTTCCGATGAAGAGCTCAAAACCCTGTTCGCTGAGCGCGGCGTGGATCTTGATCGGCCGATCATCACCAGCTGCGGCTCGGGCATAACGGCTGCGGTTCTGACGCTGGCGCTTCAACGCGCGGGCGCACAGTCGGTGGCGATTTACGATGGCTCTTGGACCGAATGGGGTTCGCGCGCCGATGCCCCGATCGAGCCCTAACCGCTCCAAACGGACTTTTCGCAGCACCTTACAGCATTGTAATGCCCGCTTTCCTTCCGTCACTGTTAGGGTCGGGCATTCTTATGACCATCTTACGACCGAGGTTTTTGTTGATCCGGCAGCTTCTGGCATCTTTTGTTGTCCTCGTGATTGCGGGACTGGCATGGCTTTATTTCGTTCCGGGCGCTCCGTCGACGCTGACGCAGCTCGGCATCTCGCTGCCCTTTGGTCCGCAAACCAGCGCTGAACCAGCGCCCGCTGGCGGCGCTCCAGTCGCGCAAGGCGGCCCGCGCCCCGGTGGTCCTGGTGGTCCCGGCGCCCGCGCCCGCACCACCAATGTCGTCACCACCCCGGTCACGATGGCGACCATCAACGATACGCTTCAGGCCATTGGTGAAGGCACACCGTCCCGCTCGGTCACGGTCATTTCCCCGGCCGCAGGCACGCTGGCCGAAGTGCTCGTGCGCGCCGGACAAACAGTCAAAGCCGGCGACGTCATCGCCCGCATCGATTCTGCCGCCGAGCAGATCGAGTTTGACCGCGCCACCCTTGCCGCCGCCGATGCCAAGGCAACGCTCGATCGCACGACAGGTCTAGCGACCACCAATGTCGTCTCCGGCACCGCCCTCACCGCCGCGCAGCTTGCCGCCAACAATGCCGAATTGGCGCTGCGCACGGCCAAGCTCAACCTCGACCGCCGCACCATCACCTCCCCCATTGATGGCACGCTCGGCCTCATCCGCGTCACCCCGGGTAATTACGTCACCGCGCAGACCCAAGTGACCACCGTCGATGACACCGGCACCATCCTCATCGATTTTTGGGTGCCAGAGCGTTATGCCGATAAGCTCAGTGCCGACATGCCGGTTACGGTCACCGCAGTCGCCTTGCCCGGGAAAAGCTTCACTGGTGAAATCGCCGCTATCGACAGCCGCATCGACGCCGCCAGCCGCACGCTGCAAGTTCAGGCCGAAATCCCGAACCCAGACGGCGTCCTCCGCGCAGGCATGAGCTTCTCGGTTGCCGTCGCCTTCCCCGGCGAAACCTATCCGGCAGTCAATCCGCTCGCCATCCTCTGGTCCGCCGAAGGCTCTTACGTCTGGACCCTTGAAGACGGCGCAGCCAAAAAGGTCATGGCCGAAATCGTTCAGCGCAATAGCGATGGCGTGCTCGTGCGCGGCGATCTTGAGGCGGGCGATCCGATCATCACCGAAGGCATTCTGCAGCTGCAGGAGGGCGCGCGCGTCACCGTGCTCGATGGTCCCGGCGCTGAAGAGCGTCCCGCCCCATCAGCCGATGGTCAGCGCCCCGCAAATGGCGCAAACTCCGGTGAGCGCCCAAGCGGCACCCGCCCGAGCAACTAAGGAGGGACGCCATGTCGATCGAGAAGAAAAATGAGAGGGGCGGCGCACTCGCCACCCTTTTCGTCAAACGCCCCGTCCTGGCCATCGTTATCAACGCCCTCATCGTGGTTGCGGGCCTCGCCGCGCTTTTGGGCATTGAAGTGCGCGAGCTGCCGCGTGTCGAACAGCCCGTCCTCTCCATCTCCACCAGCTTCCCCGGCGCCGCCGCCGAAACGGTGGACCGCGAAATCACCGCTATTGTCGAGGGTGCGGTTGCCCGCGTGCAGGGCGTCACCTCGATTTCCTCGTCCTCTTCGGTTGGCCAAAGCCGCGTCACGCTCGAATTTTCCGAGAGCACCAATCTCGACACCGCCACGTCCGACGTGCGCGACGCCCTCTCCCGCGCCGTTCGCAATCTGCCCGATGACGCCAACGAGCCAACCATTTTCAAGGCCGATAGCGACGCACAGGCGGTAATTCAGCTCGCCGTCACCTCCGACAATCTGACCACGGCCGAACTCTCGACCCTTGTCGACGACATCATCTCCGAGCGCCTCGCCGCCGTTGATGGCGTTGCCGAAGTGCAGGTTTATGGCACCCGCACCTCGAGCTTTGAAATCGACGTCGATCCGATCAAGCTCGCCAGCCGCGGCCTCACCGTCGCCGACGTGCGCGCGGCGGTCTCCACCATCGCGCTCGACACCCCGGCCGGCTCCATCAACGGCCCCAATCAGAACATCGCCGTCCGCGCCATTTCCGAAGTCACAAGCCCCGCGGACTTCGAAAAGCTCCCCGTCGGCAACAACAAGACCCTGCTTGGCGATGTCGCCACCGTCGTTTTCGACGCCGCCGCCAGCACCTCCTCCATCCGCGCCGATGGTCGTCCCGGCATTGGCCTAGGGATTGTGCGTCAGGCCCAGTCCAACGCCATCACCATTTCCGAAGGCGTCCACGCCGCCGTTGCAACGCTCAACGAAACCCTGCCCGCAGGCGTCACCGTAAAGATTTCCAGCGACGAGGCCGTCTTCATCAAGGGCGCGCTGCACGAAGTTGAAATCGCGCTCATCGTGGCGCTAGTGGTGGTCATTGCCATCATCTTCCTCTTCCTGCTCGATTGGCGCGCCACCATTGTGCCCGCCATTTCCATGCCCATCGCCCTCCTCGGCGCGGTCGCAGGCATGTATGCCGCGGGCTTCTCGCTCAACATTCTCACCCTGCTCGCGCTCGTGCTCGCCACGGGTCTGGTGGTGGACGACTCCATTGTCGTTCTCGAAAACATCGTCCGGCGCAAACACATGGGCGCGGGCCCCCGCGCCGCTGCCGTACTTGGCACGCAAGAAGTGTTTTTCGCCGTCGTCGCAACCACCCTCACGCTCGCTGCGGTCTTTGTCCCGCTCTCCTTCCTCGATGGTCAGACCGGCCGCCTCTTCCGCGAGTTCGGCTTTACCCTCGCCATCGCGGTGCTGCTCTCCTCAGTGGTGGCGCTCACCATGGGGCCCATGGTGGCCTCGCGCCTCCTCAAATCGTCCGAGCACAAATCTCACGGCGCCGTTGGCAAGCTGGGCGGCCTCCTCGCAGGCTTCTACCGTCGCTCGCTGCGCATGGCGCTGAACAACCCGCTGGTTGTCATCGTCATTGCCGCCCTCTTCGCCGTCGCCTCCGTCTTCGTCTTCACCGGCCTTCGTCAGGAAATTACCCCGCCCGAAGACCGCTCGATGATTTCGGTCAACGTCTCGGCCCCCAACACCGCCAGCCTTGATTTCGTCCGCACCCGTTTGGGTCAGGTCGAAGCCATGCTCACGCCCTATCTCGAAAGCGGCGAAGCAACCTCGCTCTTCGTTCTGTCCGGCTGGGGCAATGGTGGCTTCATGACCCTCACCCTTGCCGATTGGAAGGATCGTGAACGGTCGCAGGCCCAGATCGCCACCGAGATCAATGGTCTGCTCGCGCAGGTTCCCGGCGTTCGTGGCGGCATTCGTCAGGGCAATAGTCTTGGCATTCGCGGCGGCGGTTCTGGTCTGCAATTTGCTGTTGCTGGTTCCGACTATGCCGAACTGGCAGCCACGGCCCAGACCATTTCCAAAGCTCTTGAGGAAGATGGTCGTTTCGGCCGCGTCACCGTCGGCTATGACACCACCCAGCCTCAGCTGACCCTCACCATCGACCGCCAGCGCGCCGATGCCTTGGGCATCGACATCAATGGCCTCGCCGCCACCATGCAGGCGATGATCGACGGCTCCGAAGTCGGCTCGATCTTCATCAACGACACCTCCTATTCGGTGCGCATGGTATCGACCACCAATCCGGTCAATGACCCTAAGGATCTCGAATCCCTCTTCGTCAAAACCGGCGACGGGCGTTTCGTGCCGATCTCAACCATCGCCACCATCACCGAAGCACCGGTGCCCCCTTCGCTTCGCCGCGAAGAACAGCGCCGCGCTGTCAACGTCACCGCCAGCCTTGAAGATGGTCTTGCGATGGGCGACGCCTATGCCGAGCTCCAGCGCATCGCGACCCCGCTTCTCGAAAACGGCCAGTCGATCCTGCCGATGGCAGAAGCCAAAACCTTGGGTCAGGCGAACAATGCTCTCGCCCTCACCTTCGGCTTTGCGCTGATCATCATCCTTCTGGTGCTGGCAGCGCAGTTCGAAAGCTTCTGGAGCGCGATCATCGTCATGACCACCGTGCCGCTCGGCGTCGCTGCTGGCATCTACTCCATTCAGCTCACTGGCGGCTCGTCGAACATCTTCGCTCAGATTGGTCTGGTGCTGATTGTCGGCATCATGGCGAAAAACGGCATTCTCATTGTCGAGTTCGCCAATCAGCTGCGAGATCGCGGCATGTCGGTCAACGAGGCGATCGAAGAAGCCTCCAACATCCGCCTGCGCCCCGTTCTCATGACCATGATCGCCACCATCTTGGGCGGCGTTCCTTTGGTCGTGGCCACTGGTGCTGGTGCCGAAGCCCGTGCGGCCTTGGGTTGGGTGATTGTTGGCGGCCTCTCCATTGCGTCGGTCGCCACGCTTTACCTCACCCCGGTCGCCTATAAGCTCCTCGCGCGCTTCTCCAAGCCAAAGGTTGAAGAAGAAGCCCGTCTCGAGCGCGAGCTAGACGAAGCCAATGACCTGCCGGAGCCCACTCCGGCAGAGTAACCCTTCTTGCCTTAGGGGCGTTTATGGGCAACCGTAGACGCCCCAAAGCAAGGAGGCCGCATGCAATCCGTCCAAAACGGCGCCATCACGCTCGAAACTGAAAGTTTCGGGTCTCCCGACCATCCGGCCATCCTGCTCGTCATGGGCGCCACCACCTCCAAGCTCGGCTGGCCCGATGCTCTGTGTGAAGCGCTGGCTGCCTCCGGTCATTACGTCATCCGCTTTGATCACCGCGACACCGGTCGCTCCACGTCCCGCCCCTTCGGCACCGCCGCCGACACAGTCGAAGACCTCGTCACCGACGTCCTCGCCATCGCCCACGCTTGTAAGCTCACGCGCTATCATCTCGTCGGCATGTCCTTGGGCGGTTTCATCACCCAGATGATCGCCACCGAGCCCCCGCCCGAGCTCGCTTCCATCACCCTCATCGCCGCCGAGCCTCTTGGCTGGGACGGAGCCGAACTTCCCACCCTGCCACCTGAATTCTTTGCCCATTTCGGCGGCCTTGCAGACCTCGACTGGTCCAACCGGGAAGACGTCATCGCCTTCCTTGTCGAAATCCAGCGCCTCTCAACCGGCAAAGCCCCTTTCGATCCAGCGCTCGCCCGCGCCGATGTCGAGCGCCTCCTCGATTACGCGCCGTCCGTGCCCTCCATGTTTAACCACGCCAGCCTCACCACGTCGCGCGATTGGACCGGCGCCTATAAGCGCATCGCCGTCCCCACGCTGGTCATTCACGGCAAGCTTGATCCGCTCCTCCCCCTTCCCAACGGCGAAGTCCTCGCCCATCACATCCCCCACGCCAAACTCACCGTTCTAGCCAACACCGGCCACGAACTCCCCACCCACGCCTTCCCAACCCTCCTCACCGCCCTCACCACCCACGTGCGTGAAAATGGCTAGGTCGCCCCCTTTGCAAAATCGAGAGCTTCCCGCTAATCTTCGTGCTCGGCATAAGCCCATGCCGCCCCCCTCCAATGGGTAAGCAGTCACCTGTAGGGCCACAATTTTGAGCAAACACATCGCTCGAGCGGTTGCATAAGGAGGGGTTGCTTCATTCGCTCTAGCCATGAGGTTTGACCATGAAGCTTACCCGATCCGTCTCTCGCCTGCGTCGCCAAGCCAAGACGATGTCGCGTGACAACGCCGTTCCCTTGCATGTGGCACTCGACACCATTGCCCAACAAAACGGTTTTGCCCGCTGGTCCTTATTGATCGCCCAAAACCCGCAACTCACGCCGCCTGAGCAGTTTTTCGCGCTTATGTCGCCGGGTGACCTGACCCTTATTGCGGCACGCCGCAACCAGGGCAAAACCCGCTTCGCCCTAGACCTGGCCCGCCTCGCAGCGCGCGCCGGGCTCTGGACCAAAATTTATAGCTTTGAGTATACCGACGCCGAATTGCGCAATCACCTCACCACTGAGGACGCGGACGACGCCATTGCGCTGAACTGCTCGGACGAGGTGAGCGCTCAGACCATTGCTGACGACCTCGCCCAAGCCGGTCGCCCTTCGTTTATCCTCATCGACTATATGCAGGCCCTTGATCACCAGCGCAGCAAGCCCGATCTGGGCACGCAATTGGAAATACTCAAAACCGCAGCGCAAGATCACAGCGCCATCATCTGCCTCATCAGCCAGATCGACCGCGCCTTTGACGATAACGACAAACGCTTTCCCGACATCGATGATCTGCGCCTGCCCAACCCAATCGCACCGCACCTCTTCAGCGTGGGAGCCTTTTTGAACAAGGGCTCCATCACCTTCCAGACGGTCCAGCCCTAGGGGAAACCATGCACAAAGGCTCCTGCCTCTGCGGCGCTATCCAGTTTTCAGTCTCAGCGCCGCTCGCCCCGCCCACCGCCTGCCACTGCATTCAGTGCCGCAAGCAGACAGGGCATTTTGAGGCAGGAACCGATGTGCCCAAATCCGCCCTCAGCGTGACGGGCGAGGAGAATTTGCGCTGGTATCACTCCTCGGAAAAAGTCCGTCGCGGCTTTTGCGGCACCTGCGGTTCAGCCCTTTTCTTTGATCCGATCCATGGCGATTGGATTGGCATTTTCATGGGTGCCTTCGACGGCCCCACCCATACCAAACTGGCGCAACACATCTTCACCGCCGAAAAAGGCGACTACTAAGCCATCACCGACGGCCTCCCGCAAAACCGACACTAAGCCGGTCCATCTATCCCCGCACGGCCCGGCCGTCTTAATCTTCCCCCTGCCGCCACGGCAAAAACCTGAGCCCCCACGCTCCGGGCTGGACTACGTGCTGCGCCCAGCCAGTCGCCGTCGCAAAATCCCTTTTCCAAGAAAACCTTCTGCCGCGTCCCATGCGTTTTGGGTCCCGATCCTTTGTGGCCCATGCCTAAGCTCCGCCAATGCCCCGCCCAGCCACGTGCCCAAAAGTGCCAGCCAAAAGCCACATCGGGGCCAATGGACGCCACAGCCAAAAACTCAACAAAAAACCGGGACTCTCGCCCCGGTTTCTAACGCTTCGCGGCCAGCTAAAATCAGGCCGAGCGGTTCTTGTTGTAGAGATCGAAGAACACCGCTGCGAGCAGCACGACGCCCTTGATCATCTGCTGCCAATCGATGTTCACGCCCATGATCGACATGCCGTTATTCATCACACCCATGATGAAAGCACCGATCACCGCACCCGCCACCTGACCGACACCGCCCAGCGCCGAAGCGCCGCCGATGAACACCGCGGCGATCACGTCGAGCTCCAGCCCCTGCCCCGCCTTCGGCGTCGCCGAGTTGAGGCGCGCCGCATAGATCATCCCGGCCAGAGCCGCCAAAGCACCCATGATTGCAAAGATGTAGAAGGTGGTGCGTTCGGTCTTGATGCCCGAAAGCGCTGCGGCTTTGAGGTTGCCGCCAATCGCATAAATGCGACGACCAAAGGTCAACTTCTTGGTCAGGAACACAAAGCCCGCGATCAGGATACCCATAACGACGAGCACGTTTGGCAGGCCGCGATAGGACGCCAGCATATAGGCGAAGAACAGCACCAGCGCCGCGATCACCACATTCTTGATGATGAAGAGGCTAAAGGGTTCAACCACATAGCCGCGCGCAATGCGACGCGACCGCGTACGCAGGCTGAAGAACATCATCGCCACAATCGCCACGATCGCGATCACCATAGTGGTGGTGTGAAGCACAACCGGCTTGCCGTTCTCGGCGATAAATGGCGTGGTCAAAGGGCCGATAAGATCAGGGATAAAACCGGCCGACAGCATCTGGAATTCTGCAGGGAACGGACCAACCGACTTACCCGCGAGAATGGCCAGCGACAGGCCCTTAAAGATCAGCATGCCCGCCAGCGTCACGATAAATGCCGGAACGCGGTGATAGGCGATAATATAGCCCTGTGCCGCGCCGATAGCGGCGCCCACGACCAGACAGATCGCCCCGGCCACAATCGGGTTCGCAAGGAATGCCAGCTCTGGCGGGAACTTCCACCCCACCATCAGCATCGCCGCCAAAGCCCCGACAAAGCCTGAGACTGAGCCGACCGAAAGGTCGATATGGCCCGCGACGATCACCAGCAGCATGCCCAGCGCCATCACGATGATATAGCTGTTCTGCAGGATAATATTGGTCAAATTCACCGGCTTAAACAGCACGCCATTGGTGAAATATTGGAAGAAAAGCATGATCAGGATCAGCGCCAGCAGCAGGCCGTAGTCCCGCATATTGGCCTTCAATGCTCCGACAAGGGTCAGCTCTTGGCCCTGTGCAGGCGCTGCAGCTCCAGTTGGTGCGGTGTCTGTGGTCATGATGCTTTTCCTTCGGCGCGCACGATAGAGCGCATGATCTTTTCTTGGCTGGCTTCGCTGGTCGGCATTTCGCCAACGATGCGGCCTTCATTCATCACGTAGAGGCGGTCCGTGATCCCCAGCAGTTCGGGCATTTCCGAAGAAATCACGAGGATAGCTTTCCCCTGTGACGCCAGCTGGTTGATAATGGTGTAGATTTCATATTTCGCGCCCACGTCGATGCCGCGGGTCGGCTCATCCAAAATCAACACGTCTGGATTGGCGAACAGCCATTTGGACAGCACAACCTTCTGCTGGTTGCCGCCAGAAAGATTACCCGTCACCTGATAGACGCTCGAAGAGCGGATATTGGTTTTCTTGCGATAGTCATTGGCCGCGTCCAGCTCGGCCAGATCGTCAATCACCCCGAGGCGAGAAACGCCCGCCAAATTGGCAATCGTGGTGTTGTTTTTGATATGGTCGATGAGGTTGAGACCATAGGTTTTGCGGTCTTCCGTGGCATAGGCGATGCCGCTAGCAATCGCGCGACCAACGGTCGAAATATCAATGGGCTGGCCGTTCTTGGTCACTTGCCCGGAGATTTTCTGCCCCCAGGACTTACCAAAGAGGCTCATGGCAAATTCGGTACGGCCCGAACCCATCAAGCCT
Source organism: Devosia sp. MC1541 (assembly GCF_012847305.1). Lineage (NCBI taxonomy): Bacteria > Pseudomonadati > Pseudomonadota > Alphaproteobacteria > Hyphomicrobiales > Devosiaceae > Devosia > Devosia sp. MC1541. The sequence continues at coordinate 116,378 of NZ_JABBDZ010000008.1, forward strand.
GCAATACCAACGACCTCACCCTTGCGCAGAGTGATGTTGACGTCCTTGATAACGTGCCGATCCCGATGCTGTGGGTGGTAGGCATTCCAGTTTTTAACTTCGAGAATAACCTCACCAGCATGGGTCTGCCGGGCCGGATAGCGATCTTCAAGGGAGCGGCCCACCATGGAGGTGATGATCCGGTCCTCGGTAATATCCTGCGTATCCATCGTCTCGATGGTCTTGCCGTCGCGAATAACCGTTACCCGGTCCGCCACGCGCGAAATCTCATTGAGTTTATGGCTGATGATAATGGAGGTGATGTTCTGCTTTTTGAATTCCAGCAGCAGATCGAGCAGCGCCTGGCTGTCTTTTTCCGAGAGCGACGCTGTCGGCTCGTCAAGGATAAGAAGCTGCACGCGCTTGGACAGGGCCTTGGCAATTTCCACCAGCTGCTGCTTACCTACGCCGATATTGGTGATCAGCGTGTCTGGGTCTTCCGATAGGCCGACCATGCCAAGCAGTTTACGCGCGCCATCGCGGGTTTCATCCCAATCGATAACGCCGCTCTTGGCCACTTCATTGCCGAGGAAAATATTCTCTGCGATGGACAGAAGCGGCACCAGAGCAAGCTCTTGGTGAATGATCACAATGCCCTTGTGTTCGCTGTCGCGGATGGACCGGAATTGCTGTTCCTGTCCCTGATAAACGATCTGGCCTTCGTATGAGCCATGCGGATAGACCCCGCTCAAAACCTTCATCAGGGTGGATTTACCGGCCCCATTTTCCCCGCAGATGGCGTGAATTTCGCCTTCACGAACGTCCAGATTGACGTCCTGTAGCGCCTTCACACCCGGGAATGTCTTGGTGATGCTGCGCATCTCCAGAATAGTTTTGGTCATGCTGACCCTATGATTTAGAGCCACAGCGCCCCGCCAGACGCCAGTGCTGTCCCAAGTCATATGGCGGGGCCCTAAGGCTCCGCCTCTCTTCGCTCGCTCACAAGGATCGAAAAGGCCCGGACAACGCCGGGCCTTTCCATCCGTTTAAAGCTTACTGGAGTTCTTCGGCCTTGATGTAACCGGAAGCGATAACGCGTTCTTCGTAGTTGTTCGCGTCAACTTCGTATGGGGTCAGCAGGATCGAAGGCACAACCTTGACGCCGTTGTCATAGGTGGTGGTGTCGAGGCCGGTTGGCTCGCTGCCACCGATAACGGTGTCGAGGAGCTGCGCGGTGTACTGAGCCAGTTCGCGGGTGTCCTTGAAGATGGTCGAGTACTGTTCGCCAGCGATGATCGCCTTAACCGAAGGAACTTCAGCGTCCTGACCGGTAACGATTGGCCACTTCAGGTCGCCAGAGCCATAACCAACGCCACGGAGCGAGGAGATGATACCGCGCGACAGACCATCGTATGGTGCCAGAACACCGTGTACGATCGAGCCATCGGAGTAGTTGGCCGACAGGATGTTGTCCATGCGAGCCTGTGCAACAGCACCGTCCCAACGCAGGGTACCAACAACGTCCATGCCCTGCTGGCCGGACTTTACGACAACGTCACCGCTGTCGATCAGTGGCTGCAGAACAGACATGGCGCCGTCGTAGAAGAAGAAGGCGTTGTTGTCGTCTGGCGAGCCGCCGAACAGTTCAACGTTCCAAGGCTTCTGGTCTGCAAAGCGTTCTTCGAGGCCCTTTACTAGGCTGTTTGCCTGCAAAACACCAACCTGGAAGTTGTCGAAAGTGGTGTAGTAGTCGACATTGCCGCTTTCGCGGATCAGACGGTCATAGGCAACAACCTTGACGCCCTGATCAGCAGCCTGCTGCAGAACAGCGGAAAGCGTGGTGCCGTCGATCGAAGCGATAACCAGAGCGTCGACGCCCTTGGTGACCATGTTTTCGATCTGCGCGAGCTGGTTCGGGATATCGTCTTCTGCGTACTGCAGATCGACGGTGTAGCCCATGCCTTCAAGCGCACCCTTGAGTTCATTGCCGTCCGAGATCCAGCGCAAAGACGACTGGGTCGGCATAGCGATACCAACCGAGCCCTTGTCCTGAGCGAAAACGCCCGACAGCGCAGTGGTCGACAGAACAGCAGCACCAACGAGTGCCAGAATTGAGTTACGAACCTTCACGTCTCGACTCCCTAATTTTCGAGATGACTGTTTATGGTCACGACTTAGGAGCCGGATGATTTCTGGCGCAGCTTTGCCGGCTCCTCGCCATGCAAAAGCATCTCGCGCGCCAGTCAGCGCGCAAACGGGGGCCTGCGTCCAACGCAAACCACGGTGCCAATGAATTCCTCCGGTGCAGGCGACATGCGCCTGTTGAGCCCTCCCCTGCTCATGGCCGAAAAGCTAGTGCAATCTGATAGCTTCTGTAAAGTCCCCACACGTGCTTCAGAATATTTTTTCGAACCCAGAAGAAAATTGGACTGCTTGCTTGATCAGAAAAAATTCTCAGACTAACGTCCGGGCTCTGCCGCGGACCTAGTCAAATTATACGGTAGTGAGGATGTAAAACACATCAAAGGTATCTGATATGTTTGATAGTAATGAGCCATCACCCTTATCCAGCGATGGCACTATCAGCGCCGCAGATTCGGTCGCTCGCGATCTGGCAGACATGATCCTGACACAGATGGCGCCCGGCGCGAGCCTGCCCAGCGAAGCCGAGTTAGCAACACGTTATGGCGTGTCGCGCCTCACCATCCGCGAGGCCGTCAAACTCCTGGCTGGTCGCGGCCTGCTGGACTTGGCGCGAGGACGGCGCGCGGTTGTGCGCGAGCCAGATGGTTCGGTCTTCGCTGATTTCCTCACAGCCATATTGCACAATGATAGCAAGGGGCTTTTCGACCTCGTCGAGGTGCGTTTCTCGCTAGAAATGCAATCCGCCACTCTTGCTGCCAAGCGCGTCAACCGCGCCGGGCTGACCGCAATCGAAACCACTTTGGAGCGCATGCGCCAGTCTGCCGCCTCCGACAGTCCGGACGCAGAAGCCGATTTTCATAACGCGGACATTGCCTTTCACGAGGCCATTGCCCTCGCCAGTGGCAATCGCGTTTTAGGCTATCTGTTCGAGGCCATGTCCGGTCCCCTGCGCAATGGCGTTCGCATCAGCCGTCACGGCCAGGCCGCGCGCGGCCACACGATCCAAGACACGATAAATGCCCACCAGCTCATTCTCGACGCCATTCGATCCGGCAACGGGCGCGCGGCCGGTGAAGCCATGCGTGTCCATCTCAAGGACACCGAATCCGACATCCGCGCCGCGCTTGCCAGCATGACCAATCTACGCCCCACCCAGACCGACCTGCCCCGATAAGCCTCTGAGCGACAGAAGATTTCTCAAACTCTGCGCTAACGCTCCTGCCTAGCCCCACACCCTATCGTGGGCTATGGTCCGCGCCGGATGGAGCGGAGGGTAAGGCGTGTCACAGGATCTTCTGATTGGCGTCGATGTCGGCACAGGCAGCGCCCGCGCCGGGCTTTTCGACAAAGCAGGCAAGCTTTTATCGCGCCACGAAGTCCCCATCTCGATGCGGCGCTCAGATGCCCATCACGCAGAACATGATAGCGAAGAAATTTGGTCCTCTGTCTGCCAGGCCGTGAGGGCAATTCTCAATCACGCCAAAGCCGATCCTGCCGCAGTCGTCGGCATCGCTTTCGATGCCACCTGTTCGCTGGTCGTCCGGGATGCAGACGGCGTGCCAGTTACGGTTTCCCCTGATGGCAACGCGCGTTGGGATACTATTGTCTGGCTCGACCATCGCGCCATTGCCGAGGCTGAAGAATGCACCCGCACGGGCCACCGCGTGCTCTCCTCCATCGGCGGCGTGATGTCGCCGGAAATGGAAGTACCGAAGCTGATGTGGCTCAAGCGTCACCTGCCCCAATCTTGGTCACGCGCCAAACAGATCTTTGATTTGGCAGACTTTCTCTCTTGGAAGGCCACTGGCTCAAATCAGCGCTCGCTCTGCACCCTTGCCACCAAATGGACCTATCAATCCGGAGATGGCGCGGGCTGGCAGCACGACTTTTTTGAACAAATCGGCCTCGAGGATATCGTCGATCGCACCAGCATCCCGCCGCATCCTACCCCTGTCGGGGGCGATCTGGGCCCCTTGACCTCTAAGGCCGCGACGGAGCTCGGCTTAACCACGAAATGCCACGTCGGCGCAGGCGTCGTTGATGCCTATTCAGGCGCGCTGGCCACTCTTGGCCCGCTGACCAGTACCCCACTCGACCTCAATCGCCACTGCGCCCTAATTGCGGGCACCTCAAGTTGCGTGATGACCATGGCACCCGACTTCGCGCCCACCCCGGGCGTTTGGGGGCCTCATCATGGGACAATCCTAGGCGGCTATTGGCAAATGGAAGGTGGGCAATCGGCCTCCGGCGCCCTGCTCGATCACATTGTCCATTGGCACGCTGCGGGCGGCGACCCCACAGCCGAGCGTCATCGCGACATTATTGATCGCGTTCAGCAGTTGCGCGCCATCGAGGGTGTCGATTTCGCCAAGCGCCTTCATGTCGTCCCCGATTTCCATGGCAATCGCTCACCCCTAGCAAACCCAAATGCTTTGGGCGTCATTTCTGGGCTTACCCTCGATAGTGACTTTGATAGCCTTTGCCGCCTCTACTGGCGGACATGTGTTGGAATAGCCCTAGGCATTCGCCACATTCTCGACGCCATCAACACCGGCCCCTATGCGATTGAAACGATCCACGTCATCGGCGGTCACACCAAAAATTCACTATTGATGGAGCTTTACGCTGAGGCGACCGGCTGCACAGTGATCGAGCCCAACACTCCAGACGCAACGCTCCTGGGCATGGCGATGGCCGCCGCGAATGCCGCTGGGCTATATGATGGCCTGGCGCAAGCGACCATTGCGATGCACCAAGCCGGCACCGCCCACACACCCCACCGCAACGACGAAACCGCTTTTTCTCGCGACTACGATATCTTCTTGAAAATGCTCGCGCATCGCGCCGAGCTAGATGCCTACGCATAAGGACAATGCGCTGGAAACATTAGCGGAACTAATTTCGCTATGTCTCGTTCTCCCTGCAGCCCCGATGACTGCAGCCGTCTTGTACCCCCCAAGCCGGTTTATGGAGATACGATCATGCAGAATATCGAACTCAAATCCCTCGAAGATGCTGGTCGCACCACTGCAGTCTGGTCTTCCGATATTTCGGAGAAACCATCCCGCCTTGAAAGCGTTGCCTTCGCGCTTCTTCCGGCGTCGCTCATCCTAGTCGTCGCCGCGATTTTGCTGGTCGCGCTACTCTAGGGTCAGAGCTGCGTTCGCGCCACTTAGGAGGTCTTATGACACTAGGCACCATACTTCTTATTATTCTCATCTTGCTTCTGGTCGGCGCACTGCCCAATTGGGGCTACTCGCGTAACTTTGGCTATTTCCCGTCCGGCATTCTGGGCGTAATTTTGGTCGTCGTGATCATCCTGCTGCTGATGGGACGAATTTAGATAAGAACACCCAAAAACGGGCAGACTTCCCTCAGGCTCTTTGAGCCCGCCCGTTGCAAGACGGCATTGCCCCCGCCCGTCTTGCCCATGATCCCGGCGACCTAACGGTCTTGCCGGGATCATTCTTTATTGGCCCCTTCGGAACTCAGACCCAGCATTCGCGTTTAGTACACACACATAGGGGAGTATTATTTATGGCAAGTTCAGACGTCACCACCGCAGCAGCCAAGGCGAAAAGCACAACGCGCGAAGCAGAACTGGAGCTTCAGATTTCACAACTGCGCGAAGACATTAAGTCGATCACGGACACTGTTGGAAAACTCGCAAACAGCAAGACCGAAGAGGCCAAGGGCAAGCTGAACGAAGTTAAAGACGCTGCGGCCAATGAACTTGAACACCTCAAGGCCAAGGGTCAGGACCTGATCGGCGAGGCCCAGGGTCAGGCAGAGCAGTATGAAAAGCAGCTCAAGGACACCATTCGTGAAAAGCCACTGACTTCGGTTGCGACTGCAGTGGGTATTGGTTTCGTCCTCGCCCTTCTGACACGGTAAGCCTTATGGGTCTGATAGCGCCCCTCGCGGCGCTACTCGGCTTAGAGGTAGAGAACATTGCCGACAAGGCAAAGGCGGCAGCAATCGTCTATGGCCTGCTGGGCTTGTTCTCTACCATTGCCATCGTCTTCCTGCTTGTCGCTGCCTATCTGGCACTTGCTGATCTTTTTAGCCCGGTGATCGCCGCGCTCCTGCTCGCTGGCCTATTTGTCTTGCTTGCAGTGGCGCTATTCCTCGGCGCTCAGATTGGAAAGAACCAACAAAAGCGCAAGGTCGCTCAGCGTCGTCGGTCCAGTGAAACCGGCGCCTTCATCACCACAGCAGCGCTCACTGCTGTTCCGATGATCCTGCGCGCACCAATGGCGGCTAAGCTTGCACTGCCTGCTGCTATTATCGGTGCCCTAGCTCTGCTCCGGAACCGAGAGTAACCGTCTCAAACCACTGTTGCTGGCTGAACAATTGCCAGTGACAGTGGTTTCAATTCGAGCACCACCCTCTCCTCCAGCGGTATCAATTCCCCATCGATCACGGCGAAAGCGCCGCGTTTGCGCTTGGGAAAAGTGAGCACGACCTTGCGCGCCTCGATCTCGGTGACCGATGGGTTGTCCCGCCATTGGCCGGTCACGATATCTTTAACGAGACCCAACAGCGCATTGGATGTCAGTGCACCAGCCACGTAGACGCCGAGCTTGCCGCTATCGAGCCGCGCTGCCACGGGCAGTCCACCGGCACCAACCGGGTTGTTGGATACCGCCAGGCCAGAGCTATGCTGAGACACCAAGCCCTGCGCCGTTTCGATTTCGACCGCAAAGCGCGGCGGGTTCACCATTGACGAAAACACCGCGCGCAGGCTCGCCAGCATTTTGCCGATCCGGCCATGATAAGTCATCGAATTACGGATCCGCACCAGCCGTGCATGAACGCCGACACCAAACTGAAAGACGAACGGTCGGCCATTGGCCGTTGCGACGTCGACATGGGCTATGCGCCCCGCAGCCAAAGCGCTAATCGCCGCCGTCAGGTCCATCGGCCCACCTATGGCGCGCGCGAACATGTTCATTGTCCCCGCTGGCAGAACACCCAGCGGCTTGCCGCAGTGGTAGGCCACAGCTGCGGCGACAGAGATCGTTCCATCGCCACCACCGGCTATAATGCCGTCCACCCCATCATCCTCCGCGGCCGCCTGCAATGCTGCCTCGACCTCATTGCCACGGACCTGCACACACTCAAGCTTGTGCCCTTCCGCCTCAAAACTGGTCGTCGCCAGCGCGGTGAAAGCGTCAAGATTTGTGGTTTTCATCGTTCCACCATCCCGATTGAGGATCATGCGGAAGCGCAATCTAGGCCTCGTGACCGTGGAGCAACTGCCCCAGCTGCGGCATGGTTATACGCACGGTTAGACCACCGGTATCGCGGCGTATGTACTTCGGTTCCCCGCCAAACTGATTGGAGAGCTGCTTGACGATAACCGACCCAAGCCCCTCATCGCTCGTTTCATTCTGCAGCCCCGCCCCATCGTCCTCGACGTCAAGAACGGCAATCCCATCATCACCCTTGTAAAGCTTGACGATGATGGCCCCGTTCTGGCCATTGGGAAACGCATGCTTGAGCGCATTGGTAATCAATTCGCCCACGAGAATACCCAAGGTCGTTGCATCTCGCGCACCAACCTCGATGGGTTCGATCTCAGCGGAAATGCTGACACGCCCACTGTCCGCTTGGGTGTCGGCGATATCCTCGACAACAGCACCCAAAAACTCAGCCGCACTCGTGGTTTCAAGATCGTCACCCAGTCGCAACCGCCTATGCGCGGAAGCGATGGCATGGACGCGTTGACGCGCTGCCTCAAGCGCAGTCTTCACCTTGTCGGAGTTAGAGCGCATTGCCTGCAAAGCGAGGAGAGACGAGACCGTTGCCAAGGAATTGCCGATACGATGGTTCATATCCTGCAGAAGCGTCTCGACGCGTTCCCGTTCCTTTTCAGCAAGGGTTTTCGCCTCTTCGATAACCTTTGTTCGTTCAGCAACCTCGGATTCGAGCAATTCGTTCTGCGATTTCAGGCCATGCCGCTCCATCGCCAAAAGGCTCACCTGGCGCTGCGTGCGCGCCAGTAGCGAATAGGCCAACACCACGGAGGCGAACACTGCGGCAATCATCGCGAAGGCGGATAGGCTTCTTGTCTGACGGATCGCCTCGTTTCTCTGCGCGAGCTTTTCGTCTTCTTCGGCCACAAAGTCCGCCAGCGTCTGAGTGACTTCACTCATCAACCGCGCACCGAGCCCAGTCTCCAAGAGATTGAGCGCTTGCCCGCCTTCATTCAGCCGCGCGAGTTCGACAACCCGCTGCATCTCGGCGAGCTTACCCACGAAAGAACCTGTAATGCCTTCAAGCCGCGCGTGTTGGGCGCGGTCGTCTTCTGTCATGGTCAGTAGAGTGTCGGCATCGTCACTGATGCCAGCGATAGCGGATTGATAAGCCTGATAAAATTGCTCATCGCCGGTCAGCAGATAGCCACGCTGGTTCGCTTCCGCCTCAACAAGCGATTGGCTCAATTGGCTAGCAGATGTCCGCACAGCGAAGGTCTTGGTGACATCTTCAAGCTGACGTTCGAAGCCACGCAGCAAAAGCAGTGACGTCACAACGCCCAAGCACACCAAGGCCAAAGACGACCAAATAGCGACCCTGCGCATTTGCGGGCGCAACATGGGTCTCGTCTCTGCCGACTTGGTTTCCATCGTCAAAGGCCCCGATCCGATATTCAACTCCACTGCCCCGCTCAAGGCCGACATCAAGACGGCCTTGCATCACATCAATGGCAGTATTGAGGCTCAGGGCGAGAGAGATGGCAATAGGTGCCTCACTCACCCCTAGAACGAGTGGTTTCCTGATGTCACCTGCGCTGAAACAGCATCCGGACCATAGTCAGACTCGCCGCTGACTTTGAGAATATCAGTGAGGCGCGACCGCGCTCTGGAGACCCGGCTCTTCATGGTTCCCACCGCGCAATCACAGATGGCTGCCGCTTCTTCGTAGGAGAAGCCCGAAGCGCCGATCAGAATAACAGCTTCACGCTGATCATCTGGCAGCTGCGCCAATGCCTTCTTGAAATCCTCAAGATCCATGGAGCCATACTGCGAGGGATGCACAGATAGTCGTTCGGTAAAAGCACCGTCGCTATCTTGCACCTCGCGGCCGCGCTTGCGCATCTGGCTATAGAATTCATTGCGAAGAATGGTGAAAAGCCATGCCTTGATATTGGTGCCCATCTCAAAGCTGGACTGCTTCGCCCACGCTTTCATAACGGTATCCTGCACCAGGTCATCAGCCTTGTCGTGCTTGCCGGTCAAAGACACAGCAAACGCGCGAAGACTAGGCAAGGTCGCCAGCATTTCTCTCTTAAACGAGGGAGTCTCGGCTGCCATGAGGTTACTCCCCACCCGTTTGGGCACTAGCAGCTTGAGCCCTTTCGGCCTCATCCAGTTTTTCTAGTAAATCTAGAAGTTGGTCAGGAACCCCCTCGTCCTGCACTGCTCCATAAAGAGCACGCAAACGCGAACCAATATCGGAATTCGGCCCCAACCCGTCGTCTACCCGCCCCTCATGCTTTCGCATGTTCGGCTGAGTCACACGATTATCCTTTGTCATTCACCCGACCGTTCAGTCTTGCACTACTCTATTTAACAGTTACCAATGCACACATAGGGCAAAAGTTCCAGTACATCGGAACTTTCCTTTATCATGGTCGTTAAGGATAAAGTGCAAGATTGCACGAGCGTCACTGGGGAGCTATTTTCTATGTCACTATCTATGCGGATTGCGCCGCACCTGCCCTACCTCCGTCGTTTTTCGCGCGCAGTGACTGGCTCACAAACTTCTGGCGACGCCTATGTCGCCGCTACTCTAGAAACTCTAATTGCCGATATTAGCCTATTCCCAGAAGCGTCTAGCGATCGCATAGCGATCTACAAACTCTTCTCCGCCTTGTTCTCCTCCTCTGCCATTACGATCCCATCGCCTGTTTCCAGTTTCATTTGGGAGCAGCGTGCGGCGTCTAATCTTGCCAATTTGGCCCCGCGCCCGCGCCAGGCATTTTTGCTGGTTGCAGTCGAAGGTTTCACCAATGATCAGGCTGCAGAAATTCTGGATGTAAGCGCTGAAGAGTTCACAGTTCTCCTGCGCGAAGCCTCGACCGACATCTCCCGTCAGGTCGCGACCGAAATTATGATCATTGAAGATGAACCGCTCATCGCAATGGACATTGAGCAGATGGTCGAAAGCCTCGGCCATAAGGTCGTCAGCATTGCCCGCACCCACAAAGAAGCTGTGGCGATGTTCAATGACACCAAGCCACGCATGATCCTCGCCGACATTCAGCTTGCTGACGGAAGCTCGGGCATTGATGCGGTAAACGACATTCTCAACGCTGCGTCTGTGCCGGTCATCTTCATCACAGCCTTTCCCGAACGACTGCTCACAGGTGAACGTCCGGAGCCAACCTTCCTCGTCACCAAGCCGTTCAACCCAGACATGGTCAAGGCGTTGATCAGTCAGGCCCTATTCTTTGACGAAGGTTCCCGGGCGGCAGCATAAACTGCAAAATCAAATCTAAAGCAGAATGCCGGTTCATACCGGCCTTTTTCTTTGTCGAACGGAACTCGAAGGGCGGCGGAACAGTTTATATTTCAATTCAAACTTTGGAGATTGAGATGCTGTACTACGCTCTCGTATTCCTCGTTATCGCTCTTATCGCTGGCGTGCTCGGCTTCGGCGGCATTGCAGGCGCCTCTGCGGGCATCGCGCAGATTCTGTTCTTCCTGTTCTTGGCCTTCCTCGTCATATCGCTGGTCATTGGCCTGATGCGCCGTAAAACCTAATTTCAGAAAGCGGTGCTCCGGCACCGCTTTTTTTATTGCCTTGGGGCAGGCAGGATATCCCCAATTCTGCCGGTAAGCTTGTAAGCCACAAGGCCAATCCATTCGCGCATGGCAACGGTAAGCACTTCAAGGTTGAGAGCAGGATCGTCGAGGTTCAACCCAAAACGCTCATTGCCCGAGCCTTGGTAGTCGGTTGGCCAAGCAAACACCTCTACGCCTTGCGCCCGAAATAGCCCGACAGATCGCGGCATGTGAAAAGCTGACGTCACCAGCGCAATGTTCCGGCTGTCCTTAAGGACGTTTGCCGTGAACGCTGCGTTCTCCGCCGTATTCCGAGACCGTCCTTCCAAAACGAGCCGCGATCGATCAATTCCGAGCTGAACAAAGAGACGTTCAGCCGATTCCGCCTCCGTCTCGATCTCGGGCACTAGCAACCCGGACCCGCCGCTAAAGACAATCTTAGCCTGAGGGAAACGCTGTGCCAGGGTTACAGCTTCCATAAACCGATCCCCAGCGCTATTCAGCTCCGTAACGCCGCGCGCCGCGCTGATCCGCCCATAGGTTGAGCCACCCAAAACAAGAATTGTATCGAGGCCGTCCGGAAGCACCGCACGCTCGAATCTATTTTCCAGCGGCGCAATTAAAACCGCGCCAAAGTTGGAGAAACCTGCAAGCAGTGTGAAGACAATCGCCGAGGCGATAAAGCTGATGGCCATACGTCGCTTGCGGAAGAAGGTGCCGATCATCGCTGCGACTAAGAGTATCAAAATAATGCTTAATGGCTGAGCGATGAGCCAAAAAATCTTCGATAGCAGGAAGAACAACGCTACCCCCGATCTTACACCCTCTTTGGGTAAAGAACCCTTTTTCACTTGCTATCTCACCGACTTCTGGTTTTCTACCAAATGGTCAAGATTGCGTGCCTCAAAAATAGCGATCACCGGTCAGCAGGAAGGCTCTTTCGAGGGCTAAGGTCAGTATGAGTCAAGCCGAACCCGTTGTGAACGGGGCAAATGCCGTTGTCGAACTGCGGAATATCCATAAGTCCTTTGGTGAGCTTGAGGTCTTAAAAGGCGTTTCGTTCACCGCGAATGAAGGTCAGGTCATCTCGTTGATCGGCTCGTCCGGCTCTGGCAAATCGACGCTACTGCGCTGCATCAATATGCTTGAAGTGCCCAATCAAGGTGACGTTGCCATTGGTGGTGAAGTCATTTCACTGGTGGGCAACGGCCATGCGCGCCGTATCGGCGATGAAAATCAGATCCGTCGCATCCGCTCGGAACTGGGCATGGTGTTCCAGTCCTTCAATCTCTGGGCGCACATGACTGTTCTTGAGAACGTCATGGAAGCCCCATTGATCGTTCAAAAGCGCCAGCGCGCCGAGGTGGAAGCAGAGGCTCGCGCCATGCTCGACAAGGTCGGCATCGGTGCGAAGGCGGACGCTTATCCATCCCAGCTATCGGGCGGCCAGCAACAACGCGCTGCAATTGCGCGCGCACTGTGCATCAACCCGCGCGTCATGCTGTTTGACGAACCTACCTCGGCTCTCGATCCGGAGTTGGGTGTTGAAGTGCTACGCGTGATCAAGCTTCTCGCTGACGAGGGGCGCACCATGATCCTTGTGACCCACGATATGGATTTTGCGCGGTCGGTTTCCGACCATGTTATCTTCCTGCATCAAGGGCTTATCGAGGAAGAGGGAACACCTGATCAGGTGTTTGGTGCAACCAAGTCGGCGCGTCTTAAACAATTCCTCAACGCAGCGAACCACGACTGACGAGGATTGGCCTTAAGGCAAAAACCAAGAATTATAGGAGAGAGCGTTATGAAGAAAATTATGTTTGCCGCCGTTGCCGCACTTGCGCTGACCGGCGCGGTCTCCGCACAGGAAACCGTCCGTATCGCAACTGAAGGTGCATATGCACCTTGGAACTTCCTCGATGACAACGGCAATGCTGCCGGTTTTGAAATCGAGCTGGGCAATGCAATCTGCGCTGAAGCAGGTCTCACCTGCGAGTGGATCCTGAACGACTGGGATTCGATCATCCCGAACCTGCTCGCTGGCAACTACGACCTGATCATGGCTGGCATGTCGATCACTGAAGAGCGTCTCAAGACGATCGACTTCACCCAAAACTACTTCCCACCAGATCCTTCCAAGTATGTTGCTATGGCAGCGACCGAGCTTGATTATGCCAACCTCTCCGGCGCCCGCGTTGGCGTTCAGGGCGGCACCATTCAGGCTGGCTATGCCGAAGAACACCACGCCGCCAACAACACCATCATCACCTTCGCGACCGCCGACCAGGCGATGGCCGATCTTGCTGCAGGCAACATCGACACCATCCTCGCCGACGGCGCTTATCTTGAACCAGTCGTTGCAGCTTCTGGCGGCGCGATCGAATTCAAGGGCGAAAACGTGCTCATCGGTGGCGGCGTTGGCGCTGGCGTCCGCAAGGATTCCGAAATCAAGACCAAGGTTGATGACGCGATCACCGCTCTGAAGAAGAACGGCACCGTCGACACCATCATTGCGAAGTGGTTTGAAGGCCACGGCCCATATTTCGCTGAATAAGGCTTAAAGCCCAACATCGGCCTTTCCCGCCATCGGGAAAGGCCTTTTAGAGATTCCCATATGTTCGAAGACTTTGCATTCTGGGTCGCCTACCTCACCAACGGTAAGCACATGACCTGGTACGCCAGCTTTCAGTTTACCGTTATTGCAGCCCTGCTCGGTGGGGCGCTTGCTGTTGTCTTCGGGCTAACTGGCGCGACGCTGAAAAGCTCGCGCTTTCTACCGCTCCGTCTGATCGGGTCCACCTACTCCGCTATCGTTCGCGGCGTCCCAGACATCCTCTTTTTCCTCTTCTTCCCGCTCGCCTTCGAGCAGGGCGTAGAGTGGTTCATCTCGACCCAAGTGTGTAGCGCCGACATGATCGCCGCACAGAACGCACCTTGGCCTCCGTGTAAGGAAGCTAACTGGTTCCTGGGCACCACCGAATACCTGCTGCTCGCTAGCGTTTCCCTTGGCCTCGTCTATGGTGCGTTCGCGACCAACGTCATTCACGGGGCGATGCGCTCCGTGCCCCATGGCCAGCTTGAAGCGGCGCGTGCCTTTGGCATGTCCTCAAGCCAGGTGTTGTGGCGCGTGCATGTCCGCCAGATGTGGGTCTATGCCCTGCCCGGTCTCTCGAACGTCTGGCTGTTGCTCGTCAAAGCAACCTCGCTGCTCTCGCTCCTGCAGATTGCCGATATCGTGCTCTGGGCTGATCGTTTGGGTGCGCCAAATTTCCTACCCGCTGTAGGGTTAGTCCACGACGATTGGCGCTGGCGGTATTACCTCGTCCTCTTCCTCTTCTACATCCTGGTCACATGGGTTTCCGAACGCGTGTTTGAAGCGATTATGCGCAAGGCTGGTCGTGGGATTCTTAGCGAGGTGGCAGCATGATCCAGGAATTCATCGACGACGTGATCGTGATGGCCCCGGCTGTATTGTACAATCTGTACTTTGCTGCCGCATCGATCCCACTTGGCTTCGGGTTCGCGGTGCTTCTCGCACTTGGCAAAGCCTCGCCCAATAAGATGATCAACCATTTGTCGCGCGGCTTTATCTACGCCTTCCGAGGTTCGCCGCTCTTCATCCAGTTCTTCATGTTCTATTCTCTAGCGCTGTCGCTGAACTTGAGCGTCTGGCGTCCTTTGGGCATTTCCGGTTTTGTGCTACACCCGCTGTTTATTGCGCCGCTGGTCCTGACCATCAACACCGCTGCCTACACCGCCGAGATTTTCTACGGCGCTTTGCGTGCTGTTCCCAAGGGCGCGATTGAAGCCGCCCGGGCTTATGGGATGAGCCGTTCGCAGCAGTTCCGACGCGTTATCTGGCCAAACATGATCCGCTTCGCTTGGCCCGCATATACCAATGAAGTGGTGTTCCTGTTCCACGCGACAGCCATTGTTTATTTCGCGGTGCCGGTGCTGAGCGGTCAACGTGAGCTTATGCTCACCGCCAAGGATTTTGTCGAACGCGACTTCAACGCCTTCCTACATTTTTCGGCAGCAGCCGTTATCTTCCTCGCTGTCTCGTTGGTCATATTCGCCATCTTCGGCGTGATTTATCAGCGCCTCATGCGCCACCTCCCCTCCCAGCCGGGCCTTCGTTTTGCGCCCAAATGGTTCCGCTAAGAACATGACTTTCCAGCAGCACTCCACTGTCGTGGCCGGCGATGCGCCTGGCCACTCAACCACGCTTTATTGGTACACCGTCGGTCCTGAAACCGCCGAGACCAAGGTGCATCTTCAAGCGGCCATGCATGCCGATGAACAGCCCGGCACCATGGCGCTCCATCACCTGCTGCCCATGCTGCGTGATGCTGACGCCAACGGAAAGCTCAACGCACGCTTTGTAATTTTCCCGTCGGTCAATCCGCTCGGTCTCGACACGCGCGTCCTGCGCCGTCACATCGGTCGCTATGATCTCGGCAGTGGCATCAACTTCAACCGCCGTTGGCCAGACCTTTATCCGGCGATTGCGGACAACGTCGCTGGCAAGCTCGGAACGAGCGGCGCTGAGAACGTCAAAACTTTGCGTGCTGCAGTTGGTGAATGGCTCGACAGCCAGATCCCACTCACCGCAAACCAGAAGCTGCGGGTTCTGGTCATGAAGTCCGCGCATGACGCGGACATCGTGCTCGACCTGCATTGCGATGACGATAGTCTCCAACATATCTTCACTTCGCCCGAGATGACCGGCCTTCAGACTTTGGCAGATCGTATGGGTGTGGCGGCAACGCTGACCGCTGAAGACAGCGGCGGCGGCTCTTTCGACGAAGTGCTCCCGAACCTCTATCGTAAGGCACAGGCCGCCAATCCAGGCCTGCCGATCCCGATGGCCGCTGAAACCGCGACCCTCGAATATCGCGGCCAAGCCGACGTGTTCGATCACATCGGTAGCAAGGACGCTAATGGTCTTTATGGCTTCTTCTGTGATCGCGGCTTGATCAACGACACTGTTAATCCCGCTACGCCAGCACCCGCTTTCGTGCCGTTTGAAGCGACAGAGGTTCTGCGCACAGACCGCCCGGGCCTTCTCGCCTATCGCGTCGAGCTGGGCGATGAAGTCAAGAAGGGCGACGTGATCGCCGATCTCATCGCCATGGACGGCCCCGAGGCCTTTATCGCCCGCACGCCAATCACCACCAGTGCAGATGGCTTTGTGCTGTCCCGCGTCATGGCCAAGTATGTGCCAGCAGGTGCGTCCATCGCCAAGATCGTAGGCAAGGAAGTCCTCCCCAGCCGCGCTGGCGGTTACCTTCTCGAAGACTAAACACAAAGGGCTGGATCGATGATCCAGCCCTTTCTTATTCCTAGCGCTTATCGGCTTACTTTAGCCCGAACGCTCCGTGCTCAAGCGCGGTGAACACGCCACGCAGCTCCGCCAAGCCCTTCATCCGGCCAATAGTGGGATAGCCCGGCTGCGCCCGGCGACCGAGGTCGTCCAAAATATCCTGACCATGATCCGGACGCATCGGGATCTGCCAATCCTTGCGACCCGCAGCCTTGCGGCGGCGCTCTTCCTTGATCACAGCCGCGATAACCGCAACCATGTCCGTATCGCCCCCCAAATGCTCGGCCTCATAGAACGAGCCCATGATGTCGTCATTGTCACGCTTGACGTTACGCAGGTGCAGGAAGTGGATTTTTTCGGCGAATTGCTCAACGATGGCTGGCAGATCATTGTCAGGACGCGCCCCTAGGGACCCCGTACAGAACGTCATGCCATTCGCTGGGCTATCCACCGCGTCGAGAATGTATTTGTAGTCCTCAGCCGTCGACATGATGCGTGGCAAGCCGAGCAAAGCGAACGGCGGATCATCAGGATGGCAGCACAGCCGTAAACCGAGGTCTTCCGCTGTTGGCACCACTTCTTCAAGGAAGTGGATAAAGTGCTGGCGGAGCTGATCGCGACTGATCGCACCATATTCATTGAGGTGCGCTTGTACGTCTTCGAGCGACATCGACTCCGTTGAGCCTGGCAGGCCCATGGTGACGTTGCGTGCGAGCTGCTTCTTGTCGTCTTCCGACATCGCTTCAAAGCGCCGCCCTGCCTCATCGGCAATGGCATTTGTGAAGTCCGCCGGTGCGCCAGGGCGCTTGAGGATATGAATATCAAAAGCGGCAAAATCGGCGATATCGAAACGCATGCAGGAGCCGCCATGCGCAACCTGCCAGCGCAGATCGGTCCTCGTCCAATCCAGAACCGGCATGAAATTGTAGCAAATCGTCTCAATGCCGCTGTCAGCGAGGTTGCGCATCGAAATTTTGTAATTGGCGATATGCTCCCGCCAATCGCCCTTCTGCTTTTTCATGTCCTCGGTAACAGGAAGACTTTCGACCACATCCCAAGTGAGCCCGGAAGCAGAACCGTCCTTACGCGTAGAAATTTCCGAATGGCGTTTGGCAATCTCTTCCTTCGTCCAGACGACACCATTGGGAACGTGGTGCAGCGCACTGACCACGCCTTCGGCGCCAGCTTGGGTGATGTCATCGATGCTGGTCAAATCCTTCGGACCAAACCATCTCCATGTCTGTCGCACTTAAAGCTCCATAAATTCGATTGTTCTTGAATGTGATAGGCGCGCACAAACACCCGCGTGCGGATGCTGCCGCGCGCGGGGATCTGGCTCGATATGTGATGGTAATGAACGAGCGCTGGTCGCTCGGTTGCGCTGCGCTACTTGCGCATTTGCCTGTCGTAGACGAAGCGCGGCATTTCCCACTTGAAGGTCAAAGCCAGCATACGCAGCGTAAAGCCCACCGCGATGGCGACCGCCGCTGTCAGATCCGGCGAGAAGTTCAGCATGAGCCCGGCGTAATAGAGCGCGCCCGTGATCAGCGAAACGGTCGCATAAAGCTCGCCTTGGAACACCAAGGGAATATCGTTGCACAGCACATCGCGCAGAATACCGCCCACGATCCCGGTGATGATGCCCGAGACGATGATGATCATCGGATGCAGATCGAGTTCCATGGCAATGTTGCAGCCAATGATCGAAAACACCACCAGACCGAACGCGTCGAGTGCCAGGAAGGGCCACTTCAGCCGATCGACGACGCGCGCCAATGGGATGGTCAGCAAAGCCGCGCCACACACCAACAGCAGCAAATAAGGGTTCGCGACCCAGGTGAGCGGATAGTGGCCGATTAGAACGTCCCGCATGCTGCCCCCGCCAAGCGCGGTGACACAGGCGATGAGGCACACGCCAAACCAATCCATGTTCCGACGACCCGCAGCGAGCGCCGCTGTCATGGCTTCGGCGGTAATGGCGATATAGAATGCAATAAGCAGCATGGCCAGCCTGTGGGGGGACGGAAGAATCTGCGGCCACTGTACGGCACCGCATGTCCTCTGTCTCACCCATCGTTTTGGCACAAGTGTTCACAGCTGATCGCTTACAGAAAATCAGCGCGGTGCGGCGTGAACACATCAACCAGCCGCCCCTTCTCAAGCGCGACGACGCCGTGCACCAAGCCGGACGGCACAATAAAGCTGCCCCCCTGCCCCACGATCTCGGTTTTGCCGTCGATCGTCACCTCAAAGGAGCCTTCGGCGACATAGCTCACCTGAATATGCGGGTGGCTATGCAATGCGCCGACGGCCCCCTTATCGAAGCCGAATTCGACCTGCATCATTTCCGGGGTATGGATCAGCACACGCCGCGTATTGCCGGGCGACAATTCAATCCATTCACTGGCGTTTGGCTGAGCAAAAAACGCTTGTTGGCTCATGTCGTTACCTCGCTAGCCAGCCGCCATCCACGGGGATCGTCGCCCCATGCATGTAATTGGAAGCCGGTGCCAAAAGAAAAACCGCTGCATCGCCAATGTCCGACGACACGCCCCAGCGACCTGCTGGAATACGCCCCAAGATCGATGCCGACCGGTCCGGATCATTGCGCAGCGCTTCAGTGTTATTGGTCTCGATATAACCGGGCGCGATAGCATTCACATTGATTCCCTTGGCCGCCCACTCATTGGCCAAAAGCTTGGTGATGCCCATCACGCCTGACTTGGATGCCGTGTAGCTGGCAACGCGAATACCGCCCTGATAGCTGAGCATCGACGCGATATTGACGATCCGCGCTTGTCGCCCCTCGGCAAGGGCTTTGCGCCCCAGCGACTGGCAGAGGAAAAACACCGTCTTAAGATTTACATCCATGACGCTGTCCCAGTCCTCTTCAGAGAAGTCGACTGCATCAACGCGCTTGATGATCCCGGCATTGTTGACCAAGCCATGGATTGGGCCATGCTCTGCCCAAACTGCGTCGAACATAGCCTGCGCGGCACTGGGAGAGCTTAGGTCTGATTGAACGGCGATGAAGCCCGAACCCTGAGCCTCCATAATGGACGCCGTCTCATCCATGCTGGAACGCCCAACACCAATAACGCGGCCTCCCGCTCGGCCAATGCTGAGCGCAATGCCCTGACCAATGCCGGTGTTGGCACCAGTCACCATCACGGTCTTGCCCGAAAGGCTAAACGCGGACAGGTCCATTAGTAGAGATCTCCCATCTCTACCTTTTCAATGTCGGTGTAATCGACATTGTCGCCCGCCATCGCCCAGATGAAGGTGTAAGCGCCCGTGCCTGCGCCGGAATGGATGGACCAAGGCGGCGAGATAACAGCCTCTTCGTTGCGAACGATGAGATGACGGGTTTCTTCTGGCTCACCCATTAGGTGAATGACAAAAGCATCCGGCTTGAGGTCGAAATAGAGATAGGCCTCCATTCGGCGGTCATGCACGTGAGCGGGCATGGTGTTCCACACAGAGCCGGGCGCGAATTGTGTAAGACCGACGACGAGCTGGCAGGTCTTCACACTGTCAGCATTGACGTATTGGAAGATTGTCCGCTCATTGGCGGTATCCGCAGCGCCTGCTTCCAAGCGTTTTGCGCCGGACTGCTGCAACAGCTTTGTCGGATAGGACGCGTGGGCTGGTGCGCTGAGGAGATAGAACTTTGCGCCCTCTCCCGCGAACTGAACGTCTTTGTTGCCCATGCCAATGTAGAGCATGTCGCGCGACCCGACCGCGTGGTTTTCGCCGTCGACGACGATTGTGCCTGGCGCACCAATATTCACGGCAATCAACTCGCGGCGATCTAGGAAGTGTTCCGTGCCTGTCGGCTTGATGGGCAAGAGCGCCAGGGGAGCGCCAGCAGGTACCGCGCTACCGACGGCCATACGATCATAGTGTGTGTAAACCCAACGCACCGTGTCCGGTTCGAAGAGGTCTTCAACCAAGAAGGCGTCGCGTAGCTCCTCAGTGCCCATTACCGATGCGGCAATCGGATCGATAGCAAAGCGAATTTCGTACTCAGTGCTCATGACAGTCCTCACTTAGTTCTGTTCGTCCAACCGCTGGCGATAGCGCTGCTGGCTGCGAGATAGGTGGTCGCGCATGGCCTCACGCGCGGCGTCTTCGTTTTGGTCGCAAATCGCGTTCAGGATGGCGCGATGCTCTTCATGCAATCCGGCTTGATAGTCGTAAGTCAGTACGCTCTCTGTGCCCCAGGGAGAGGCAACATCGCAGGGTATGGTTCGGCTACCGAGTGCCTCCAGCACCTCAAGATAGAAAGGGTTGTTGGTCGCCGACGCGATGGATCGGTGAAATGCGAAATCGGTGCGCCCGGTTGGGGTCCCTTGCTCCAGAAGACGCCCGAACTCATTGAACGTTTCCCGCATCTCTGCTTCTTGGCTCGAGCTACGGCGCACCGCCGCCAAGCCAGCCGCCTCGATCTCGATCCCCATACGCACTTCAAGAACGTTGAGGGCGACCGAGATTTTGTGCGTCCCGGCACCACCCAAGGCACTGAACGTCGAGGCCGCGTTGGCCATGACGTAGAGCCCTGCACCCTGCCGAGGTTCAACGATCCCATCAGCGGCCAAAGCAGCAATGGCTTCACGGATGACTGTGCGGCTAACGCCAAAGACACTTGTCAGCTTGGCTTCACTGGGAAGCTTGGCGCCAGGAACAAACTCCCCGGCTCCAATTCTTTGTCGCAATGTCTCTGCGACCACTGACGCAAGCTTGGGTTTGCGGGCGCGCTCGGCGCCCGCTTCTTGCAAAGCCATGACATCACCGGAACAGGCTTGGGAGCCAAAGCGACAGCGCCGGGATGTATGTAACGAGACCCAAGACAATCAGACCAGCAAGATAGAAGGGCCAAATGCTCTTCATTGCTTCCCAGACCGTTATCTTGCCCACCGCCGCCGCGACAAACTGCACCGGTCCAAGGGGCGGGGTATTCAAGCCAATGCCTAGGTTGAGGATCATGATCACCCCGAAGTGCACCGGGTTCACACCAAAGGCGGTAACCATCGGTAGGAAGATCGGTGTGGTGATGATGATCAGCGGACCCATGTCCATAAAGGTGCCGAGCAGCAGCAAGACGATGTTGATCAGCAGCAGCACCATGAGCGGGTCTTGGGTGATGTTTGAGATCAAGTCCGTCAAGATCGGAGCAACGCGCAGGTAAGCCATTAGCCAACCAAACGAAGCTGCGGCACCGATGATGAACAACACCATCGAGGTCGTGCGCACAGCACCCAGCACAGCGTGAACAAACTCACCCCAGCTCAGGCTGCGATAGACGAACAGCGTCACAAGCAGAGCATAGATCACCGCGATGCACGAGCTTTCCGTCGCCGTGAACATTCCCGAGCGTACGCCACCGAAGATGATGACAATCAGCATCAGGCCGGGGATGGAAATGAGGAAATACTGGAAGGCCTTACGGAAACCAGGAAATGGCTCAGTCGGGTACCCGCGCTTCACAGCCACGAGGTAAGCCGTGATCATCAGCGCAACGGCGAGCAAAAGGCCCGGAATAATGCCGGCAGTGAACAGATCCGCAATCGAGATGCGACCACCGCCCGAGAGCGAGTAAATGATCATATTGTGCGAAGGCGGCAGCAACAGAGCGATCAAAGCCGCCATTGAGGTGACGTTCACCGCATAGTCAGCACCGTAGCCACGTTCCTTCATTTGCGGGATCATGATCCCGCCAACCGCCGCCGCTTCAGCGACAGCAGAACCGGAAATACCACCAAACAAAGTCGATGCCGCCACGTTCACCTGGCCGAGACCACCGCGCACGTGTCCAATAATGGACCCCGCAAAGGCGATAATGCGTGCAGCAATGCCACCGCGCATCATGAGATCGCCAGCGAAGATGAAGAACGGAATTGCCAGGAGCGTAAAGCCCGCTAGACCCGAGTTGAGCTGCTGAAACACCACCATCGCCGGGCGTCCCAGATAGAGAACGGTCGCAAAGCTAGCGATGCCAAGACAGAAGGCGATTGGTGTACCGACCAGCATAAGCGCGGTGAAAACACCGAAAAGGATCCAGTATTCCATGGTGTTTAGGCCTCGGTCACGAGTTCAGAAACGGGTTCATCGATGGGTTCACCGGCCCAGCGCCGCAGGAGGCGCTCAAGCGAGAACAGGCACATCAGAACACCCGAAATAACGACAGGGAGGTAGGTCATGGTCTGCGGCACATGCAGAACGGGAATGGTCACCGTCCAACCACGAATGGCCAGAAGTGCGCCGTAATAGATCATGCCTGAAGCGAATGCGAAAACCGCAACGTCGCTGATCGCCCGCAGCACACCCTTGGCGGCTGGCGGCAAAACATAGATCAAAACGTCAAAACCCATATGGAAGTTTTCGCGAACGCCAACGGCTGCGCCTAGGAAAATCGTCCAGCTCATCAACATAATGGCGGTCGCCTCAGTCCAAGGCGGCGACGAATTCATCGCGTAGCGCATAAAGACTTGATAGAAGACGATGGCAGTCATGACGACAATGCCAATACCAGCAAGCCAAAGCGCGGCAGTCGAGAGCCCTCTCAGCAGCATGCTGAAAGTGGGGAGCCATGTTTTCATAGGATGTCCTCCGCAGGGTGGAAACCGGGCCCGCGACTTTTGCGGGCCCGGTGCGTACGGGTTTTAGCCCTCGGTTGCCTGAATGCGGGCAACCAGATCCTGCAGCTTTGGATCGGTAACGTACTTGTCGTAGACAGGCTTCATCGCTTCGATGAATGGGGCCTTATCAACTTCGTTGATGGTGGCACCGAGCGCTTCGACAGCAGCCTTGGATTCAACTTCCTTCGCCTGCCAGAGTTCACGCTGGTAAGCGACAGATTCCTTGGCAGCTTCGCGCATGGCCTGCTGGGTCTCTGCGTCCAGTCCGTCCCAAACTACCTTGGAAACGACCAGTACTTCTGGAACCATCAGGTGTTCGTCGAGCGAGAAGAACTTAGCAACTTCAGCGTGACCGGCAGTGTCATAGCTGGGGTAATTGTTTTCAGCACCGTCTATAACGCCGGTCTGAATGCTGGAGTACACTTCGCCATATGGCATTGGCGTAGCGTTACCGCCGAGAGCGCCAACCATGTCAACGAAGATGTCCGACTGCATCACGCGGAACTTCATGCCGGACATATCGGCCGGGGAAGTGATCGGCTTGGAGCTGTTGTAGAACGAACGCGCGCCACCGTCGTAGAAGTTCAACGCAATAACGTCCACCTTCTCGAAGGCTGCGAGAATTTCTTCGCCGATTGGGCCGTCCAGAACGTTGTGGAAGTGCTCAGTGGAGCGAAAAATATAAGGAAGCTGAGTGACGGTCGCTTCTGGAACCTGTGTATTGAAAGCGCCAATGGAGATGCGGTTCATGTCGATGACACCGAACTGCGTCTGCTCAATGGTATCAGCTTCACCACCCAATTGCGCCGAGTGGAACACTTCTACGCTATACTTCCCGCCGGTCTTTTCCGAAAGAAGCTCGCCGAACTTCTTTACGCCTTCAACGGTTGGGTAGCCATCAGGATGGGTATCGGACGAGCGCAACACAGTCTGTGCGCTAGCAGCTGAAACCATCAGGCTGGAGACAACGAAGGCCAGAATAGCCTTCTTCTGCATATGGAACATATAGAACCTCCCAAGGTGCTTTTAGACTCGTATCCTCATATCGAGCCCGGACGTTTACCGCCCATACCATCTAGTATGCAAGACGATACTGGAGCAACTTGTATGGAAGTAGAAAAACCGAGTCAACAGACAAGTTGCAGAATTTGTATGACGACTAAATCTCTAGCAACAAACAAAAAGCCGCCAAACCGTATAGGCTTGGAGGCTCAGATGACGAATTTCGGTGCGAAGATTTAGATGTGAATTGCCCCATCGCCGAGCGAAAGCGCAGCCTCACGGATCGCCTCAGAAAGCGTCGGATGCGCGTGCGTTGTGCGGGCTAGATCTTCCGATGCGCCGGAGAATTCCATGAGCGTTACGAGCTCATGGATCATCTCGCCAGCGTTCTTGCCGATGATATGCGCGCCAAGCACGCGGTCAGTTTCCACGTCAGCAAGAATTTTGACGAAGCCCTGCGTCGACATCATCGCCTTGGCACGACCATTGGCGGTGAAGGGGAACTTGCCGATCTTGTAATCGACGCCTTCAGCCTTGAGCTCATCTTCCGTCTTGCCGACGGTCGCCACTTCCGGATTGGTGTAAACCACACCCGGGATAGCTGCATAGTTCACGTGGCCGGCCTGACCGGACAGAATTTCGGCAACGGCAATGCCCTCGTCTTCCGCCTTATGCGCCAGCATTGGGCCAGCAATGACGTCGCCGATTGCATAGATGCCATCGACCGAGCTCTTGTAATGGCCATCCACCTGAACACGGCCGCGCTCATCAACGGCAACACCGACGATATCGAGGCCAAGCCCCTCGGTGTTCGCCTTACGGCCGATGGCAACCAATGCAACGTCAGCAGCCAGCACTTCTGCTGCCCCGCCCTGTGCTGCTTCAACACGAACCTTGATCGAGCCATCTTCCTCGCGATCAACACCAGCGACCTTGCTCGACAGCTTGAATTCCATACCCTGCTTCTGCAGCATCCGCTGGAACTGGCGCGCGACTTCGCTGTCCATACCCGGCAAAATACGGTCGAGATATTCAACAACGGTCACCTGCGCGCCAAGACGCATCCACACCGAGCCGAGTTCTAGGCCAATGACACCAGCACCAATCACCACGAGCTTGTTCGGCACAGCCTGAAGTTCAAGCGCCCCTGTGGAGGTGACGACGGTTTCTTCGTCGATCTCGATGCCCGGCAGGTTTGCCGAGACCGATCCGGTAGCGATCACAATGTTCTTCGTCAGAATTTCAGTCTGAGCACCAGACTGCGGCGTGACCAGCACCTTGCCCGCAGCAGGGATTGAGCCAATTCCGCGGAATACGGTGATCTTGTTTTTTTTGAAGAGATATTCAACGCCACCAACGTTGGACGACACCACATCAGCCTTGTGGTTCATCATCTGGGGCAAGTTCAGCTTAGGCGTCGAAATATCGATGCCGAGCGCCTTAAAATTGTGGTTCGCTTCTTCGAAAAGCTCAGAGGCGTGCAACAGCGCCTTCGATGGGATGCAGCCGATGTTGAGGCACGTCCCGCCGAGGGTTTGCCATTTCTCGACAACGGCCACCTTCATACCAAGCTGAGCGGCGCGGATCGCGCACACATACCCGCCGGGGCCCGAACCGATGATGGTAAGGTCGAATTGGTCTGCCATTGTTTAAGCCTCAATGAGTTCAGCGCTGCTGCGCGATGGCGACTCGAAACGCCAGCGCAAGGAAGGTTATGCCGGTAACCCGATTGAACCACCGGCCGACACGGTAAAAGCCCTGTCGAACACTGGCTGTCGTAAAGAAAAACGACACCAATGCGAACCAGGTAAAAAGCATTAGGCTCATACTTCCCACGTAGAAAACCTTGGTCTCAAAACCCGTACGGACCGAGACTAAGGACGTGAAGAGAGCCAAGAAAAACAGTACCGCCTTGGGGTTAAGAAGATTGGTCAAAAACCCTAAGGCAAACGCGCCAAGATCGCTCGTCGCTGCATCATCGTTCGCGCCAATTTCTGGCGCTTTGGGCGGCGGACCGCGCAGGGCCGAAATGGCGAGCCAAACGAGATACGCGACGCCGGCCCACTTCAAAACATTGAACAACAACAAAGACTGCCCAACGATCAAACCAACGCCCAAAAGCGTATAGGTGCCATGGACCAGAATGGATGCGGCGATACCAGCGGATGTGAAGAGCGCGGCGCGGCGGTTGTGCACTACGGCTTGGCGTAGAACCATAGCGAAATCCGCGCCGGGAATAACGGCGTTGATACCGAAGGCCAACATGAGGCCTGCGAATTCAAACCACGGAAAGCTCATCAACCCGCCCTTCAAACGGCCACGACAAGGGTTATACGAGCCAACGTCCCATCACAACGCCAGCATGGTCAAGTGCCCCTGCCCGTTTAGCATGGCAGTTTAGAAAGCAACGCCGACGAACATCAAGATCAGGCCAATTAAAGACACGACCCAGATCATTGAGCGCAATTGCTTTACGTCAATAAAATAGGCGGGCAGATAAGCGCAACGTGCCCAGAACCACAAATGAGCGCCCCACTGGGTCAAGCCATCACTGCGGCCTGAAACTTCCGTCGCAATGGCGAGGGCCACAAAGACAGCATAAGTTTCGAGGAAATTGGCGAGGGCCTTTTGCGCTCTAGCGTTAAGCTTGCTCGGCGGGGGCACATTTTCATCGCGCTGGCTGTTGGCGTAATCCACGCCATAATCAAGCCGATAAAACGTTGACTGCACGAACAAATAGGCCAGCGCCAGCGCGGCGCTCCAAACGAGATAAGTCAACTCTATCGACATAGTACCCTCCTGCGATCTCAGGATACTACGCCGATAAAGCGCGTTTGGTTCAACCTGCGGAAATTTCTTGTGCCTGCTTCAAGACACTGGGCAGCTGTTTATCGATATCGAGGGTGCCACTCTGCACCTGCTCCAAGAATGTTTTGCAGAACACATCCTTGTCGCCCGCCTGATTGAAGGCCGACATGATCTGGCTGCCGCCATAAGTTTCAGCAGCTTGTTGTTGCCCTTCAGCAGCGCCCCCAAGGCGCGTGATGACCCGATCCGCCAAGTCTAAATAGCTGATGTTGCGCAGATACCAGTTGGCCGCCGCGTCCTTATAGATCGGGTCGAGGCCTGTATTCTCGTAGCAATGGGTCGTCATGGCATCGACGATAGCCTTCGAGCCATGGAACGCCATCAACTCGCCGATTAGTGGCGTATTGCTGGCTTGTTCCTGAGCGGAAATCGTAAAGGGAAACAAGGATAGTGCGGCGACACACAATACAAACCGTCGCAAAATTATCTCCAAAACTACTCAACCGCGGCCCGGCAGCACACACGAAAAGGCCCGCCGAAGCGGGCCTTTTGAAAGCGCAATTGTGACCTTTTAGAGGTCGAGAACGAGACGCTCTGGGGATTCCAAGCTTTCCTTGACGCGAACGAGGAAAGTCACAGCTTCCTTACCGTCAACAATTCGGTGATCGTAGCTAAGCGCGAGATACATCATCGGACGGATGACGATCTGACCGCCAACCACCACTGGACGTTCCTGGATCTTGTGCATGCCCAGAATACCGGACTGCGGTGCGTTCAGGATCGGGGTCGACATCAGCGAGCCATAAACACCACCGTTGGAGATGGTGAAAGTGCCGCCCTGCATGTCTGCCATCGACAGCTGCCCGTCGCGCGCCTTCTTGCCGAGGTTGCCGATTTCCTTTTCGATCTCAGCAATCGACATCTGGTCCGCGTTACGAACAACAGGAACCACCAGTCCCTTGTCGGTGCCAACGGCGACGCCAATGTGGGCATACTTCTTGTAGATCAGCTCATCGCCGTCGATCTCAGCATTTACAGCTGGGATTTCCTTGAGAGCCTGCACGACGGCCTTGGTGAAGAAGCCCATGAAGCCGAGCTTTACGCCATGCTTCTTTTCAAAGAGGTCCTTGTAGCGCGCGCGCATGTCCATAACCGGCTGCATATCCACTTCGTTGAAAGTGGTCAGCATAGCGGCCGTGTTCTGTGCATCCTTTAGACGACGCGCGATGGTCTGGCGCAGGCGTGTCATCTTCACGCGTTCTTCGCTGGCCGCATCATCTGGATTGGACGGTGCGCGTGGCGCAGCGGCAGGAGCCGGTGCAGCAGCCACAGCAGCAGGGCGTGCCAGCGAAGCCAACACGTCTTCCTTCAGAACCTGACCGGCCTTGCCGGAACCAGCGATTGAGCCTGCGTCGAGGCCCTTTTCGTTGATCATCTTCTGAGCAGATGGGGTCGGTGCACGGTCAGTTGCAGCCGCTGCTGGCTTAACAGGCTCCGGACCAGCGGCATTGGCCGCTGGAACTTCGCTCTTTGCAGGAGTCGGTGCGGCTGCTGCAGCCGGAGCTGAAACTGCAGCACCAGTGCCCACGCCAATCGCGCCGAGCAGAGCGCCAACGTCCACTGTCGCGCCGCTTTCTGCAACAATAGCTTCAAGCACGCCCGAAGCCGGTGCGGGCACTTCGATAGTGACCTTATCGGTTTCGAGTTCCACGAGCGGTTCATCGGCGGTGACGGTGTCACCAACCTTCTTGTACCACTGACCAATAGTGGCTTCAGATACGCTTTCGCCCAGGGTCGGGACACGGATTTCAGTCGACATATTTGTTGTCCTTGTACTGGTTTACTTAGCGAATGCGTCGTCGAGGAAGGCTTGCAACTGCGCAAGGTGCGTACGCATCAGACCCGTTGCCGGCGATGCTGCGGCCGGACGACCGACGTAGCGAACGCGCTGCCCCTCACGACCAATCTGGTCGAATACCCATTCAACATAGGGCTGGATGAACGCCCAGGCACCCATATTGCGAGGCTCTTCCTGACACCAAACAACGTCAGCATTAGGGAAGCGGCTCAACTCATCGTGGAGAGCCTTCGCCGGGAACGGATAAAGTTGCTCAACGCGCAGCAGGTAGACGTCGTCAATTCCACGCTTTTCGCGGTCTTCCAGCAGGTCGTAATAGACCTTACCAGTACACAGCACCACGCGACGGATCTTTTCGTCTGACGTGAGGCGGATCGTGGTCTTTGGTAGCCCTGGTGCTTCAGCATCGTCCCAGAGGAGACGGTGGAAGCAGCTATCTGGCCCAAGTTCGACCAAGCCAGAAACGGCACGCTTGTGACGCAGCAGGCTCTTTGGCGTGAACAGGATCAACGGCTTACGGAAGTCGCGTTTCAGCTGACGGCGCAGGACGTGGTAATAGTTCGCTGGCGTCGTGCAGTTGGCGACCTGCATATTGTCTTCCGCGCAAAGCTGCAAGAAACGCTCCGGACGCGCCGAAGAGTGCTCTGGGCCCTGCCCTTCGTAGCCGTGCGGCAGCAGCATCACGAGGCCCGACATGCGGAACCACTTGCGTTCACCCGAAGAGATGAACTGGTCGATAACGACCTGCGCACCGTTCACAAAGTCACCGAACTGCGCTTCCCAAAGGGTCAGAGCGCGCGGCTCTGCCAGTGAGTAGCCATATTCAAAGCCCAGAACAGCCTCTTCCGACAGCATCGAGTTGATGACTTCGTAGCGGGACTGGTCAGCCGACAGATTGTTGAGCGGGGTGTAGGTCTTGTTCTCAACCTGCTGATCGTTCAACACCGAGTGGCGCTGGCTAAAGGTGCCGCGTTCACAGTCCTGGCCCGAGAGTCGGACTGGGTGACCTTCAGTCACCAGCGTACCGAACGCCAGTGCTTCTGCAGTTGCCCAATCGATGCCTTCGCCGCTTTCAATCGCGCCAAGACGGTTGTCCATAAAGCGCTTAACAGTCTTGTGGACGTTGAAGTCAGCCGGAACGGTGGTCAGCTTGGTGCCGATATCGTGCAGAACATCGAGCCCAACGCCGGTTTGACCGCGTCGTGGGCCTTCGAGCTCAGCTGGCTTGAAATCCTTCCAAGCGCCATCGAGCCAGTCAGCCTTGTTCGGGCGGTAGTCTTGGCCCGCTTCAAACTCAGCTTCAAGGTTCGCTTTCCAGTCCGCCTTGATTTTCTGGATTTCGGCAGCCGAATAGAGACCTTCCGCAACGAGCTTGTCCGAATAGATCTCCAGCGTCGACTTATGCGAGCGGATCTTGGAATACATCAAAGGCTGCGTGAAGCTTGGCTCATCGCCTTCGTTGTGGCCGAAGCGACGGTAGCAGAACATGTCGATAACGACTGGCTTGCCGAACTTCTGCCGATACTCAACAGCGACCTTGGCCGCAAAAACCACAGCTTCCGGATCGTCACCATTCACATGGAACACCGGCGCTTCGATCATCTTGGCAACGTCGGTCGGATAGGGCGACGAACGCGAATACATCGGGCTCGTGGTAAAACCGATCTGGTTGTTGATCACAAAATGGATCGAACCACCTGTACGGTGCCCCTTAAGGCCCGAAAGACCCAAGCATTCGGCGATAACGCCCTGCCCAGCAAAGGCCGCGTCGCCGTGGATCAACAGCGGCAGAACGACAGAACGGTCGGGCTTTGCCGACTGGTCCATGTTCACCAGCTTCGCATCAGGCGCGATAAATTTATCCTGCTTAGCGCGAGCCTTGCCCAACACTACAGGATCAACAATCTCAAGGTGAGATGGGTTTGCCGTCAGCGACAGGTGAACCTTGTTGCCATCGAACTCACGGTCCGACGATGCACCAAGGTGGTACTTCACGTCGCCCGAACCTTCGACATCTTCTGGGTAGAATGCACCACCCTTAAACTCATGGAACAGCGCGCGATGCGGCTTGGCCATGACTTGCGTCAGCACGTTCAAACGACCACGGTGCGCCATGCCAAGGACGATGTCCTTGATCCCCAGCGCGCCACCGCGCTTGATGATCTGCTCCAGTGCAGGAATGGTGCTTTCGCCGCCATCAAGGCCAAAGCGCTTGGTGCCGGTATACTTCACGTCGAGGAATTTCTCGAAGCCTTCAGCTTCTACCAGCTTATTCAGGATCGCCTTCTTGCCTTCCGGCGAGAAGGTAATTTCCTTATCTGGACCCTCGATCCGCTCCTGCAGCCACTGCTTGGCTTCCGGATCGGAGATGTGCATGAACTCGATACCCATCGTGCCGCAATAGGTGCGCTGCAGAATGGCGAGCATTTCTGGAAGCGTCGCGTATTCGAGGCCCAGATAGTTATCGATGAAAATCTTGCGGCTGTAGTCAGCCTCCGTGAAGCCATAGCTTGCCGGATCGAGTTCCGGAGCTGGCTCCTTAGCCAGCATGCGCAGCGGGTCGAGATCGGCATGCAAGTGACCGCGCATGCGGTAAGCACGGATCATCATGATGGCGCGAATACTGTCGCGTGTGGCCTGCAGCACGTCTGCCGTGCTTGGCGCGGGCTTACCCTCGGTGGTAGCCTTTTTCGCAGCAGCTTTTTCGGTCTTTACCGCGATTTCGCCCCAGTTGCCGTCAAGTGCAGCAACAAGGTCGCCACTCTCGGCCTTCGGCCAATCAGCGCGCCCCCAGCTCGGGCCATCGGCATTCTTCTGCGCGTCTGCCGGACTGTCGTCCAAGCGCGCAAAGAAATTCTGCCAAGTCTCATCGACGCTGGAAGGATCGCTTTTATAGCGAGAGAAAAGTTGTTCGATGTAGTCGGCGTTGCCCCCATACAAGAAGGAGGTCAGTAAGAACGTCTCGTTCTTTTCCTGTCGTGTCATCGCTTTTTGTGCGAGGCGCTCGCCCCGCCATCCTTTAAAACGAGCCGGTGAACCGGCCTTAACGCGGTCCTTAATTTCGATCGGATACTGACCGCTTATCCTTAGTATCCTGTTAAGTGAGCACACCCTGAGCAGGTGTGCGGCTCAATTTCGAACGACCTTGGCCTAATTGACGGCTAGCATCGTTCTAAATGACACGCGGCATATGCTTGTCGCGCCCCAGACAAACCCGAGCGGGCCTGCGGTATATTTCGTTATCCAGCCCAGGCGAGAAAAGACAACTTCACTGACCTAGTGGGATTATTTTCCACCCAACCGCCTTTGAAAGGCGATTGGGTCTAATTCATGTCCGAGCCTGCGCGAAGCGCTTAGCCCTTGAGCACTTCCACAAGAGTGGTGCCCAGACGCGCTGGCGATGGCGAAACGCGAATACCAGCAGCTTCCATGGCAGAAATCTTGGATTCTGCATCGCCCTTGCCGCCCGAAACCACAGCGCCAGCATGGCCCATGGTACGGCCCTTCGGAGCCGTGCGGCCAGCGATAAAGCCAGCCATTGGCTTCTTACGGCCCTTCTTGGCTTCGTCGATCAGGAACTGTGCAGCGTCCTCTTCAGCCGAACCACCGATTTCACCGATCATGATGATCGACTCGGTCGCGTCGTCCGCAAGGAACATTTCCAAGACGTCGATAAATTCGGTGCCCTTAACCGGGTCACCACCGATACCGACGGCCGTGGTCTGGCCCAAGCCCTCGTTCGAAGTCTGGAACACAGCTTCATAGGTCAGTGTGCCAGAGCGCGAAACGATACCGACCGAACCCTTGCGGAAGATCGAACCCGGCATAATGCCGATCTTGCATTCTTCTGGGGTCAGTATGCCTGGGCAGTTCGGGCCCAGAAGGCGCGACTTAGAACGGTCAAGGCGAGCCTTGACGCGCACCATATCAGCCACCGGAATACCTTCGGTGATGCAGGTGATGAACGGGATTTCCGCCTCGATGGCTTCGATGATCGCGTCAGCAGCGCCAGCAGGCGGCACATAGATCACCGATGCGTCTGCACCAGTGCGTTCTTTGGCTTCTGCAACGGTCGCGAAGATCGGCAGGTTTTCGCCACCAGCGCCGGTCCAGGTTTCTCCACCCTTCTTGGGATGAATACCGCCGACCATCTGCGTGCCGTAGTAAGCCAGCGCCTGCTCGGTGTGGAACGTGCCGGTCTTGCCGGTCAGGCCCTGAACGAGGATCTTGGTGTCTTTATTGACGAGAATAGACATTGTTTCCGGTCCTCTAACTTAGCCGTTCACCGCTGCGACGATCTTCTTCGCCGCATCGTCGAGATCGTCTGCTGCCGTAATGGCGAGACCAGATTCATTGAGAATTTTCTTGCCGAGTTCGACATTGGTGCCTTCAAGGCGCACGACCAGCGGCACCTTCAAACCAACTTCCTTCACCGCAGCGATCACACCTTCAGCAATAACGTCACACTTCATGATGCCACCGAAGATGTTGACCAGAATGCCTTCAACCTTCGGGTCAGCGGTGATGATCTTGAACGCTGCAGCAACCTTTTCCTTGCCCGCGCCGCCACCAACGTCACAGAAGTTCGCTGGCTCTTTGCCATAGAGCTTGATGATGTCCATGGTCGCCATGGCAAGGCCTGCGCCGTTCACCATGCAACCGATGTTGCCATCGAGCGCCACGTAAGCGAGGTCCCACTTGGAGGCTTCGATTTCCTTGGCGTCTTCTTCGGTTTCGTCGCGCAGCGCCTTGATATCGTCATGGCGGAACAGCGCATTTCCGTCGAAGGAAACCTTGGCGTCGAGAACGCGCAAATGCCCGTCCTTCATGACGATCAGCGGGTTGATCTCCAAGAGCGCCATGTCCTTTTCGACAAACGCTTTGTAGATGATCGGGAACAGCGACTTGGCGTCTTCTGCTGCCGCACCATCGAGTTCCAATGCCTTCGTGATGGTTGCGACGTCGGCCGCGGTCACACCAGCTTCTGGATCGATCGCAATGGTATGGATCTTTTCCGGAGTGTCGTGAGCGACAGCTTCAATGTCCATGCCGCCTTCGGTCGAAACGACGAAAGCAACGCGGCCTACGGAACGGTCGACCAGCAGCGAGCAATAAAGTTCGCGCGCAATGTCAGCGCCGTCTTCGATGTAAAGACGGTTCACCTGCTTGCCAGCCTCGCCGGTTTGCGCGGTAACGAGGGTGTTGCCCAGCATGTCCTTGGAGAAAGCGACGACTTCATCGATCGACTTTGCCAAGCGCACGCCGCCCTTAGCATCGGGACCAAGTTCCTTGAACTTGCCCTTACCGCGACCGCCGGCATGGATCTGGCTCTTGACCACATAAAGCGGGCCAGGAAGCGACTGCGCAGCTGCCGCAGCATCGTCCACCGAATAAATGGCGACGCCAGCAGCGACCGGAGCACCGTAGTCTTTCAGCAGTGCCTTGGCCTGATGTTCATGAATGTTCATCGTATTCCCCTTGGGTGGGCAGTTTCGACCCGGACAATTCTAGAGACCGGAGAGGCAAAAGCCGCCGGTAAGTATCCGGCGGCTTCTGAAGTATTACGCCAGCTTTGGCGCGATTTTCTTACAAGCATCGATCAGGCCCTCAACGGCACCAACCGACTTTTCGAAGGCCTTTTGTTCGGCCGAATTGAGCGCGATCTCGACGATCTTTTCCGCGCCACCAGCGCCGATGACGACTGGAACGCCAACATAGGTGCCCTTCACGCCATATTCGCCGTTGAGGTAAGCCGCGGACGGAAGCACGCGCTTCTTATCCTTGAGATAGCTTTCAGCCATAGCAATGGCCGACGAGGCTGGAGCATAGAAAGCCGAACCGGTCTTGAGCAGAGCAACGATCTCTGCGCCACCATCACGGGTGCGCTGAGTGATCTCTTCAAGACGCTCCTTGGTCATCCAACCCATCTTAACGATGTCGGTCAGCGGAATGCCTGCAACGGTCGAGTAACGCGCCAACGGCACCATGGTGTCGCCGTGACCGCCAAGAACGAATGCGTTGACGTCTTGGATCGACACACCGAGTTCTTCAGCGATGAAGTGGCAGAAGCGCGAGCTATCGAGCACGCCAGCCATGCCGATCACCTTGTTGGTCGGCAGACCAGAGAACTTCTGCAGCGCCCAAACCATCGCATCGAGCGGGTTGGTGATGCAGATGACGAAAGCGTCTGGTGCGTATTTTGCAATACCCGCCCCAACCTGCTCCATAACCTTGAGGTTGATTTCGAGAAGGTCATCGCGGCTCATGCCTGGCTTGCGCGGCACGCCTGCGGTGACGATAACAACGTCAGCGCCTTCGATGTCCTTATATTCAGAAGTGCCCTTCATGACGGCATCGAAGCCTTGGGTCACTGCCGACTGCGCGATGTCGAGCGCCTTGCCCGGACCTACGCCATCGACCACGTCGAACAGGACTACGTCGCCCAATTCCTTCTGAGCCGCCAACAGGGCCAGCGTACCGCCGATCTGTCCTGCACCGATAAGGGCAATTTTCTTGCGCGCCATAAGTCTCATCCCAGACTGCGTTGAATTGGCGCAGTTCATACCGCTTGTGCCAAATCCGGGCAAGTGAACCCTTCGTCGTAATTGCCAAAACGCTCATGCCGATGAGCGATGGGGTAATGCCCAATTGGCAGCCGACAAAGAGGACGGAAATAACCTAAGCTGTCGGTCATTCCGCCCAAAATTCCCTGATATTCCGGGGTTTTGGGCTTTTACGGATTTCCCTGTACCGAACAAGTTAGCAATTCGGAGGGTGGTATGGAAAACGGCGTTTTCGGCCATTTATCCACCCAAATCAGCCGACACGATTTATCGGCGCTAGATCAAGAAATCCGAAAACGGCAAGAGCCTGGACGATAAAAATTACGTTCCCCGGATAGCTTAGCCAAGAACATTCCCTATCCGAACGAAATACCCAAACGCCTTGCGCAGTACATTTTGAATGGCAGTCGTCGGACGGTCCAATCAACCCGCCTATACGCTCGGCGCGTCACGTAGGCCTTTAGCGAGATATTCTTCCGATTGCATCTCGGTGAGACGCGAGAGCGTGCGTTGAAACTCAAACGCCGTCTTTTCGTCTGCGCCCAATTGCTCCAGCGGCACCGCAAAGCTTGCCGCCAGTTTGACGCCACGATCATACAAGCTATCGATCAGAAGTATGAAACGCTTGGCAGCGTCCGATTTTGTCCGTCCCATCTGCGGAATATTGTCGAGCACGAGCGAATCAAACTCGTGCGAAATCCGCACGAAGTCGCGCGTGCCAAGTGGCTTCTCGCAAAGATCGGCAAAGTTGAAGCGCGCTGCGCCCATCGCCACCAACGGCACAGGGATCTGCCGACCAATGCTTTCCACCACGCCGGGAGCCCCCTGCCCACCTCCGGTTATGCGCAGCCACATCTTATCCATGGCCGCGTCCACCTCAGGCCCAGTGCCAAATGCGTAAACATGCTGGCCTGCAAACTTAAGGCGGCGATAATCCTGATCGCTAAGAAGCGTGGCCACGACCGTCTTTTCTTTCAAGAGCGCGATAAATGGCAGGAAAAGCTGCCGGTTGAGCCCGTCCTTATAAAGGCCATCAGGCTCAACATTGGAAGTCGCCACCAACGTCACGCCACCGGCAAACAGTTTTGAGAACAGCCGATCGAGCAGCATGGCATTGGTAATGTCATGCACATGGAATTCGTCTAGGCACAGCACGCGCAGGCCGGACTTCAAAATGGGCTTGGTTACCGCATCCACCGGGTCTGCCGCGCTATCTTTCGCAGATTTGCGAAAAGCCGAGATCGCCACATGCACTTCGTCCATGAACTCATGGAAATGCACGCGCCGCTTCTCGGCGAAAGGCAGCGCTGTGTAGAACAGGTCCATCAGCATGGTCTTGCCGCGGCCCACCTCGCCAACAAGGTAGAGACCCTTCACCGACACCGGCTTTTCAAACAAACCGAAGAAACCGCCCTTGGTCTTGGCGCCGGTGAGATCGGTAAGAATGCGGTCGAACTCGCCCGCAGCATCACGCTGGGCCGGATCGGGCGTCAAAGTTTTCCGTGCGACCAGATCTTCATAGGCGCGGCGTACGGGACCAAAAGCAGGAACGGACATGGGCAACTTTATCGGCAGCGATCTAAGCACGGCCTTTCCGGGCATCCCGGAAACCTCTGTCTGCTGCCGGTCAAACAGTGTCCCCCGCGCGTGCGGGGGCGACGGGCGCATGTTTAGGGGCGCGGTGCGGAAGCCGTCAAACAAAAAAGCCGGTCCCTAGGACCGGCTTTCGAAGCTTTAGCGCGACATCGACAGCGCCTGGCCACCACTCATAGTGCCGATATAACGGCCGCTAGAGGGTGCGAGGAAGGCTGCGATATTGCCGTTCTCATCATAAAGCTGGAGCTGGCTGCCAACTTGCTGCCAACCAGTGATGGCCGCAACCTGCGGGATCCCACAACCCGGAGCCGAAGCACGATAGTAGCTCGTACCGGTCTTGGAGGTTAGCGGCAGATTCAACTGGCAAGCCTGGCCGGCTGCTGCGACATTCCAAGAGCCTTCTGGACCGGAAGCCGTTGGCACGCTGGCGAACGAACCGCCAGTGGTACCAGCTGTTGCAAAGGTGTTCGAAGTACCACCGAGAGGCGGAAGAGCCGACGTCTGCTGACCGCCCAAAACCGGCTGACCAGAAAGACCCGGCGCCACAGTGCCAGAAACGCCACCGAGAGGAGGCAAACTATTGGTTTGCACAGCCGAGGTCTGCACTGGCTGCAGCTGCTGGGGTGTACCGACCACATTAAGATTCGCCGTATTGGTCCGGCTCGTTGGCGAACAAGCAGCGACCACAAGGGCCATAACCGCTAGGCTCGTCAGGGTAGAAACGCTGCGCGTCCAAACCTGCATTGTTAGACTCCTGCCGCAAAGAATTAAGGCATATTAACACTTGTGGCGGCTTATATGCAAAGCCCCAACATCATTCAATCAACATCCCAAGCACCCCCTATTGCTCAGAACTGTGGCGCATTCACGCTCAGCTCTCTTGCATATCCTTGAGCAATTCCCCCGCGAGGAGCTTTGCGTCTTCCGCTTCATCGTCCGGGACCTCAATACCAACGCCTTCCTCGGCGAAAAGGTTCGGCACGCCCGGCAATCCGCCTTCGCGCAATTCGAGCGGGTGAAAGCCATGGGCGCGCAAGGCCACGAGTAGAATCCTCGCCACAGAAAGGTCTTTCACGCGGGCAATCGTCTCAAAGCGCATCTGCGGCTCCTGTTTGTGCTGCAACCGTGAACCAAGCCCTTGTTCGATACAACCCCATATCCCCTTGCCGCTCCTCACACTGAGGAGAACAGATTGGCCAAAACTCCGCCGAATAAATTATAGATTTGTTGGACCTTAAGCGGCGATGCGTGCATTCTGTACTCCTATGATCTTGCAGCGCATGTCGACGCGTCTGGCCTATCGGAGACAGAATGGGCGCCTATATTCTCCGCCGCCTTTTGCTGATGATACCGACCGTGTTCGGCATCATGGCCATTTCTTTTCTGATCACCCAATTTGCCCCCGGCGGCCCGGTTGAACAGGCACTCGCCAACCTTTCCGGCCAGAACAATGGCGGCATAATGGAGCGCGTCACGGGGGGCGGCAGCGATCAAATCGCGCCACCGAGCAGCAACCAAGGCCCCAACGCCACTGGCTATCGCGGCTCTCAAGGTCTCCCTCCTGAGCTGGTCGACAGAATCGAAAAGCAGTTCGGCTTCGATAAGCCGCCTCTCGAACGCTTCTTTTCTATGATCGGTAACTACCTGCGCTTCGACTTTGGCGAGAGCTATTATCGAGACATCTCGGTCATCGATCTCATCCTTGAGAAAATGCCGGTGTCGATCTCGCTCGGTTTGTGGATGACCATTATCTCCTATGGCATTTCCATTCCTCTCGGCATTGCCAAGGCCACTCGCGATGGGTCGCGCTTTGACGTCTGGACCTCCACCATCGTCATCATCGGCTATGCCGTGCCCGGCTTTCTCATCGCCATTGCCTTTATCGTGCTCTTTGCCGGCGGCAGTTTCTGGCAAATCTTCCCGCTGCGTGGACTCACCTCGCCCGGATTTGCCGTGATGCCGTGGTGGCAGCAAATCCTCGACTACGCTTGGCATATGGTGCTGCCCATCACCGCCATGGGCTTTGGGGCATTTGCTACCTCAACGCTCCTCACCAAGAATTCCTTCTTGGATGAGATCTCCAAGCAGTATGTCACAACCGCGCGCGCCAAAGGCCTCACCGAACATCGCGTTCTCTATGGCCACGTTTTCCGCAACGCTATGATGCTGATCATCGCTGGCTTCCCCGGCGCTTTCATCGGCGCTTTCTTTGGCGGGTCCTTGCTG
This sequence comes from Devosia sp. MC1541, assembly GCF_012847305.1. NCBI lineage: Bacteria > Pseudomonadati > Pseudomonadota > Alphaproteobacteria > Hyphomicrobiales > Devosiaceae > Devosia > Devosia sp. MC1541. Next base: position 155,305 of record NZ_JABBDZ010000008.1, read on the forward strand.
ATCGAAACCATCTTCTCGCTCGATGGCCTTGGCCTTCTGAGTTTTGAATCCATCATCAACCGCGACTACCCGGTGGTGTTCGGCACGCTCTACATCTTCTCGCTTCTTGGCCTCGTCATCAGCCTTATCTCAGACCTCACTTACATGTGGGTCGATCCACGCATTGATTTCGAGAGCCGTGGCCAATGAGCAAGCTCTCGCCAATAAATCAGCGTCGCCTTGCCAATTTCCGCGCCAACAAACGCGGCTATTGGAGTTTTTGGATTTTCCTCGCCGTCTTTATTCTGACCCTCGGCTCCGAATTCATCGCCAATGATAAGCCCATTCTCGTCTCCTATAAGGGCGAGATGCTGGTCCCGGCCTTCATCGATTACCCGGAAGAAAAATTCGGCGGATTCCTCGCCACCACCAATTATCGCGATCCGTTTATCGCCGATGAGATCAACGCCAATGGCTGGGCCCTCTGGCCCTTGGTCCACTTCAGCGATGCCACTGTGGACAGCAATATCGCCTTTTCTGGCGCCAATCCGCCAAGCTGGCTGATGGACCGCGAAACCATTTGCGCGCGCTACCCGCAAGGCACAGCGGACCCTGATTGCCACTCCGGCAATTACCATTATCTCGGCACTGACGACCGCGCCCGCGATGTGCTCGCTCGCCTGCTCTATGGCTTCCGCCTTTCGGTTCTCTTTGGGCTCACCCTCACCATTGCTTCCTCCGCCATTGGCATTCTGGCAGGGGCCATGCAGGGCTACTTCGGCGGCTGGGTCGATCTAATTTCCCAGCGCCTCATCGAAATCTGGACCTCTGTCCCTTCGCTCTATCTCCTGCTGATCATCTCGTCAGTGATCATCCCAAGCTTCTGGGTGCTCCTTGGAATTCTGCTGCTGTTCTCTTGGGTCTCGCTCGTAGCCATTGTCCGGGCCGAATTCCTGCGCGCCCGCAATTTTGAATACGTCAACGCCGCCCGAGCACTCGGCCTTTCTGACGGCCAGATTATATGGCGGCACCTGCTGCCCAATGCCATGGTCGCCACCCTCACCTTTATGCCCTTCATCATGTCCGGCTCGGTGACCACCCTCACCTCGCTCGACTTTCTGGGTTTTGGTCTGCCCCCCGGCTCCCCTTCTTTGGGTGAGCTTCTGGCGCAGGGCAAAAACAACCTTCAGGCCCCTTGGCTGGGCATCACTGGCTTTTTCACCATCGCCGTCATGATGACCTTGCTCGTCTTCATCGGTGAGGCCGTGCGGGATGCCTTCGATCCGCGGAAGATATTCAAATGACCGCGCCCCTGCTTTCCGTCAAAGACCTGACCATTCGCTTCGGCGCCTCTCAGGTTGTCAACAACATCGCCTTTGATATCGCCCCCGGAGAAACCCTCGCCCTCGTGGGCGAGAGCGGCTCAGGTAAATCCATCACCGCCCTCTCCTTGTTAAAGCTCCAAACCGGGGCCGCCAGCGTATCCGGCTCGATACAGTTCGACGGCCAAGAACTGATCGGCGCGTCCGAAAGCGCACTACGCGCCATTCGCGGCAATGACATTGGCATGATCTTCCAAGAGCCCATGTCCTCGCTTAATCCCGTTCACAGCATCGGCAAGCAGGTCGGCGAAATCTTGGAAGTCCACCAAGGCCTGCGCAAAAACGCTGCTCGAGCCAAAGTGATCGAACTGCTCACCGAGGTTGGCATCCCCGACCCAGTCAGCCGTATCGATGATTTTCCGCACCAGCTCTCCGGCGGCCAACGCCAGCGCGTCATGATCGCCATGGCGCTCGCTAACAATCCCAAGCTCCTCATCGCCGACGAACCCACCACGGCCCTCGACGTCACCGTACAAGCCCAGATCCTCGCGCTGCTCAAACGCCTCCAGGCAGAAAAGGGCATGGCACTACTCTTCATCACCCATGATCTGGGTGTCGTCCGCCGCATCGCCGATCGTGTCGCAGTGATGAATAAGGGCGACATTGTCGAGACCGACCCAGTCGCCACCATTTTCGACGCTCCGCAACACGACTACACCAAACGCCTTCTTGCCGCCGGGCCAGAAGGCACCCCGCTGCCCCCCGCCACCGACGCCCCCACGATCGTCGAAACCACCGATCTCAAAGTCTGGTTCGCCATTCAGCGCGGGCTACTTAAGCGCACAACCGGCCACTTACGCGCTGTCGACGGCGTCACCCTCGCCATTCGTCGGGGTGAAACCCTCGGCGTCGTCGGTGAAAGTGGCTCGGGCAAGTCCACCCTCGGCTATGCCATTTTGCGCCTCATTCGTTCGCAAGGGCGCATTGTCGTCCTCGGCAATGACATTTCCAAACAATCTGGCCGCGCCCTGCGCCCGACGCGCCGCAATATGCAAATCGTCTTCCAAGACCCTTTCGGGTCTCTGAGCCCGCGTATGTCGGTCAGTGAGATTATAGAAGAAGGGCTGACCGTCCACTTCCCTAGGCTCACTGCAACTGAGCGGAGCCAAAAAGTAACGGACGCGCTGCGCGAGGTAGGTCTCGATCCCGAAACCGCCACGCGCTATCCGCATGAATTTTCTGGTGGTCAGCGCCAGCGCATCGCCATCGCCCGCGCCCTCGTGCTGGAGCCAGATTTTCTCGTCCTGGATGAGCCAACCTCAGCGCTGGACGTCTCCATACAGGCACAGATCATCACGCTCCTGCGCGCCGTGCAGCAACGCCGCCAGTTGAGCTATCTCTTCATCAGCCACGATCTGAAGGTTGTCCGCGCCCTTGCCCATCGCCTCATCGTCATGAAGAGCGGTCAGGTGGTCGAACATGGATTTTCCGAAGACATTTTTGCCGCGCCGCAACACGCCTACACCCAGCAATTGCTGACCGCCGCCTTCGACATCACCCCATTAGCGCCCACATTGACTTAGGAGACAGCCGATGACATCGACGCGACGCCTTCTCTCCCTCACCCTTGCCGCCGCTCTCTCCTTGAGCACATCGGCTTTGGCCTTCGCCGAAACGGTCACCGGCGCTTGGACCCACGCCTTCACCATGGGCGACGCTGCCAAATATCCGGCAGACTTCAAGCATTTTGACTACGTCAATCCAGACGCGCCCAAGGCGGGCACGCTGCGGCTCGGCACCCGCGGAGCCTTTGACACGTTTAATCCCATCCTGCCCAAGGGTGATCCGGCGGCTGGGCTGGGCCTCACCTACGACACGCTGATGACCCCCTCGCTCGACGAGAACAACACCTATTACGGACACTTGGCCAAAGAGCTCTTCATCGAGCCCGATTACAGCGCCGTCACCTTCCGCCTCGATCCCGACGCCAAATGGCACGATGGCGAAAAAGTCACCGCCGCCGACGTCGTCTGGACCTTTGAAAAGATGATCGAACTGAGCCCCAATCAGGCTCAGTACTATGCCAGCGTCACCAATGCCGAAGCGCTGACCGATGGCGAGGTGAAATTCACCTTCAACGAGAAAAACAATCGCGAACTCCCCCTGATTTTGGGCCAGCTTCTGGTTCTGCCTCAACACTGGTGGGAAGGCACCGACGCCACGGGCAACAAGCGCGATATTGGCGCCTCGACCCAAGAGCCCCCTCTCGGCTCCGGCGCCTATAAGTTGAAAAGCTTCGACGCGGGCAAAACCATCACCTATGAGCGCGTCCCCGATTATTGGGCCGCCAGCAAACCCACCGAACTTGGCCAGAACAATTTCGACACCCTCGCTTATGAATATTTCCTCGACGAGAGCGTCTGGTTCGAAGGCTTTAAGGGCGACCAATTCGACTATTGGAGCGAATATTCCGCCCGCCGCTGGGCCACCGGCTTCGACTTCCCCGCCGTAGCGGAAGGCCGCGTGGTCCTAGAAACCTTCGCGCAGGACTATAACGCCTCTGGCGCCATGACCGGCTTCATTCCCAATCTACGCCGCGACAAGTTCCAAGACGAGAAGGTCCGCGAAGCGCTTAACTACGCTTTCGACTTTGAAGAGCTCAACCGCACGGTCTTCTTCGAGCAATACGACCGCATCAACAGCTACTTCTTCGGCCTGCCCTTCGCCTCCAAAGACCTCCCGCAAGGCGAGGAGCTGGAAATCCTCGAAAGTGTCAAAGACCTTATCCCGGCCTCGGTCTTCACCGAGGTCTATACTAACCCGGTCGCAGGGGACGCCCAAAAGCTGCGTGGCAATCTTCGTATCGCGCTCGGCCTCCTCACCGAAGCGGGCTACACCCTACAAGGCAACCAGCTCGTCGACGCCAGCGGCAAGCAACTCGAGATCGAGCTGCTCATGCATCAAGCTTCACTCGAACCCATCGCGCAGAACATGATCACCAATCTGCGCCAAATCGGCGTCGCCATGACCCTGCGCATGGTCGACACCCCACAATATATCAATCGCCTGCGCAGCTTTGACTACGATATGATCTACACCAGCTGGGCACAGAGTTTTTCGCCCGGCAATGAGCAGCGCTTCTTCTTCGGCACCGGCTCCGCGGAGGCCGAAGGCTCACAAAACTATCTTGGGCTCGCTGACAAGGGCGTAGACGCCATCATCGAAAAGCTCATCGCTGCTGATGACCGTGCAACGCAAGAAGCAGCCAGCGCTGCCCTCGACCGTGTCCTCCTGCACAAGCACCTCGTCGTCCCCGGCTACGCCCTCCAATACTCCCGCACAGCCCGCTGGAACCGCTTCAGCCATCCAGAGACACTGCCCGAATTCTCCTCGGGCTTCCCCACGATCTGGTGGTGGGACGAGGCAAAGGCCGCCCAAACCAAATAAACGCCAAAACAAAAAAGGGACGCTCGAGCGTCCCTTTTCTTTTCTAAGCGCCGAAGTCAGCCGCGGTCAGCGCTCCCGTGCGCAACAAATGCTGCACCGCAAGGCTCACTGAGAATGCATCGCTGAGCGCGTCATGTTCAGTCAGACCCTCCGGCGCCACTCCATAATAGTCCGCCAAACGACTACTCGGCGTCCGCGCCAAATCCTCTATCGGCATGCCCCCGGCAATGAGCAACTTGACCGCATTATCAAAGCGCGTCGCGGGAATGGGCGCAGCGATCCCCTCCACGTAGCAGCTAATAGCCACCATATTGAGCTCGTCTTTCCCCCAAGACCACATCTGCACGCCTTGAGAAAACTGATCGAGCGCAACGAGCGCCCCCGCCAAATCCACGCCCTCCTGCGAAAGATGCCGTTCTTCAATGCCAGTCAGCTGCGAGAAGAAAGGATCAAGCCGCGCCACTTCCCATCCCGCTCATGTGGAACGACATAACGAGTAAAAGTCTCAAGGATCGGGAAGTTCTCCTCCAAGCCCAGTTTCAATGCACCGATCTGGGCAATCACCGGATCGGGATCCTGCCCCCCACACCAAAACCGCCTCTGTGACCCTTCGATACACAGGAACTCGCAATCAAAGAACACCGCCCCACGCATTCATCTCTCCCCACCCAAAGAGAAAGAAGGCTAAGCCTCGGGCGCAGACGACACAAGCACCCTAACCGTTGAACACATCCCTCAACATACGCTGCTCTGCTTCCCTCCCCCTTGCGGGGAGGGAATGAGGGTGGAGGTAGTCTGAACCGGCAGAACCTTCCTTCTTACCTCTCCCTTCGGGGGAGAGGTCGGCCCTCTTGGGCCGGGTGAGGGGGCCTTTCGGCAAGCACCGCTCTAGACATGGAGCTCCGCCAGGTAGGGGTGACGACGTCACAAACGCAAAAAGCCCCGCTGGTGAGCGGGGCTTTTTGTATTTGGTTTTGATGATCGTCGAGAGATTTTATGTTTTTGGCAGACCTTGCAGTGACCTACTCTCCCAAGTCTTGAGACTTAGTACCATTGGCGCGGAGGAATTTGACGGTCGAGTTCGGGATGGGATCGGGTCTTGGGCTCCTCGCAAGAACCA
>NZ_JABBDZ010000009.1:0-148647 GCF_012847305.1 Devosia sp. MC1541
TGGTTCTTGCGAGGAGCCCAAGACCCGATCCCATCCCGAACTCGACCGTCAAATTCCTCCGCGCCAATGGTACTAAGTCTCAAGACTTGGGAGAGTAGGTCACTGCAAGGTCTGCCAAAAACATAAACCTCTCTACGATCATCAAAACCAAATACAAAAAGCCCCGCTCACCAGCGGGGCTTTTTGCGTTTCTAACCTCCGCACAATTACCCCCACCTAACCTCCCCCGCAACCGGGGGAGGGACTGTAACGGTGTGCTGGGTTGGAGCTGCATGCCCGCAATAAGGACCCCTCATCCGGCCCACGAGGGCCGACCTCTCCCCGGAAGGGAGAGGTGAGAAGAGGTGCTTCCGATAATTCACAAAGCTCCATCCGCCAGGGCGGTAGAGGACTATGGTCATGAAGTTCCATAAGTTCTTATGGCCTCATGGTTTTGGGATCTTTGGCGCCGAATAATCATCTCGCGCGCGTCGACCACAGCTGCGTGATGGGCAGTTAACAGACCGCAGAGAACAGATTAGTGTGGCAAGCATTCAAAGCGCTTTGGGCGCAGCTTAGATGAGGCATGCGGACGATGACTGAGTGGTGGCGTGGCGGGGTTATTTATCAGGTCTACCCCAGATCGTTTGAGGACAGCAGTGGCGATGGGATGGGGGATCTTCCCGGCATCATCGACCGGCTCGATCATATCGCAAGTCTCGGTGTCGACTGCATTTGGCTGTCGCCGATCACCCAATCGCCGCAAGCGGACATGGGTTATGACGTGTCTGACTATAAGCAGGTCGATCCGATCTTCGGGACACTCGAAGACTTCGACGTGCTGATCGGCAAGGCGCACAGCCTTGGGATCAAGGTGATTATGGACCAGGTGGTGAGCCACACCTCTGATCAGCACCCATGGTTTAAGGAATCTGCTTTCTCACGCGATAACGCAAAGGCCGATTGGTATGTCTGGGCCGACGCCAAACCAGATGGCTCGCCGCCAAACAACTGGCTCTCGGTTTTTGGTGGGTCGTCCTGGGAATGGCATACGGCGCGGAAGCAGTATTATCTGCACAATTTTCTGACGTCCCAGCCTGACCTCAACTTCCATAACCCCGATGTTCAAGACGCGGTGCTGGATACAATGCGATTCTGGCTCAACCGTGGACTAGATGGGTTCCGTCTCGACACGGTGAACTACTATTTCCATGACGCCAAGCTTCGCTCGAACCCTGCTTTGCCGACCCCGGATGGGCAGCCGCTCACCAATCCTTACGACATGCAGTCCCACCACTTTGATAAGTCTCAGCCGGACAATGTCGCTTGGTTGAAGCGCGTGCGGGCGCTGCTGAACGAATATCCCGGCGCGACTTCGGTCGGCGAGGTGGGCGATGATGAGCGTGGGGTTGAGCTGATGAAGGCTTATACCTCCGGCACTGATCTGCTGCACATGTGCTATTCTTTCGATTTCCTCAGCCCCATCTTTACGGCCGAACACTTCCGCTCGAAGTTGGAAGCATTTTTTGCGGGTGGCGAAACGGGTTGGCCGTGTTGGAGCCTCTCCAATCACGACGTTATTCGCCCGATGACCCGTTGGGCCCAGCATGCTGTGTCGCGCGAGGATCTGAGCCGGCAGGCCGCGGTTCTGGTCATGACCGTCAAGGGCACCGTCGGCATTTATCAGGGCGAAGAATTGGGCCTGCCTGAGGCTGATATTCGCTTTGAAGAACTGGTCGACCCGCGTGGTAAGCGTTTCTGGCCTGGTGATAAGGGGCGCGACGGCTGCCGCACGCCCATGCCGTGGCAGGCCCATAAAACACATGGTGGGTTCACATCGGGAACGCCATGGCTGCCGATTAAGCACGCGCATTTGGAACTTGCGGTTGACGTTCAGAACGCCGATCCAAACTCGACCCTCAATTTCTTCCGTAAGCTGATTGCTTGGCGGAAGGCACATCCGGCGCTGCTGACGGGTGATATCGCATTCTTTGACACCGACGAGCCAGTCCTTGCTTTCCGCCGCTCGGCAGGAGATCAGGATGTGATCTGCGTCTTCAACCTATCGCCGGAAGCGCGGTCGGTGGACCTTGCAGGGGGCGATTTGGCGCTAGAGCCGGTTAGTCACAATGCGGTTGTGAGCGGTAGAGCGATTGATTTGGGGCCGAACGGAACGGCGGTTTTGCTAGTGCCTGCGGGCGAAGGTTCGGTGGCGTATCGAGCGCCAGCCCCTGCGGTTGCGGAGGAGTGAATTGCTCCGCCAATTGGAGGTTGGCTCATAGAGCTGGAGAGGGGGGCATTAGTGCCCCTTTTCTTTTGCCTCCAAACGGCGAATGAACAAGGCAACGGTTGGAATAGCGAAACTCAAAAGCAGCAGACGGATGACGTGATGCGCCGCGATGAAGGCGGTGTCATAGCCCATGGCAATCGCCAAAGCGCCGACGCCTTCGAGTGCACCGGGCGAAAGGGCGAGCCAAATTTGCGCCATGGGAATGTCGACCAATTGCGCAACGCCATAGGCCATGGCGGTGACGATTACCAGCATCACAGCTGTGGCGATGACCCCACCGAGGGCGGCGGCTTTAAATTCTAGCCAGGTGATTCCGATAAACCGTGAGCCGATCAGGGCGCCGGTGAGGATGAAGATGGTGACGACGAGTTGGTCGGGCAGGGGCTGGCTGTAGGCACCGCCCAGCTTGGCGATTGTTGCGGCCGCCATAGCACCCAGCACCATCCCTGCAGGGATTTTGAGTTTCACGAAAACGAGGCCCACGAGGGCGCAGCACAGCGCGAGCAGCAAGATCTGGGCTATTGAAAGGGGATCTCCGGCGGCCGGCAGATCAGGCGCTTGCACGGGCAGGAACATCGCGCCGATCGGGACTGCGATGGTGAGGAACAGAACGCGCATCACCTGTATGATGACGATCTGTCGGGCATTGCCGATGCCGGTCGCGGCAATCCCTAGAACGAAGGACAGGTGGCCCGGAAACGAGCTCAAATAGGCTGTGCCCGCGTCGAGCTTAAAAAGCTTGGTCAGCAGCCAGCCAGTGACCAGCACGATGATGATCAACTCGAGCGCCAGCGCTGCCAGCGACACCGGCCATTGTCCGAGCAACTCCAGACTATTGGGCGCGACGCTGGCGCCCATAGAAACGCCAATGAATACAAAAATGAGGTCACGCAACCAATCGGGCACGGTGACCGGGAATTTGAGTATCGCCGCAATACTGACGCTGATGGCGCTGCCCATCAGCCAGCCTGCTGGAAAGCCGATGAGCTCCGCACTGACCCCGCCCAAAATGGCAATCAGCAGAGTGCCAAGCGTGAACACCCCGCTTCGTGCGGCGGACAGTGAGGCTGGTGCGGACATCTGGGCTCTCAGACACGCCATACGCGGGGGCAGTGGCGTGGTGCTTCAAAAAAAACCGCCTCTTGGAACAAGAGACGGTTTGGGTGTGTATCAACGATATCCTTAGCGGACGGGCAGTGCTTTTTCGATGAGCCGCGCCCAGTAGCTCACGCCGACAGGAATGGCATCATCGTTGAAGTCGTAAGTGTCGGTGTGTAATTCGCTGCTCGGGCCATTGCCGATGAAGATGTAAGCGCCGGGACGCTCATTGAGCATGAAGGAGAAATCCTCTCCGCCCATAGAGGGTTCGCAGTCGTCGTTTACCCGGTCGGAGCCGACGACATCGCGCGCAACAGCGGCAGCGAAGGCGGTCTGATCGGCGGTATTGACGGTGACAGGGTAACCGCGTGCATACCGAATGGTCGCTGTCGCGCCAAAGCTTTGGGCAAATTGCGGAACCAATTCGGTGAGGCGCTGCTCAATGAAGTCTTGGACCTTTCCATCGAGCGTCCGCACTGTACCGGTCACTTTTGCGGTGCTGGAAATGACGTTGTCTGCTTCACCCGCTTCGATCATGGTGACGCTGAGCACCGCGTTATCCAGCGGGCTCAAATTGCGGGAGACGATAGACTGCAAAGCGGTGACCATTTGGGTCGCCACGATGATCGGGTCGATGGTCTGCTGAGGACGTGCCGCATGGCCACCCTGGCCATTGATGGTGATGTAGAACCGGTCGGTTGCGGCCATGATGCCGCCCGTCCGAATGGCGAAATGGCCGAGCGGCAGTCCGGGCCAATTGTGCATGCCGTAGAATTCATCAACGGGGAAGCGCTCGAGCAGGCCATCGTCAAGCATGACCTTGCCGCCGCCGCCGCCTTCTTCGGCTGGCTGGAAAATCAGCACGACACGACCATCAAAATTGCGTGTCTCTGCTAGATATTTTGCAGCTCCGAGCAGCATGGAGGTGTGGCCGTCATGGCCACAGGCGTGCATTTTGCCTTCCACGGTGGAGGCATATGGCGCGCTGGTCTTCTCGAAAATTGTCAGCGCATCCATATCGGCGCGCAGCCCAATCGAGCGTCCCGAAGTGTTGGTGCGCCCGTTGATGACAGCCACAACGCCGGTACGGCCAACGCCTGTTACCACCTCGTCCGCGCTGAATTCCTTGAGTTTTTCGGCGACAATGCCCGCAGTGCGATGAACGTCGAACAAAATCTCCGGATGGGCGTGCAGGTCGCGGCGCCAAGCGGTGATTTCGTCATGGAATTCAGCAATGCGGTTGAGGATAGGCATAGGCAAACCAAAGCAGGGGAAGACATGGCAGTGTCTCTGTCCTGTCCCTCGCCGTCAAGTTTTTGCGCGCCATGGCGGCGCTGGTGCAAGTGTATTTTGTGCCTTTCCGAGTAGCGGAGGCGACAAAGGCTTACAGAGCGGTTTGCTTTTCCAACAAAGCTGACGGCCTTAGCCCAAATTTCCTTTGCTTTGGGTTGCCCGCCCCAGCCATTTTTGCGATTGAAACTCCGGTATGACGGAGTAGCTCATGAAAATCCTCGTCGCGGTAAAACGTGTGGTCGACCACAACGTACGCATTCGCGTTCGCCCCGATGGTACGGGCGTCGAAACCACGGGCGTCCGCATGTCGATGAACCCGTTCTGTAAGCACGCGGTTGAAGCTGCTGTGCAATTGGCGGAGGCCGGGCACGCCACTGAGGTGGTGATCGTCTCCATCGGCCCAAAACCTGCCAATGACGTCATCCTCACCGCCCTCGCCATGGGCGCGCATCGTGGCATTCTGGTCGAAACCGATCAGGCATTGGAAACGCTGACCATTGCTAAGCTGCTGGCTAAGGTGGTCGAGGAAGAACAGCCTGACCTCGTGCTTTTGGGCAAGCAAGCCGTCGATGATGACAGCAATCACGTTGGGCAAATGTTGGCAGCGCTGACCGATCGGCCGCAGGCGACATTCGCATCCGAGATCAAAATTGCGGGCAGTGATTTGGAAGTCACCCGGGAAGTGGATTATGGGCGCGAGACGATCGCGCTCAGTTTGCCGGCCATTGTCACCGCTGACCTACGCCTCAACACCCCGCGCAATGCGGCACTTCCCATGGTCATGAAGGCGCGATCCAAGCCGCTCGCTGTTCGCGCCGTGAGTGAATTCGGCGTTGACCTCACCCCGCGCCTGACCGTGGAAAAAACAACACCGCCGCCCGAGCGCGTCGCCGGGACAAGTGTTGCGTCTGCAACCGAGCTGGCTTCGCTTATCGCGGCAGATATCAACGAGCTGGAGGCAATCTAATGAGCGTTCTTGTTCTCGCTGATCTCGACAACACCCAGCTTTCGCCCGCAACAGCGCGCGTCGTTGGCGCGGCCGCACAACTCGGCGCGGTTGATCTATTGGTGCTTGATCCTGCAGCAACATCGGCCGCGTCCGCTCTACAGGGTGTCGCTAAGGTGATTTCAGCGGCCGTTCCGCTTGAGGCCAAAGCCATCGCTGCGCTGCTCGAAAGCCTCGCGCCTCACTATGACTACATCGTCGCCAGCGCTTCGAGCGTAGGCAAGGATGTGATGCCGCGCCTCGCTGCAAAACTCGACATTCAACCGGTTACCGACATTATCGCTATTGAAGGCGCAAGCTGCTTCGTGCGTCCGGTCTATGCTGGCAATGCGCTCGAAACGGTTTCTGACAGTCAGGCAAAGCATGTCCTCACCGTCCGGGCCTCTGCCTTCCGCCCTGTCGCCGGAACTGGTTCGGCGCCTGTCGAAACCCTTTCTTCCACTGTCCCCGCAGCAGCCCGATTGATCGCGCAGCACCGCACTGAAAGTGATGTGCCAGATCTTTCGACGGCACAAGTCGTCGTGGGTGGTGGCGTGTCAGTCGGATCGGCTGAGGGGTTCAAGCTCATCGAAAATCTTGGCGCTGTGTTGGGTGCCGCCGTTGGCGCGACTCGCGCGGCGGTTGATGCGGGCTACGCCCCCAATGATTGGCAGGTGGGGCAAACCGGAAAAATCATCGCTCCAGATATTTATATCGCCGTCGGCATCTCTGGAGCCTTGCAGCATTTGGCAGGTATTCAGGGGGCCAAGAAGATCATCGCGATCAACAAGGACCCAGAGGCCCCGATTGTTAAAATCGCGGATGTCGCGCTGATTGGTGATCTTTTCGAGATCGTTCCCCAGCTCACAGCAGAACTGCAAAATCTGGGCGTATCCCGGCGCGGTTAAGTCCGCGCGAGAGGCGAACGCTTCTTGCCCAGCTTGCAATTGCAAAAATCCCGGCCCGGCCTATAAAGACCGTGCCTTTTCACCGGACGAAGCACAATGTTCGAAACACTTACTCAGGCCCCTAGCGACAAGATCCTTGCGCTGATGGGCGAATATGCCGCTGACCAGCGTTCCACCAAGATCGATCTTGGCGTAGGCGTTTACAAAGACGAGAAGGGCGTGACCCCGGTCATGACTTCGGTTCGTAAAGCTGAAGAGCGTATTCTTTCGAACGAAAAAACCAAAACCTACCTTGGCATCGCTGGCAACAAGGGCTTTGGCGCCGCTGTGCTCGATCTCATCTTTGAAGATGGCCTGGATCGCTCGCGTGTTCGTATCGCGCAGACACCAGGCGGCACAGGTTCGCTTTGGGTGCTGATGCAGCTGATCACCCGCGCGCGTCCGGGTGCTTCGTTCTATGTGTCTGACCCAACTTGGGCCAACCACGTGCCAATGGCAAAGCAGGCCGGTTTTGATCTCAAGACCTATCCTTACTTCGACACTGAAACGCGTGGCGTAAAGTTCGATGAGATGCTCGCGACACTCAACGGCCTCAAGGCTGGCGATGTTGTGCTGCTACACGGCTGCTGCCACAATCCAACCGGTGCAAACCTGACCCCGGCCCAGTGGGATCAGGTCGCTGATAGCCTCGTCCGCACGGGCGCACTGCCATTTATCGATCTGGCCTATCTCGGCTTTGGCGATGGCATCGAAGCTGACGCCTATGGCACCCGTAAGGTCATCGCTGCCGTGCCAGAAGCCGTTCTCGCCTTCTCGGGCTCGAAGAATTTTGGCCTCTACAAGGAACGCGTTGGTGCGGCCATTTTGGTTGCCCGCAATGCGGCTGAAGCCGATATTGCCAATTCGCAGATGCTCAATGTCGTGCGTGGCGCCTATTCGCAGCCACCTGATCACGGCGCTGAAGTCATCCGCACCATTCTCACGGACGCCGCGCTGCGGGCCGAGTGGGAAACCGAGCTGACCGAAATGCGGAATCGCATGATCTATCTGCGCGAAAAGCTTTCCGCAGCGATCCGCGAACGCTCCAACAGCACGGACTTCGACTTCGTCTCGAGCCACCGTGGCATGTTCTCGCTGCTTGGCTTGACCAATGAAGCGGTCGAAAAGCTCAAGCAGGAAAACGGCGTCTACATGACTGGTGACAGCCGCATCAACGTTGCCGGCCTGCCGGAAGCGAAGATGGGCGAACTTGCTGACGCTATTCTGGCCGTTAGCCGCTAAGCGTCTTAGCTGATGTATGCTGATGCACCCGCCTCTGTGTGGGTGCATCATTTTTTGATCCAGAACGAGGAATTGCAGCGCCATGGCTGACGTAGAACTGGCCGCCCGCATTAAAGCCGCGCTTTCTGAGGTCGAAATTCCCGGCGGCGGCGATCTCGCCAGCTATGCCGGGCTTTCCGAAATCATCGTTACGCCAAGCGCCATCGCTTTTGCGATTGCCGTCGCCCCTGGCATGGAAGCCGCGTTTGGGCCAACGCGGGAGCAGGCGGTTAAACGCGCGCAGGCCCTTGGTGGCGACCGCAAGGTTCTGGTGTCGGTGACGGGCGACAAGCCCAATGTCGCAAAATTCTCGCATGGCAAGGCTACCCCGCCGGGCAAAACCAAGGTCGATGGGATCAAGCGCATCATCGGCGTTGGATCGGGCAAGGGGGGCGTTGGCAAATCCACCACGTCAGTGAACTTTGCGCTCTCGCTCGCCGCCGAAGGCCTAAAAGTCGGCATTTTGGACGCGGACCTTTATGGCCCCTCCGTGCCAAAACTGCTCGGGCTTGAAGGCAAGCCCGCCATTCGCGATGACGGCATTTTCACGCCCCACGAAGCCTATGGCTTAAAAGTTATGTCGATCGGCTCGATGTTGGTCGAAGGGCAGGCGGTCGTGTGGCGCGGACCAATGGCGACCTCGGCGCTGCGCCAATTGCTGCGCGAAACCGATTGGGGCGATCTCGACGTTTTGGTCATCGACCTGCCGCCCGGCACCGGCGACATCCACATAGCTCTATTCCAGCAAACTATTGTCGACGGCGTGGTGATTGTCTCAACGCCTCAGGACTTGGCGCTCATCGACGCGCAAAAGGCCATCGACATGCTGGGCAAGATGCAGGTGCCAGTTCTCGGGCTGATCGAAAACATGAGCTATTTCATCGCTCCCGATACCGGCAATCGCTACGATATTTTTGGCTCTGGCGGGGCCGAACGCGCCGCAGCAACTATGGGCATTCCCTTTGTCGGGGCGATTCCTTTGGTCATGTCGATCCGCGAAAATTCTGATGCCGGCACACCTCCAGTTGTTGCAGTGCCAGAGGGCGCAGAAGCGCAAGCCTATCGCGCCATCGCGCGCAAAGTGATCACCACGCTGCGCTGATCTCCCGCTCACCACCAGCCCAATCCCTCCCCCGACTTCGGGGGAGGTTAGGTGGGGGCATACCAACTCGCACACCGCATTTATATCGATTGCATAGCGGGCTTCGCCAATGCTATCCGATTGCCCCAGTGCAGGAGGAGTGCCCATGTTTTCGTTCAATCGTCACGATTTCGGTCCCAATTTCACCTTTGGCGTGGCGACAGCCGCCTATCAGATTGAAGGTGGCCAAAAAGACGGCCGGGGCTCCTCTATTTGGGATAGTTTTTCCGCGACGGCTGGCAATGTTCACAATGGTGACACCGGCCGCGATGCCTGCAATCACTACGAACTGTGGCCGCAAGATCTCGATCTGATCCGAGACGGCGGCTTTGACGCCTATCGCTTTTCCTTCTCTTGGCCGCGCCTCATTCCGGAAGGGACTGGCGCGATAAACCAAGCTGGCGTCGACTTTTATGATCGTCTTATCGACGGCATGCTCGAACGCGGCATCAAACCCTATTCAACGCTCTATCACTGGGATCTGCCATCCACCCTGCAGGATCGCGGCGGTTGGATGAACCGTGACATTGCCAATTGGTTTGGCGACTACGCGACACTGATCGGGGAAAAATTCGGTGATCGCCTACACGCCACAGCCACGATCAATGAGCCGTGGTGCGTTGCTTTCCTCAGCCATTATCTCGGTGCCCACGCCCCCGGCTATCGCGACTTGCGCGCTGCAGCTCGGGCTATGCATCATGTGCTTTTCGCACACGGCACCGCCATTGACGCCCTACGCGCCACCGGCACGAAAAACCTCGGCATTGTGCTGAACTTGGAAAAGGCCGAACCGGCCACCGGCAAGCCCGAAGACCTTGCCGCCTTCAACATGGGCGACGCGCTGTTCAACCGCTGGTATCTCGGCGGCGTCTTTAAGGGTGAATATCCCAAGGAGCTGCGCGAATGGCTCGCGCCTTATCTTCCAGCCAACTATGAGGCCGATATGGGCGTTATTTCGCGTCCACTCGATTGGCTCGGCATCAATTACTACACGCGCGGGCTCTATAAAGCCTCGTCCAACCCCAATGTGCCAGCCGAGCAGGTCAAAGGCCCGCTCGAAAAAACCGATATTGGTTGGGAAATTTACCCGCAGGGTCTCACAGACCTCTTGGTGCGCGTCTCCAACGAATACACCAAGATCCCGATCTACATCACTGAAAACGGCATGGCCGAGGTCGAAGGCGACAATGATCCGCGCCGCGTGACCTATTACGAAGATCACCTCAACGCCGTGCGCACGGCTCAGGCAGCAGGCGCCGATGTGCGTGGCTATTTCGCTTGGTCACTGCTCGACAATTACGAATGGGCGGAGGGCTACAATAAGCGCTTCGGCCTCGTGCATGTCGATTACGCAACGCAAAAGCGTACGCCCAAGGCCAGCTTCCGCGCCTTCCAGGGCTTGCTGCATAACACGCGTTAAGCGGCGAAAACCTCGGGTAATCGTGCGGCCACCAGCGCTTTCGTCAGAGAGTGCTGGGGCTGCGCGAAGAGCTTCTGAGGCGCGCCTTCCTCGACGATTTGGCCCTTCTCCATCACCAGCACACGGTCAGCCATAGCGCCAACCATGTCGAGGTCGTGGCTGATGATGAGATAGCTCAAGCCATGCTCGGCGCGCAGTTTTGCCAGCAGCGCCAAAATATCCCCGCGAACGGAAACGTCGAGAGCCGACACCGGTTCGTCGAGCACCACAAGCTTTGGTCGCGTCACCATGGCGCGGGCAATGGCGAGGCGTTGGCGCTGACCGCCGGAAAATTCATGCGGGTATCGGTCGAGCATTTTAGGATCGAGCCCAACAGCGCTGATCGCCTCAACTAGCCGCGCGTGACGGTCAAGTGGCGAGAGCGCACCGCGCAAGGGCAGGGGCTCGCCAAGCGATTGCCCGATGGTCATACGCGGATCAAAGCTACCGAAGGGATCTTGGAAGACCAAGGAAATGTCGGCGCGGCGCGTTGGTGGCAGGTCTTTGCCGTGATAGCGCGTGCCATCAAACACGAATTGCCCCGAGGTGGCGCTGTCGAGACCAACGATCATGCGCGCCAATGTGGTCTTGCCACAGCCCGACGGGCCAACGAGTGCCAAGCACTCGCCTTTGCCAATGGAAAAACTCACATCTGAAACGGCTTTTACGGGCTCCTGGCGGCCAAAGAAGCGTCCGCCCTGTGCGTAGGCGCGCGTCGCCGCTTCCACGCTCAGAAGGGGCTCGGGGCCGACAAATGTCCCGTCGGTGAGGCGATCGATGCGCGTCGCCTTGAGCAGTTTTTGCGTATAGCTGTCCTTGGCATTGGCAATCACATCGGCAGTGGCGCCGATCTCGACCAGTTTGCCCTTCTGCATAACGCCCACGCGCTCGCAGAGCACCGCCACAGCCTTGATGTCATGGCTGATGAACAGAAGCGTCATCTGCCGCCGCGTGCTCACCTCTGCGATCAGATCAAGCACTTTGCGCTGCGTGATCACATCGAGCGCCGAGGTCGGCTCGTCGGCAATCAGCAATTCCGGCTCACCAGCCAAAGCCATAGCGATCATGGCACGCTGGCGCTGTCCGCCCGAAAGCTGGTGCGGATAGCGCTCGGCGTGTTTGGCCTCAAGCCCGACCTCATCGAGCAGCGCTGCAATTGCCGTGTCGCCACGCTTTGGTGCGTCAGAGAGCACAAGGGCTTCCTCAATCTGCTTGCCGATCTTCATCAGCGGATTGAGCGCCGTCATAGGTTCTTGAAAAACAAAGCCGATGTTTTGCGCGCGCAGACGCGCCATGTCCTGCTCGTCCTGCGGCAGCGGCGCGCCATCGAACAGAATACGACCGGAGACTTTGGCGAGGTCCGGCAACAGGCCGGCAATGGCCATCGCCGTCATCGATTTGCCAGACCCACTCTCCCCGATAATGCCGAAGCGCTCTCCCTTGGCAATCGACAGGCTCAAGCCGTCAACTGCCGCATAGGAGCCAAAGTGGATCGTGAGATTTTCAAGTTCAATGAGCGCCATGGTTACAGCCCCTCACGGCGCAGACGCGGATCAATCGCATCGCGAAGTCCATCGCCAGCCAGGTTAAGGGCGATGACGATCAGCACAATGGTGAGCCCTGGAATAATGCTCAGCATGGGCTGAATGAGGAAGAGGCTCTGCGCGTCGCGCAGCATCAGCCCGAGGCTGGTCGCTGGCGGTTGGGTGCCAAGACCAATGTAGGAAAGCCCCGCTTCCGAGAGGATGCCGAGCGAGAGCTGAATGGTCGCCTGCACAATGACCAGGCTCATGATGTTGGGCAGCAGATGCCGCGCCGAAATGGCGATATTGCCCAAGCCCGCGAGCCGTGCAGCCGACACAAAATCCTGCGTCGCGACGGCGAGCGCACCGCCGCGTGCCACGCGCGCAAAAACGGGTATGTTGAAAATACCAATGGCCACCATGGCGTTGATCTCGCCCGGCCCAATCAATGTGGTCATTAAAATAGCGACAATCACCGATGGAAAGGCGAACGTCAGGTCGGAAAACCGCAAGACCAACCATTCAACCGCGCCGCCCCACGCCGCGGCTGCAAGGCCGAGCGGCACACCGATGCAGAGACCAATGAGTGTACCTACAGCCGCAACAGAAAAGCTCGTCAGCGTGCCACTCATAATCAGCGAGAGCATGTCGCGACCAAGCTGATCGGTACCGAGCCAATGCTCGGCACCCATGGCTTGGAACCGACGTGACACGGCGATTTGCTCAATCGGGTAGGGCGTCCAGATGAGCGAGAGCATCCCCAAAAGCGCAAAGGCGAGCGCGGCGCTGAGGCCAATGACGAGGCTGGGGTGACGAAGCATATGTTTCATGTGCGCCCCCGCAAACGCGGATCAATCAGCACATAGGCAATGTCGGTGATCAGCATGGTCAGGCTCACCACCAGAACCAGTACCATGGTTGTCCCGCTCACAAGGATGAGGTCACGCTCAGAAATCGCCGTAAAAATCAGTCGTCCGAGGCCGGGAAGGTAGAAAACATTCTCGACAATAATGGTCCCAGCGACGAGAAACGCAAACTGCAGCCCGAGGATGGTCATCACCGGCAAGAGGGCGTTGCGCACCCCATGCCGCCACAACGCTTGGCTTTTGGTGAGCCCTTTTGCGCGGGCTGTTCGAATAAAATCTTGTCCAGCCATGTCCACCAGAGCCGTGCGCATGACGCGTGCCAGAATGGACGCCTGAGGCAGCGCAAGCGCGAGCCCGGGCAAGATCATGCCGCGCGCCGCCGCGCCGAAATCTTCACTCCAGGGCGTAAAGCCCCCGGTTGGCAGCCAACGCAGTGACACCGAAAAGACCAGCGTCAGCAACATGCCGAACCAGAAGTTTGGTATGGCGACACCCGTTTGCGCAGCGATCATCAGCGCCGTGTCGGCGGGCTTACCGCGGTTCTGCGCGGCCAAGATGCCAATGGGCAGACCAATGACGACGGAGACCATCATAGCGATGACGGTCAGAGGCAAGGTCACCTGCAGTCGCTCAACAATGAGCTGCATCACCGGCTGCTTCTGCGTCGCTGACACGCCGAAATCGCTGTTCATCATCCCCCACACCCAAGTGAGAAACCTCTGATAGGCGGGGGCATCAAGGCCCATTTGAGCGCGCAGCGCAGCGACGGTTTCTTCCCGCGCATTGATGCCCAGAATGAAGCGCGCCGGATCACCGGGCAGCAGATTCAACAGGAAAAAGATCACCAGCGCTGCGATCAGGAGCGTTGCGGCAAATCCGGCAATGCGGCGGGCGAGATAGAGGATCACGACAGCAAAAAACCTTCCCCGTGTTTGCGGGGAAGGCCGTAAATCGAAAAATTGTGGCTGACCTGTAGCAGTCGCTTATTCCGTCCAGTGAATGTCGCGCAACACCACGCCTTCAATCGGCGAGTTTTGCCACATGCCGTCGAGCTTGGCGTTCCAAACGCCGGTCTGTGGCAGCTGGAAGAGGTAACCGTTGACGGCGTCCTTGGCGATGATGGTTTGGATCTCTTGCACAAGACGCTTGCGTTCGGAGGGATCGATTGTGCCATTCAGCGTCTCGTTGAGGGCCTGAACTTCCGGGTTATCATAGCCGAAATAGTAGTTCGGGTCGGCATAGATGCCAATATCGAACGGCTCGACATGGCTGATGATGGTCAGGTCGAAATCCTTGTTGCCAAACACATCCTCCAGCCAAGGCGCCCATTCCATATTGATCAGCTCGAGTTTGATGCCGATCTGGGCAAATTCGCTGGCGATGATCTGGCCGGAGGTGCGTGCATAAGCTGGCGGTGGCAGCTTCAGCGTTGCCGAGAAGCCATCGGGGAAGCCAGCTTCTGCGAGCAGTGCCTTGGCCTTTTCCAAATCATAGGGATAGGTCGCGGTCAGGTCGAGATAGTCGGCGTGGTGTGGCGCGAAATGGGTGCCAATCGGCGTGCCATAACCATAGGTCGCGGCCACCAGCTCGTCACGATTGATCGCATGGGCCATCGCCTGACGGACCTTGAGATGGGTGAACGGTTCACGCTGGTTGTTGGTCGAGAGAATGGTCTCGCCTTCCGTCGTGCCGGTAACAATCTTGAACTGCGGATTGTTCTCGAAAATAGCCAGCGCCTCCGCACCAAAATTATTGGTGCCGTCGATGTCGCCTGCCAGGAGCGCATTGGTCATGGTCGCGGTATCGCCGATAAAGCGATAGGTCACCTTGGTGAGCGCCAAGGGCATGCCCCAATAGGCGCCATTGGCTTCCAGAACCACGCGGCTGCCGCGATCCCACTGCACGAAATGCAGCGGCCCGGTCCCAATCGGCTCGTTCGCGTTGTTTTCGGCGCTTTCTGGCGCAACGATCACAGCGTCGCCACGACCAATGTTGAAGAGAAACAGGCCATCCTGACGCTTGAGTTTGAACTCGACAGTGAGCGGATCAATCACGTTGACGCTGTCGATAACCTGATACAGCGCCTTCTGTGCGTTGACGCTGTCGTCAGCCAAGATCCGATCAAAGGTGAACTTTACGTCTTCAGCGTCAAAGCTCGTGCCGTCATGGAAGGTCACGCCTTCATTGAGCACGAAGGTATAAGCTTTGCCGTCCTCAGAGACGGCCCAGCTCTTGGCCAGACCGGGGGACACAGATCCATCCTGTTCGATGCGCACAAGCGCCTCAAACACGTTCTGGAACACAACGATGTCGATGGCTTCAGCCGCGCCTGCGGTCGGGTCGAGCGCTGGTGGCTCCAATACGACGCCGAGCTTGAGCTCGCTCGGTTGCGCCAAAGCGGCGGTGGTGGCCAAGATCAGGCCGGCGGTGGCCAGCGCTAGGGATTTGGTCATCGTCATGGGTGTCTCCTGAGGCCGAACTGTCCACGTCTCGGCAGAGATATGTATAGGCAAAACGCTTTGCGCACGCATCGCCCCTGTCTGTCAAACTTTTCGCCTATGTGGGCGCCGCAAAGGCGCTATGCACTCGGCTTAAGCTTGCGGAGAGAATGGCGTTTCGCTGTCGATGACGAGTGGTCGATCGTCGATCAGGTCAGAAGGGATGCGCAGGCTGAACAACATGCCATCGCTGCCTGCCGGATCAACGGTCAGTGTCACTGTGTTGACCGCCAAAAGCGAGCGGGTCAGCGCTAGGCCAACGCTGGAGCGGACGGGTGCAAGGCTCTTGCCATTGCGATCCAGACCATCGCGGAACACCACGAACCGTTCTGTCAGATCAACGGTTCGGGCTGAGCTGTCGCGCACCTGAATGGCGATAGCCCCATCGTCCAGACGATGCGCCGAAATCACCACTGCGCCGCCCTTGGGCGTCTGGTCGATTGCACTGGCGAGAAGGTTCAGCACGGCCTGCGCCAGCGATGCTCTATCGGCGGTGACGCGGGGGAGTTGTTCAGAGATCGCGTTGCGCACGATGACTCGCGCGGTGCTGGCTTGTTCGCGAATGCGGATCACGCAGCTTTCAAGAAGGCTCGTTAGATCAAGCGTCGCGCGTTGCGGCATGTAGCGCCCGTCACGCAAGCGCGAATAGTCATCGAGCTCATCCACGAGCGCCGCAATTTCTTGTCCGGCTCGCGCGATATCGTCGGCAAAACCGGCATAACGATCATCATCCAGTTCACCAAAGCTCTTGGTGCGCATGATGTCGGAAAAACCGATGATGGTGTTGAGCGGACGGCGAACGCCACGGCTGATACGGCCCAGAAGAGCGGGATCTACATCGCTAGAATTGGTGCGGACGGGCATGGTTTCGCGCTTCCGCACAAATCCAAAATAGCCCGAAATTATGCCTGCCTGTCCAAGCGCGAACAGTAGGAGGTCGGCTTTGCCATCGCGCATACGCAGGGCAAGGCATGGACGTGCTGATTCAGCAAAACGGGCAGGGCGCTCCATGAAGCGGCGGAGGGCTGGGGCGTCCTCATCGGCCACAATGCTGGAGAGCAGACGGCCCAGAATCGCTTTGCCACCACCCAGCGTTTGCGTGGCCGTATCATTGGCATCGCTGATCACGCCGGAGCGGTTCGCCTCGATATAGCCGTCCTGGCGCAAATCAGCGTAGCTGCGCGCAAAGTCTCGCACCGCATCCTCGTGGCTGGTGCGCACTTCGGACGTGCTGGCAGACAGCATAAGCGCGGGGCGGCCTTGCCAAGAGATAGACTGTAGGCGCGCGGTGACCGGCACCAGAGTGCCGTCGCGCTGTACGAGGTGATTGATCGGGCCAGCCTGCTGGTCTTCGCCTCCAAACGAAGGGAAAAGAGCGCCGAGCCCAGCCTGACGCAGAGCGTCGACACTCTCATAGGCCACCATTGCGGTAATGGCGCGGTTCGCAAACAGGATTTGCTGGTCGCGGAACACGAGAATGCCCAGTGGCAAACGGTTCAGAACCAGTGTCTCGCCGCCGAGATTGATCAGCGCGCCCGAGCCCGCAACCTGAGGCACATTGGGCTGGCGGGCTTTATTCTCCTGCGATGGCAAGCCACCGACGCGATCATTGAGAATGCGCGAGAGTTCATCGAAATTGTAGCGCGAGACGCGCTCGACGGTTTCAAGGTCCGGCACAGGCTCCGCAAGGGGCTCGTGGTCTGCCTCGTTCCGAGTCTTCTCGATAGGCTCGCTACCGTCGCTGTTGAGCACAAAGCGCGTTGGTTCCGAAGGCGTAGGCGGCTTGTGGCTCGCGACAAACCCTCGACCAACGATCTTGAACAGTTTTGGCGACTCAGGCGGTTGCTCGACAGCCTCGACAGCCTCGACAGCCTCGACAGCCTCGACAGCCTCGACAGCCTCGACAGCCTCGACAGCCTCGACAGCCTCGACAGCCTCGACAGCCTCGACAGCCTCGACAGCCTCGACAGCCTCGACAGCTTCGTCTTCGGGGACGAGTTGGAGGATGGTGGCGGGAGTGTCCGTAACTGCTGCGGGTTGCGTTACCGCTGGAGGCGTGTCGTCGCGCTCTGTAAGCGGGGCGAAAAGCGTATCGCCCTCGGACAGTTTGGCCACGAGATCGCTGAGACGACGTGCGACCTTTGTTGCCTGCTGAGCTGGCGCTGTGACTTGCACCGGCGCGGAATCGGCATCCAGCGCCTCTTGCCAGTGCGCAGGCTCATCAATGCTTGGATCGAGGTCAGGGCGCGGCGCGGGTTCATAAACCGCTTCAGCGTCGGTTTCCTGCCAGCTTTCCAACTCACGCAAATAAGTGTGGTCCGCCTCAATGGGCGGCAGGGGGTGTTCTAGCGACGCGTCTTCTGCCTCTAGCCCATCAGGGTCTATAGCGGGTGGAGCGTCGCTCGAAAGCGCTTGCGGCTCGTCCGCGCGTGTTTCAGCCTCAGGAGCCTCAGGAGCCTCAGGAGCCTCAGGAGCCTCAGGAGCCTCAGGAGCCTCAGGAGCCTCAGGAGCCTCAGCTGTCTGCGCGGTTTCTACGGCGTGTTGCTCGGCTTCGGCAGCAGCTTGAGCGAACTGAAGAACGCCCGCTGCCTCAAAAATCTCTTCAGAAATCGGGTCGACCGCAACGATCAGCAGCACGCTCTCGTCGTTTTCCCAAGCGAGAGGCGTGGTCGCGCATGTCGAAGAGGTTGGCTTTTCGCCCGCTAGAAACTGAATGCGCGCCAAGCTCGTACGGCCTAGTGACCCCAGTCGGATTGTGCGCTGAACCTGACCCTTAATGGGTTTGGCCAAGGGGGTACGCTTTAGACCGCTTTTTTTCACTTTCGCCAAAAACAGCTCGGCGGCAGCGTTGTGCCACAACAGCGTTTGCCCATCACCAGACCATAGCCATGACGGTCGCGAATCCGAAGCATGCGCAAGCACGCGATCCGCATTCGGCAATGTCGTCCAGCTATCGTTCATGGGCCGTATCGGTCCGATCCCTTAGCGCCTAAACCCTTGTCTCATTTCGGGACAAGATTTGGGCATACTTAATGAAACTTCAATAACGTGCTCACCACAACGAATCCAGTCAGACACGCAAGATCACATCTTTGTTCTATCCGCATGGTTAAGTGCCGATCCCTAATTATTGGTCACGAGGGCCGGAAACCGGGCACATTGCGACACGCTGTCCACAGCTAAAAATCGGTGCTTGTCAGATGCAAAATCTGACCGTATGTTCCGCCCAAGTTGAGGGAAATGCTTAGCACTTCCCCAGACGGTGTGCCGCCTTAGCTCAGTTGGTTAGAGCGCTAGATTGTGGATCTAGAGGTCCTCGGTTCGATCCCGAGAGGTGGTACCACCCCCAAATCATAACAATGATGTATGGTGGGCGCGCGAAACGTGTTATACGGCTTCGCTGATCGATTGTTTCCCGACTATCTCTTGAACAATCGCTCGATCATTCCTACGTAACCGTCGTGTTGTATCGACTGGTTACATTTCTACCTGTCAGGTTCCACTCTCCGGCAATTCGGCCTTCGCGAGTGGTCTGCAACTCTTTCACCCCTCTTATAGTTCGGTTCGTAAGCCAAGCTTTTGAGGCTTTGCGTGGTTATCGCGGCCATTGGGGCCCGCAGCGCACACTTTCCCTATCCTGCCGACACTTAGCTGCGGACGGCGCTCATAGCGCGTCCACGCCGGCTTTGTTGGCCGTACGACATGATGATGAAGATGATGAAAACCAATATTTTGAATACCCCCGGTCAATTGTTCCTGGGGTCTGATCTTGCAGCGGCGAAGGCACAAGGCCCGCGTCACTTCCGCAATTCCGGCAATGCGGTGCGCTTCGCTATGGAGCAGGCCGCGCCTGTGCACCTGCGTGGTGCTTTGCTCAAAGTGGATGGCCAGAGCTTCGGTCCGGCTCAGATTGCCAAAATGCATCAGGATCTGCTGATTGCAGGCAAAAAAATACGCGGCCTGTAAAGACCACGTTTAAACCGAATCGCTTCGGAATAGAGCCTGCCCTGTCAGCTGATGCGGACAGGGCGGGCTATTTTTTTAGTTAGCCGTACGGCCTGGAGCGCCTGCGCGCACTGGGCGCTTTGGTGCTGCAATCAGACCTTCACGGATTGCCTGCTTGCGAGCATTCTTGCGAGCGCGGCGAACAGCTTCACCCTTTTCGCGAACGCGCTTCTCAGAAGGCTTCTCGAAATAGTTGCGGAGCTTCATTTCACGGAAAATGCCTTCACGCTGAAGACGCTTCTTCAGAACGCGGAGGGCTTGATCGACATTGTTGTCGCGAACCTGTACCTGCAAAAATCTATCCTAACGTGGTGTGTTGCCTGACGAGCAGGCAGTGAGCTTGGTGCTTCTGGGAAGACGCCTTATCAGCATTTCTCGAAATGACCAAATGGAGTCAGCACAAGAATCACACTTCTCGTGCACTCAAATCACCGTGTAAGCCTCAAAGCGGTGATTTGGCGGGCGATTTGATCGAATGCGTCGTTCAACGATGCGGCATTGTCAGCGAGGAAATGGTTTGCCAGGCTCGACGCGCAGTTTTCAAGTGCGATCGCTGCTGGTGATCCTTTGGTGATTCCAAAGCCGACTGTGTAGACCTGTATGCCCGTGTTGTTTTTCATTGCCGTACAGTAGTCACTGGCTTGCTTGTAAGGGCCGCCGTTGGGGGACGCGCAATTGATTCTTTCGGCATTCCCGCTGCCGCCGGTGCTGCTGATCCCTGAAACGACACCATTGCAGTGAACCGTGTTGAATTCACCATCGGTCATGATGATGGCGGCCTTCATCAGGTGTCGTTGATGATAGGGGGCAGGTGCGCTCGTTGGCCAGACGTAACCAAAACTTGGTGCGAGCATATTCCAGCTCCACAATATGCCTGTGCTCCCAGAGGTTGATCCACCTGCTGTCAGGCCGTTTATCGCTGAGGTGAGCGTTGCCTTGCTCGTGGTCAATGGCACGATCTTGCTCGAGCTACACACGTTGCTATAGTCTGGGTCTGGATCGATATAGGGATAGTTGCGGCCCATAAATGTCGTGCTAGGCGGGTTATCTGTAGCGGCGTTTCGGGCCCGCTCAGTGGCGCAAGTGCTGATTTGCTGCACGCGTCGAGTGTACCCGATGTCGGTAAATTCGAATTCGACGCAGCCGACACTCTCGGTCTGCCAACGACACCAAAAGCGCCCGGTGTTGGCTTGATGGGTTTGGTTTCGATTGGGGGCAGTGCCCGTAATGACGAAACTATTGGCGGTTACAGCGCTGATGATGTGTTTTCGGTTGTTGTAGCTGGTCAGTCCAGCGACGTCTTGGACCCATATCTCTTCGCCCTCGGCGTAGCCATGCCCCGGCGAGGTGAACACAGCCATGCAGTCCGAGCGGCGGCATTTGGCAAAGCTTCCCTTGTTGGCAACAACAGAGTTGATACCTCCGCTAACGTCCAAGGTGAAAGTGTCTGTCGAAACGCTCGAGACGCGGAGTCTTTGCGTATCGAATTTGCTGACGCCGGTGTCGCGCACATAGACATAATCATTCACCCTGAGCCCGTGCCGGGATGAGGTGAACACTGCAGGATTGGCGGTCGAAATATTCGTGATGGCTTGGTAGCCGGTCGCTGTCCATGAAATGGTTTGAATGTCCCGCCGCGGACGTATCGGGCCTCTGATAGCCTCTTCATAGGGGGCAACATTGACCGACTGCGCATAAGGTACTAGCGCCACCTTGGCATAGTTTCCGGTTCTATTGAGCGCCAAGATTGTGTCGACGAGCGAGTGAGTTGCGTCTTTCAAAGTCTTTAGGCGCGTTGCGCCTGAAGGGAGCGTGATGCTCATTGAGCCGGTGACATCCAGCGCGATCGACACTTCGACATTGGCGATGCCTTTGGTGGCTTGCGAGGTTATTGTCGCGTAGAGCAGGTCAACGCCGACAAGTTTGACGAAAATGGTTTCGACGGCAAAGCTGCCAGAGAGCATCAGCTCGCCCTTGTCGCGGTTGACCACCACGGTATCTATCTTGGCTTTTTGGATACCTTGGGTACCGAGCCGCTCCAGCACCAGTGCCTCGGCCTTTGCGCGGATAGTCTCGTCGGTTTCGGCTGGATCGTTGATCGACGGCTGGAGGGCCAGTGTGGCCGCGTCGAGTGCCGTTTGCGAGCGGGTTCGGGCTTGCTCAAGGGTCACGTAGTCCACGACTGCGCCGCCCATGGCCACCAAGACAACTGCCATAATGCCAAATACAACTGCAAAGACGCCGCTGTCATCGCGGCGAAAGCGCTGTAGCAGTCGGCAAAATTGCAGCATAACCCTACGTCTCCTGATCTTTGTCACCAAAGAAAAGGTCGGTTTGCGCGCGCTTTCGCGCTGTAACGCCAACCAGCCTATGACCTCATGTGTTGGCTACAGTATCGATCTGAAACGAAAATTTTAGGTCAAACGAACTGGTTACTCTGCGGTAAAGCAAATCGTCTGGCGTTGTATCAAAGCAACACGTGGCGATGATCTGAGTAGATCGTGTCGAGATGGATTGCCTTACACCGGATCGTGACTTATCCATTCGTCATCCGTAACGCCAAACTGAGGAGGCGCAACATGACTGTAATGTTCCATCGCCATTTCTCGTTTGGTCTCCATCGCAGCTGGCTCGTCTAATCTCGCCAGTCGCCTAGGTCACATGCTGACCGCGGATATTTCAACTTTCACATCTCTTGCGCGCTGAAACCGGGTCGCTTTGCGCCCCTTTGGTCTCCAGCGCTTCATTCAATCCAATGAGGGCCGAAGCGTAAAACGCTTCGGAAGATCACTATGTCTATTGCCTCCGTCTCCCAGCCTCCAATCATCATGAAGCTGGAATTCTCAATCGCTGATGCAGTGCGCCAGCGCGGCCTGATTGCGGTTTTAGTTGCCGCGATCAGTGCTTGGGCTGAGCAGAAGCAAAACTATCCTGAGGTCCCACATTACCTGCGTGCAGACGTGGGTCTGTCGCCGGAAGACCACTTGAGCTCTCAATGGTTGGGCGTAGACCTGCACGCCTACCGCCTGCATCCCCCCAATAGGGGCTCGGTTTGAGATCATAAGGCGGTCGGACCACCGGCCGCCTAACGCTCACACCAAACACCAATCAGAGTCGGGGAGGGCATTTGGATCATTTTCTCCAAGTGCCAATTGTCCTCCCCTGTTGTCTCCCCCCGGCCTATCGTCTAGGAACAAGCCGACTTTCCGCAGGTTTTAAAAGCATGTCCGAAAAGACCAAGCTCATCACGCCACGTCTCCCACGTGGTTTCGAAGATCGTACTCCCGGCGATATCGCTGCCGTTGGCGCCATGATCGGCAAGATCAAGGCCGTGTACGAACGCTATGGTTTTGACCCGGTCGAAACCCCGCTGTTTGAATACACCGATACGCTCGGCAAGTTTTTGCCCGACACCGACCGTCCAAACGCGGGCGTGTTCTCGCTGCAGGACGACGACGAACAGTGGATGAGCCTGCGCTACGATCTCACGGCACCGCTCGCTCGCTATTTCGCCGAGAATTTTGAAACCCTGCCAAAGCCCTATCGGTCCTACCGTCAGGGTTATGTATTCCGCAATGAAAAGCCCGGTCCGGGTCGTTTCCGTCAGTTCATGCAGTTTGACGCCGACACTGTTGGCGCCGGTGGTCCGGAAGCGGACGCCGAAATGTGCATGATGATGGCTGACGTCATGGATGCGCTGGGCCTTCAGGGCCAGTACATTGTGCGCGTCAATAACCGTAAGGTTCTCGACGGCGTGCTGGCCACAGCAGGCGTTACCACGGACGAGCAAAAGCTCACCGTTTTGCGCGCTATCGATAAGCTCGATAAGTTCGGCCCTGAGGGCGTCAAACTCCTCCTCGGCGCGGGCCGTAAGGACGAGTCGGGTGACTTCACCAAGGGCGCGGGCCTGTCTGCTGAGCAGATCGATCCCATCATGGGCTATATCGACAGCGGTATTCCTGCTGACGGCGTTGAAAAGGGCTCCAACGAGCATGTTATCTCCACCATCAACACCCTCGCAGGTCTGATCGGTGGCTCGGAAGCGGGCTTGGCTGGCGTTCAGGAACTGGCGTCGATCTTCGGCCTCGTTAACGCCGCTGGCTTTGGCGGTCGTGTCATTCTCGACCCATCGGTCGTGCGTGGACTTGAATATTACACCGGCGCTGTCTTTGAGGTTGAACTGACCTTCAAGGTGCAGAACGAGAAGGGCCAGGACGTGGTCTTTGGTTCTGTCGGCGGCGGTGGTCGTTACGATGGTCTGGTCTCGCGCTTCCGTCGTGAGCCGGTTCCGGCGACAGGCTTCTCCATCGGCGTCTCGCGCCTTGCCAATGCGCTCAAACTCACGGGCAATCTTGCCACGACCGAGCCTGCTGGCCCAGTTGTCGTCCTGGTCATGGATAAGGACCAGATGGCTGGCTATCAGGCCATGGTCGCCGAGCTGCGCAACGCTGGCATTCGCGCTGAAATGTTCCTGGGCAACACCAAGAACTTTGGCAAGCAGGTCGCCTATGCCGACAAGCGCAACGCCCCGGCCGTGATCATCGAAGGCTCGATGGAACGCGAACAGGGCATTTTGCAGATCAAGGATCTGGTTGCTGGCAAGCAAGCCGCAGAAGGCATCACGGACAACGCTGAATGGAAGGCTGCCCGCCCGGGCCAGTTCGAAATCAAGCGTGAAGACCTCGTCTCTGCTATCCAGAAGCTCTTGAGCGAACAATGATGCTCGGAGCCGCCAACGAACGCCTTCTGTCCTCTCCCCTGCGGGGAGAGGTCGGCGCGCTGCGCCGGGTGAGGGGGGCTAACTTTCTTCTTCAGCTCGTGAGCGGTCTCCAATGACAAACGCCGCCTATCGTCGTTCCCAACTCGAAGCGCTGGTTGAAGCGCAGGGTGGCTATCGCGCTACCCCGCCCCTGCTCTTGAAGGCAGACCCATATTTCGATCTTGCAGGCGAAGAGTTCGGTCGCCGTCTGCTGCTCACCACCGACGTGACTGGCGCAGAATATTGCCTGCGCCCCGATTTTACCCTGCCCATCGTTGCCGACTATATCGCCAATGGCACCCGCGAACCGGCAGCCTTCTCCTATCTCGGCCCGATCTTCCGCCAGCGCGAAACCGGCCCCGCCGAATTTGAGCAGGCCGGTGTTGAACTCCTTGCTCAGCCCGACGGCGATATCGCGCTCGATCAGGTGCTCACCTTTGCCCGCGCGGCATTGCGCCTTTATGGCGTCAGCCCCGAAGTGCGCCTTGGTGGTGTTGGTCTATTTGAGGCGTTGCTCGCGCAGGCCGATATGCCGGCTGCTTGGCGTAGCCGCATTCGTCACCGTTTCGGCCACCAAGAAGCAATGGAGCGTTTGCTCTCTCGCCTCGAACAGAGCGGCGACAGCGCCAGCAGCGCTGTGGTGGAACGCGATGCCCTGATTGAAGACGTCACTGCGCGCATGGTTTCGGCTGGTCTCAGCCTCACCGAAGGCCGTACGCCAGAAGAAATTGCTGATCGCTATCTGGCCCAGCAAACGCTTGATGCGGAACATGTACCTGCCGCAACAATTGCCTTGCTGCGTACCTATCTCGCGATCAAGGGCGACGTGCTGACCGCGCTGCGCGAGATCGAAGCCTTGGGCGAAAAGCATAAGCTTTTCCTTGGCGCGCCTGTCCGTGCGATCCGCCGTCATCTCGATGGTTTGGGCGAAGCACGTGTCACCTTTGACGCTAGCTTCTCGCCGCGCCTCGATTATTACACCGGCATTGTTTTTGAGATGCGCGGGCAGGGCGATACAGTCCTTGCCTCCGGCGGCCAATACGATCGCCTCCTCGAACGCCTCGGCGCGACCGCCCCAATCGCAGCATCGGGCTGTGCCTTGTGGGTCGACCGTCTTGAAGCGGAGTGGCCAAAATGACCCTTACTCTTGCCGTTCCCTCCAAGGGCCGTCTCGAAGAACTGACCCGCGAATGGTTTGCCCATCGCGGTTTGACAATCACCCGTCCGGGAGGTGCACGCTCCTATCTTGGCGCCATTGAGGGCATGCCGGAGATCACCGTGCGCTTCTATCCGGCCTCCGAAATTGCGCGCGAGCTGATCCGTGGCAATATCGACCTCGGTGTGACCGGGCGCGATCTGATCCACGAAACCAGCGAAGCCGGTCCCGCATCGGTTGAATTCGTGCGCGATCTGGAATTTGGGCATGCCGACGTTGTTGTCGCTGTCCCGGAATCCTGGATCGACGTGACCCATTTCCACGATCTGGCTGACGTCGCCTCCGACTTTCGTTCGCGCCACAAGCGCTGGATGCGGATTGCCACCAAGTACATCACCATCACGCGCCAGCATTTTGAGCGCGCGGGTATTGCGGAATACCGTATCGTCGAAAGCCTCGGCGCCACCGAAGCGGCTCCCGCAGCGGGCGTCGCGGACATCGTCGTGGACATCACCTCGACCGGCTCGACGCTTGTCGCCAATGGCTTGCGTGTTCTGGAAGACGGGGTCATGCTCAAGAGTGAAGCCAATCTCATCGTCTCGAAGACCGCCCCTTGGGATGTGGAACGCAAGGCGATTTTGAGCGACCTTCTCAACAAGCTCGGGAACTAATCATGGAACTGGCGCTGATTTTGCTCGTCGTTTTGATCGGTGTCAGCGCCATTCTTTATTCGGGTTGGTACCCGCAAAAAGATCGGAAAAAAGCCCCGGTGGTGGCGCCTGAAGCGCCATCCGCTGATGTTGCACCTGCTGAAGCGCCAAGCGAGCCTCAGCCTTAACGCGATTTTTTATAGATCAGCTTATCGGCGGCAAGGAAGTTGACGCCGAGTCCGGCAATACTGCCCGCAGCGACAGCAAGCGTTAGGCCGAGGCTGGTATGGGGAACAATACTGGCGACTATGCCATAGGCGAGCCAGTTCATCCCAGCGCCCGGCAACATAGCCGTCAGATAGCGCAAAAACTCTTCGCCCTTGCTGACCCCAGTCCTGCGATCTTTAAATGTGACATTGCGGTTGATCACCCATGTGGTGCCAACACCGGCGAGGAAAGACAGCGCTCTTCCCCAGAACGGTCCGATGTAGGGCGCTGTTAAAACCAACACCCCAGCATCCACTACAAAGGCCAATCCGCCAGCGAAGGCGAAGGGCACGAGCCGCCGAACCGCACTCATTGTAGGGCCTGCGGTGCACGCATTTCAAGGTATCGCAGTCTCTTGGTTTCTCGTCGACCGGTGACTACGCTGTCTAGGATCACCGCGGTCGCGCCCAAAACAACCCCACATAAGACGCCAAATCCAGCCAGGATTGCGGTGGGGAACCGGGGCACAAGGCCGGTGTCGAGATACTCAATGATGATGGGCACGGCCAGCAGCATTGAGATGATAGCGATGATCGCCCCGGTGCAAAGATAAAGCTGTCGCGGTCGTTCTCGGGCATAAAGACGAACGATCATTTCCAGAATTCGCAGCCCATCGCGATATGTGCTGAGCTTGCTCGTCGAACCCTCGATGCGGCTGCCATAGGCGGTCGGCACTTCGCTATAGGGCGCGCGGAGCTCAAGCGCGTGAATGGTCAGCTCTGTCTCGATTTCAAAGCCCTGGGAGAGCGCCGGGAAAGATTTGACGAACCGGCGCGAGAGGACGCGATAGCCCGAGAGCATATCGGTAAACCCACTCCCGAAAATGCGGGCCACTGTGCCAGTCAGCAGCCGATTTCCAAGGACGTGACCCGGACGATATTCCTGCCCATCGCCAATGGGCTGGCGTGTACCAACAACGAGGTCTAACCCCTGGTCGAGGAGTTGGTCGACCATGAATTGGCTCTGGCTGGCGTCATATGTGCCATCGCCATCAGCCATGACATAAACGTCCGCATCGACATCGGCAAACTGCCTGCGCACAACATTGCCTTTTCCACGATAGGGCACATGCCGGACGATGGCACCCGCTGCCGCAGCGATCTCGGCCGTGTGATCGGTCGAGGCATTGTCGAAAACGTAGATGCTGGCTTCCGGTAAGGCAGCGCGAAATGCCGCTACCACGTCGGCGATGATGTTAGCCTCGTTGTAACATGGCAGGATAACCGCTACATGGTTGCCCCGATAAAGCTTGGTCACGCGTAATCTCCCCCCGGAAACGTGGCCATCTTACCGGCACATCATCAAAAAAAGTGTAACGATCCTATGCTCGATCCCTTGCTTCTTCTTGCCCTAATGGGTGTGGGCATGTTGGCAGGTTTTGTCGATGCGATTGCCGGGGGCGGGGGGATGATTGCGCTGCCTGCCATTATGGCGACCGGCATTTCGCCTGTAGCTGCGCTGGCGACCAATAAAATGCAGTCCATTATCGGCACTGGCATGGCGGGCCTCACCTATTGGCGTCGCGGCTTTGTCGACATCAAGAAGCTGCTGCCTGCGGTGGTGCTGACGTTTTTGGGCTCAATGCTGGGCGCTTTCACTGTCGCCTCGATCGACGTAACCTTCCTCACCGTCGCCGTACCAGTGGCGCTCATCGCCATTGCGCTTTACTTCTTATTCGCGCCAAAACTCTCCGATGCCGATCGTGTCGCGCGCCTGCCCGAGCACATCTTCATCCCGGTCATGGGTTTCCTGATCGGCTTTTACGATGGGATTTTTGGTCCCGGTACAGGTTCGTTCTTCTCGATTGGCTTTGTGGTCCTGTTCGGCCTCGGACTTACCCGCGCCACAGGCCACACCAAAATCCTCAACTGCACGTCCAACCTGGCAGCGCTCGTGATCTTCATCCCGCAGGGCCATGTTGTCTGGCCGTTCGCCATTGCTATGGCCCTTGGCCAGATCATCGGCGGCTATGTTGGCGCGCGCACCGGCATTAAGTTCGGCGCAACGCTGATCCGCCCCTTGGTCGTCGTCGTCTCGATTGCGATGGCCGTCAAACTGCTGTTCTGGCCTTAATCGAGGCCAGCAGCCGAACGCAGCGCAGCGTTGATACGGTCCTGCCAGCCGGGGCCGTCATCCTGAAAATGTTCCAACACAGCCCGGTCGAGCTTTAGGCTCACCAGCTCTTTGCCTTCGGGTGGCGCGTGGACACGCGCTGCAGGAGCCTCTGTGCTTGGCTTGCTGGTCGCCGCCTTGAAGGCCGCTTCAGCCGTATCGAGGGCGCTGGCGCGTCTTGGTGGTCGCATATGTATGGGTCCTTGTGTGAGCGCATTCTACACGCGCTAGGTCGTCCCGTCTCAATCACTCAAAAGAAAAGGCGCCGTGTTTCCACGACGCCTTTCCCGTTTCGCTTTAGACCGGTTGGTCTGAGCGTGTGGACTACTAGAAGTCCATGCCGCCATTTCGGGCCGGCTTGCCGGCCCGAACACCCAAAGTGATGGGCGTTTGGACTACTAGAAGTCCATGCCGCCCATGCCGCCCATGCCGCCGCCGCCTGGCATTGCCGGAGCGTCAGCCTTAGGGGCTTCAACGATGATAGCCTCGGTGGTGATCAGGAGCGATGCAACCGAAGCTGCGTCCTGAAGCGCGGTGCGAACGACCTTAACTGGGTCGATAACGCCGAGGGCAACCAGATCGCCGTATTCGTCGGTCGCAGCGTTGTAGCCGAACGATACTGCGTTGTTTTCGAGGATACGAGCAACAACGACCGAACCTTCAGCGCCAGCATTGTTCGCAATGGTGCGAACTGGAGCCTGAAGAGCGCGACGAACGATAGCGATACCAGCTTCCTGGTCAGCGTTCGCACCCTTAACGGTGATCGAGTTCGAAGCGCGCAGCAGAGCAACGCCGCCGCCTGGTACGATGCCTTCTTCAACCGCAGCGCGGGTTGCGTTCAGAGCGTCGTCAACGCGGTCCTTGCGTTCCTTAACTTCAACTTCGGTCGAGCCGCCAACGCGGATGACAGCAACGCCACCAGCAAGCTTAGCAAGACGTTCCTGCAGCTTTTCACGGTCGTAGTCCGAAGTGGTTTCTTCGATCTGCGCCTTGATCTGGCCAACGCGACCCTGGATGTCTTCCTGGGTACCAGCACCATCAACGATGGTGGTGTTTTCCTTGGTGATTTCAACGCGCTTGGCAGTGCCGAGCATGTCGATGGTCACGTTTTCGAGCTTGATGCCGAGGTCTTCCGAGATGACCTGACCGCCGGTCAGGATCGCGATGTCTTCGAGCATTGCCTTACGACGATCGCCGAAGCCTGGAGCCTTAACAGCTGCAACCTTGAGGCCGCCACGCAGACGATTCACAACGAGGGTCGCGAGTGCTTCGCCTTCGATGTCTTCTGCAATGATAAGCAGTGGACGCTGGGACTGAACAACGCTTTCGAGGATCGGCAGGATAGCCTGCAGGTTCGAGAGCTTCTTTTCGTGCAGGAGGATCACTGGATCTTCGAGAACCGCAGTCATCTTTTCTGCGTTGGTCACGAAGTATGGCGAGAGGTACCCACGGTCGAACTGCATGCCTTCAACGACATCAAGTTCGGTTTCAGCGGTCTTGGCTTCTTCGACGGTGATAACGCCTTCGTTACCAACCTTCTGCATCGCTTCAGCGATCATGTCGCCGATGGACGATTCACCGTTAGCCGAGATGGTGCCGACCTGAGCAACTTCCGAAGAGGAAGTGATCTTCTTGGACGATGCCTTGAGCGAAGCGACGACTTCGGCAACTGCCATGTCGATACCGCGCTTGAGATCCATTGGGTTGAAGCCAGCAGCAACAGCCTTCACGCCTTCGACAACAATTGCCTGGCCGAGAACGGTTGCAGTGGTGGTGCCGTCGCCAGCAACGTCATTGGTCTTGGAAGCGACCGAACGCAGCAGCTGTGCGCCGAGGTTTTCGAACTTGTCTTCAAGTTCGATTTCCTTAGCAACCGACACACCGTCCTTGGTGATGCGTGGAGCGCCGAAGGACTTTTCGATCACAACGTTACGGCCCTTTGGACCGAGAGTGACCTTAACAGCGTTGGCGAGAATGTTGACGCCACGGAGCATCTTTTCGCGAGCTTCGGCGGAGAACTTTACTTCTTTAGCGGCCATGGTGTGGCTCCTTAAGAATTCTAATTAATGGGAGAGACAGTCAAAAGCGGAGAGGCAATTAAGCCTCGATCACGCCCATGATGTCGCTTTCCTTCATGATGATCAGGTCTTCGCCGTCGACCTTAACTTCGGTGCCGCTCCACTTGCCGAAAAGCACGCGATCGCCTGCCTTTACGTCGAGGGCAACGGTCTTGCCAGCGTCGTCGCGAGCACCTGGGCCCACAGCAACGACGATACCTTCAGACGGCTTTTCCTTGGCGGTATCTGGAATGATGATCCCGC
Organism: Devosia sp. MC1541; assembly: GCF_012847305.1. NCBI lineage: Bacteria > Pseudomonadati > Pseudomonadota > Alphaproteobacteria > Hyphomicrobiales > Devosiaceae > Devosia > Devosia sp. MC1541. The sequence continues at coordinate 30,631 of NZ_JABBDZ010000009.1, forward strand.
CCTTGGTCTTTTCTTCACTGTCAACGCGACGGACGACTACGCGGTCATGCAGGGGACGAAAGCCCATGGTAATATCCTCTTGGCATCATTTCTGAATGCAATTTTGCGCACTGTTAGCACTCGATACATCTGAGTGCTAACAGTGCTGCACTGGATATAGGAACGCCCTCCAAGTGGAGTCAAGGGACGTGAACCTAAGTTTTTTCTCGTGCGTTAGAGCGTCATGACAAACGTGGAAAATAAGGATAGCCCCATGTCCACACTCAACACACCGGGCCGGACCATAAGCCCCGTCTCAATTCGCGTTCATATCTTTTTTGACGGCGACGAAATCGCGAGCACTTCCAAAGCGCTAAAGCTCGAACAGCCCGGGCGTGAGACGCGCTACTACTTCCCCATTGAGGATGTTCACCCCTCGATCTTGGAGGCGTCTGATACCAAGCGGCAGGAGGATGGGCTCGGTGAAGCGCATTACTACAATATAAAGACCCTCACCGCCGATGGCGACGATTTAGCCTGGTACTACCCCTATGCCGAGGGTGATTACGCTGAGCTGCGCGATTTGATCACCTTTGGCGGCGATCGCATCTCTATTCAGGTGACAGGGGGCTAGGATACGGCTACTGGCACAGGCAAATCCGCATTTCGTGGCACCAGATCATGGAAATGCCCAACTCCCCCTCTTTCCCTTCCAATCATTCAAGGCCATAAGACGCATATGAGCGAACAATCGACACTTCAGATCAAACTGCGCCGCGTCGGCGGCGTTGGCGCAAACACCAACTGGCACTGGGAAGTCCAGGATGCGGAAGGCAAGGCCCTCAAGACTGGCTCTGCCGTCGGTCCTGAGCACAAGGCTTTCGCAACTGCCCGTATTGCTAAGGAAAAGCTGGAAGCGGCTGGCAAGTAAGCCCGCCGACAGGAGATAATGTGGATCTCTCGCCTCGAAATTCCAGCACCGCCGAACTAGGCGGCGTGGCCGGACCTCTCCGAGGCATTTTCCTTAAAATCCTGTCCGTATGCTGCTTCGTGGTCATGGCGACCATGTTGAAAGCCGCTGACACCATCCCCGCCGGGGAAATGGTGTTCTTCCGTAGCTTTTTCGCACTCGTGCCGGTCCTCGCGTTTCTTGCGCTGCGGGGCCGGCTCTCCACTGCTTTCAAAACATCGCGCCCCTTTGGGCATGTGTTGCGCGGGCTCATCGGCGTGTGTTCGATGGCGCTTGGCTTTTTCGCGCTGACCCGGCTGCCCCTGCCAGAGGCTACCGCTATCGGCTATGCCTCCCCGCTGGTTATTGTCATCCTCTCAGCCATTCTGCTGCACGAGCGCGTCTATACCTTCCGCTGGACGACGGTGATTATCGGTCTCGTTGGGGTGGTGATCATTCTGTGGCCACGCCTGACCATCTTCAGCGGCCAGTCCGGCGCTGATTCTGCAGAGACAATCGGCGCGTTAGCGGCCTTGGGGGCGGCTATTCTTTCCGCTTTTGCCATGTTGCAGGTGCGAAAACTCGTTCAAACCGAGCGCACTGAAACCATCGTGACCTATTTCTTTGTCAGCGCGAGCGTCCTGAGCCTCGTCACCTTGCCCTTTGGCTGGGTCATGCCAACGCCTGAGTTGGCGGCACTTCTGATTGGTGCAGGATTTTTTGGTGGGTTAGGGCAGCTCCTCCTGACATCCTGCTACCGTTACGCAGACATGTCGGTTATTGCACCGTTCGAATATGTCTCACTCCTCCTGACGATTATTATCGGTTATCTACTCTTTTCAGATGTACCGACGATCACCATGATCATCGGTGCGATCATCATCGTCGCCTCCGGCATTGCCGTAATCCTGCGCGAACGTTGGCTCGGCCTCGACCGGCGTCGCGCGAAAGAAGCTAGTACTCCTTAAGAAAATGCACAGCGCACCTTCAGCAGTTACCCTCACGGTCATCCTGGCCGTTTTCTCCCTCTTCCAGCTCGCACTCATCCTCGGCGCACCACTTGGCCAGTACGTATTCGGCGGCCAGAACAAGCGCCTCGAAGGTGGTCAGCGTATTCTCAGCCTCATCGCCATCGTTGTCGCGGCAGCTGTGAGCTACGCCGCACTCACCACCGTTGGTGTTTTCAGCGAAGAGATCCACAGCACCTATGTTCCTGACACAGGCCTAGTTGTGGCGATGTGGGGTTTTGCAGCAGTTGTTCTTTACTTCATGCTGACCCAGCTCAATTCCAAGAGCAAGGCAGAGCGCACCGTCATGGCTCCACTGTCTGCTGTTGTACTCGGCCTCGTATCGGTCGTCGCGTTCGGCCTCTAAGCCAAACCAACATTCGAAATAACAAAGGCCCCCGATTTTGTCGGGGGCCTTTTGTTTTGTGGTGATCGCGAAAGGGCAGGGGCGTTAGCCCGCAGCTGCCATTTCCGCCCAGTTCTGACGCTTGCGGTAGATCGTTGACGGGCTGATCTCGAGTGCTGCTGCCGCTAGCGAGATATTGCCGCCAAATATGGCCACTGCGTCTTCGATAATGCGCTGCTCTTGCTGCCACATGGGCTGCACCGTGCGGCGACCATCGGCGCGCGGCGATTCCACTGCAGACGGTGATACCGCGCGCGCTTCAATATCGGCTGTCGCGAGCATTCGTCCGGTAATGTCGCCACCATCGAACATCACCACGATCCGGCGGATCATGTTTTGAAGCTGGCGCACATTGCCCGGCCAGTCTCCACCGGCCAGTTGCTGGGCGGCATCGAGGGTGAAACCACCAAAAACCTTGTTCTCTTCCCGCGCATAACGCGCGAGGAAATGCCGAGCCAAAACCATGATGTCGCTCGGGCGCTGACGCAGGGGCGGCAAATGGATAGGCAGAACGTGGAGGCGATAGAAGAGATCTTCGCGGAACTTGCGCTCGGCAATCATCTGCATCGGATTGCGATTGGTGGCGCAAACCACGCGCACATCGACCTTACGTGTGGCCGTTTCGCCAACACGCGAAATCACGCCGGTCTGCAGGAAGCGCAAAAGCTTGGCTTGGAGCGAAAGGTCCATTTCGCCGATTTCGTCGAGGAACAGCGTGCCGCCATCGGCGAGTTCTGCTGCCCCCTTGCGATCTTCATGCGCCCCCGTAAAGGCACCCCGAACGACGCCGAAAAGCTCGCTCTCCATCAAATCGCGCGGAATAGCGGCGCAGTTGATCGCCACAATCGGCTTGCCGCTCCGCGGCCCTTTCTGGTGCAGCGCCTCGGCGCAGACGTCTTTGCCGGTGCCGCTTTCGCCCGTGATGAACACGGGTGCTGACGACGTCGCCACGCGCCCGATCTGCTCGTAAAGATACTGCATGGCGCTTGAGACGCCGACAAATCCACCGTAGTCGGCGACCCCGCTCTCGACGCTGGTTTCCATGCCAAGCGCCTTGGGGCGACCATGACGCTGGGCCAATTCGCCAATGCGCGCCGCCAGAGTTTCCCCATTAGTCGGTTTGGAAACATAATCGTGAGCGCCGGCACGCATGGCGGCTAGTGCCCCGCTCACCGAACCGCTGTCGGCAAGCGCAACGATCAAGGCCCCTTCTGCAAGGCGGACAAGGCGCGCCATGGCGTCCTCGGCACTAGCTGTAAGGTCTGTAAGGCTCGCAAGATCGGCGAGGATAATGTCGAACGACATTTGGCGAAGCAGGTCGTTGGCTGCTTTCCCGCAATCGACCACGCTGACTTTGGGGCTCACCAATAGGGCGGTTCTCAACGCGCTCCCTAAGCGACTTGCGCCTTCCGCGTCGCGGTCGATCAGCAAAAGCCGGCCGCACAGTGCGTGGTCGCAACCCGTGGTCATGCTTGTCATTACGCTCGAAACCCGTTTTCGTCCGCAGCCGGATCGTTTTTGTTGCCGCTGATTGTTCCTGATTAGGGTAAAGATTCCGTTGGTGTGGCATAGCGTCGTGCTTTTGCCGTCGCTGATGGGATGTTAAGACTCTGTTGTCGAATCCTAACAGCGGCGACCGAAGGTTAACGGGGCACTCGTGCAAGCACTGATTTATATTTTTATCGCACTCGCCTCGGCCTGCGTCGGCGGTCTGGCATATTTCGCTCTGACCTTCACACCGGCCAATGCCATTATCGCTGCGATTGTCTTCGCTTGCGTCTGCCTGCTTGCTGTTGAGCGCTCCCTTCGCGTCCGCACCGAACGCCGCCTTGAGCGCGCTATTCAAGAATTGTCGCGCCTGCTGTCGACCGACGCGCAAGCTGGTGCCGTACTGGGGCAGCGAATCAATACCTTGACCGATTTAAACCCCGGTCAGCGCCTCGATACCGTCGAGGCTGATATATCAGTTTTAGGGACCGTCATCCGTCAGGTCGCCGAGGCTGTTTCCGACATGGAAGAGCGCGTCGCCAAGGCGCAGCCCATGCCCGCTTACGACACCATCGGCACCCCGCCGCCCGCTCCCGCGATCAAAGAATCTGAACCGATCATTCCTGCGGACCTCGTGCGCACGGCGCTCAAGGAGAACCGTTTGGTTCATCACATCCAGCCAGTTCTGCGTTTGCCGCAGCGCCGCGCTGCTCTGTTTGACCTCACTCCGCGCTTGGTGATGGAAAAGGATGCGATCGCGGTTCCTGCTGATTTCATGCCGCGTCGCAAGGGTGACGATGTCCTGCGTCAGGTTGAGTATGCTGGCCTTGTCGAAGCCCTCACCATTGCACGCCGTTCGCGCAATGGCGGTCCTCTCGCCAAAATCAACGTCCCACTGTCCCGTGCTTCGCTCGATGACACCTCAGCCGAGCAATTGCTTGTAACCCTCGAAGGTCACCGCGAAGTGGCCGAGGCGATCACCTTCCTCTTCACAGAGGCGGATTGGTTCGATCTCGATGCCCGCGAACGTGGCTTTGTGGCGGCGTTTGCCCGCAAGGGCGTGACCTATAGTGTCGCCAACCTGCGCTCCCTACGCGTTGATGTGGCGGCCATGGCCGACATGGGGGTGAGCTCCGTGCGCATCGATGCCTCCCAGTTCATCGAGAACCCACAGACCTACACCGATTTCCACCTCAACGACGTCGCGGCTTATCTGGCCCGTCACGAGATCATGCTGGTGGCAACAGGGGTGGTGAACGAGCGTCAGATCGTCGAACTCTTGGACAATGATATTGTCTTGGTGCAGGGCGATCATCTGGCCAAGGCTGGGCCAATTCGCTCCGATCTCACTCTGTCGGCAGGACGTGCCAGCCGAGCCGTGTGATCTTCTCCGAGTTTTTGCTTGATCCTGGCGAAGAAAGTGCCACATAGGGCTCAACACCGTCGCCACGATCAAGGCAAATTATGACCTCGTCCCTGCCCAATATTACCGGTTTTTCCGAGATTTCGAGTCGCTATGATGCGGTTCTGAGCGATGTTTGGGGCGTCATTCATAACGGCATTCATGCCTTCCCCGAGGCCGTTGAGGCCTTGGTCAATTTCCGCAAGGGTGGGGGCCGTGTCGTGCTCATCACCAATGCGCCGCGCCCTTCTGCGCCCATCATTGAAATGCTGGACGAACTCGGCGTTCCGCGTGATGCCTATGACGACATCGTCTCCTCAGGCGACGCAACCCGCTCGATGATTGCCAAGTACAAGGGCAAAAACATCCATCACGTTGGTCCCGAAGCCAAGGATGATGCGCTCTATGAAGGTTTCGACCTTACCCGCACCGACACCGCTGCGGCAGATGTCGTTATCGTCACCGATCTCGATGATGATGATGATACCCCAGAAATGTACCGCGAACGCGCACAGGGCTGGTTAGCGCGTAAGCTTCCAATGATCGTCGCCAACCCTGATCGTGTCGTCGAGCACGGCGAAAAGATCATCTATTGCGGCGGCGCTTTGGGCGACCTCTATTCGGCCATGGGCGGCATGGTCTACATGGCTGGTAAGCCCTACGCCCCGATCTATGACGAAGCTTTGCGCTTGGCCGAAAAGGCCAATGGCGCTGCGCTTGATAAGTCTCGTGTCATCGCTATTGGCGATAGCGTGCGTACCGACGCGACGGGTGCGGCCCAGTTCGGCATTGACCTGCTGTTCATCACCGGCTCGATCCACGCCGCTGAGCTCGACGCATTCGGCAATCCTGATCCACAGGCCATTGCCGATCTCCTGGAGCCAAGCCGTGCCCGCACCGCTGGTTATCTTCCTCGATTGACCTGGTGATCCGGTGAGCTTTACCCGTCTTTCCAGCTTAAGTGGTTTCCCCGAGGCGGCGCGCGGCGCTTACTTCGCCATTGGCAATTTTGATGGCCTGCATCGCGGCCACCAAACCATCATCGCCAAATTGCGCGAGCGGGCGGCAGAGGCGGGCGTTCCTGCCTTTTTGCTCACCTTCGAGCCGCATCCGCGCGACGTTTTTGCACCCTTGCCTTATCTGTTCCGCCTCACCAATGGCGAGGCGAAAGCGCGTCTGGCGCAAGCCTTGGGCTTGGATGGCATTGTCATTCTGCCCTTCGATAAGCCGTTTTCCCAGATTGAGGCCGAAGACTTTGTGTCGACCATTCTGGTCGAGCAGCTCGGTGTAAAAGGCGTTATCGTCGGTGCGGATTTCCACTTCGGTCGCCAGCGTCGGGGCACGCCAGCCTTCCTGGCTGCCGCCGGTGCGCGCCTTGGCTTTGCCGTCGAACAGCTTGATCTGATGGATGAGGGCGATGAGCCCATCTCGTCCTCGCGTATTCGCGCAGCTCTCTCCGAAGGTGCTGTCACGGCCGCCAACCGTCTTCTGGGCTATCATTGGTTCTTTGAAGGCTGCGTGGTGCAGGGCGATCAGCGTGGCCGCGAACTCGGCTACCCAACTGCCAACACCATGACGCCGACAGGCTTCCAGCTTGCACAGGGCGTTTATGCCGTTCGCGCGCGCCTGGGCGATCGTCTGTTCGATGGCGTCGCTGCCTTCGGCAAGCCGATGTTCAACAATCAGCTCCCTCCATTTGAAACCCATCTCTTCGATTTCAACGAAGACATTTATGGGCAGACCTTGGAGGTTGCGCTGGTGGGTCACATTCGCGGCCAGGAAGTCTTTTCAGGCCTCGATGAGCTGATCACGGCGATGGATCGAGACTCCCGCAAGGCGCGACAGATTATCGCTGAGACCCAGCCCCTGTCCGAGGTTGATCGTCAGCTCGGCTTTTTCGGCTAAGCGCCCAATACAAGCGCTAAAGACAAGACGCGCATCGGCCACAGAAGTGCCCGGCCGGTGCGAACTCTGCCCTAGGGACGCAAATCAACCTTTGCCCCAGCGGCCTTGCCTTGCTACAACCCCCGCAATTCTTCCAAAAACCCCGATTGCCGATCCATGAACGATACCGCACAAGGCGCGACCGAAACCGATTATTCGGCCACGCTGTTCCTGCCGGAAACCAATTTCCCAATGCGCGCCGGGCTGCCCCAGCGTGAGCCAGACTGGCTCAAGCGCTGGGAAGACATGGACATTTACGCCAAGCAGCGCGAACAGGCGAAGGATCGCCCTTATTTCACGCTGCATGATGGCCCTCCATACGCCAACGGCAACATCCATATCGGTCACGCGCTGAACAAGACGCTGAAAGATATGGTGTCCCGTTCGATGCAGATGCTTGGCTTCAACGCGGCGTACGTGCCGGGTTGGGACTGTCACGGCCTGCCGATCGAATGGAAGATCGAAGAGCAGTACCGCGCCAAGGGCAAAGACAAGAACGAAGTTCCGGTTGTCGAATTCCGTCAGGAATGCCGCGCCTTTGCTGAAGGCTGGGTCGACATCCAGCGCGAAGAGTTCAAGCGCCTCGGCGTTTTGGGTGAATGGGACAACCCATACCTGACCATGAGCTTTGACGCGGAAGCCCAGATCGCGCGCGAGTTGATGAAGGTTTCCATGTCCGGCCAGCTCTATCGCGGCTCTAAGCCGGTGATGTGGTCGGTTGTTGAGCGCACCGCGCTCGCTGAAGCCGAAATCGAATATGCTGATTACGAGAGCGACACCATCTGGGTGAAGTTCCCTGTGATCGCCGGTGCGCATCAGGACGCTAAGGTTGTCATCTGGACCACCACGCCGTGGACCATCCCTGCCAACCGCGCGATCTCGTTCTCGAACCGTATCGCCTACGGTCTCTATGAGATCACCGACGCGCCGGAAGAAAACTGGGCCAAGATTGGCGAAAAGCTGATCATCGCTGACAAGCTCGTTGGCGAAGTCATGGCCAAGGCCAAGGTTTCCGCTTTCGAAAAGCGCGCAACCGTCACCGCTGAAGAGCTGAGTGCCATCACCGTTGCGCACCCACTGCGCGGCTATGCTGGTGGCTACACCTTCGACGTGGCTCTGCTCGATGGCGAACACGTCACCGACGACGCTGGTACCGGCTTCGTGCACACCGCTCCAGGCCATGGTCTTGATGACTTTGGCATCTGGATGGAATCGACCCGCCTCCTGCAGGATCGCGGCATCGACCCGGCAATTCCTTATGTTGTCGACGATGGTGGTTTCTACACCAAGGACGCACCGGGCTTTGATGGCGCGCGCGTCATCGATGACAACGGCAAGAAGGGCGATGCCAACAATCGCGTTATCACCGCTCTGGCTGAAGCTGGCGCGATGATGGCCCGTGGTCGCGTCAAGCACCAGTATCCGCACTCTTGGCGTTCCAAGAAGCCGGTGATCTACCGCAACACCCCGCAGTGGTTCGTCTATATGGATCGCGAGTTCGACGGCAAGGCAGGCGACACCCTACGCTCGCGTGCAATCAACGCCATCGATGCGACCAAGTTCTACCCTGCAACGGGCCAGAATCGTCTGCGCGCCATGATCGCCGATCGCCCTGATTGGGTTCTGTCGCGCCAGCGCGCTTGGGGCGTTCCGATCACCGTCTTCGTCAACAAGGCCACTGGTGAAATCCTTCGTGACGAACTCGTCAACGAACGCATCGCGCAGTCCTTTGAAGAAAAGGGCGCCGACGCTTGGTACTTTGATGGCGCTGCCCAGCAGTACCTCGGCGACGCGTATAACGCTGACGACTACGAGATGATCAAGGACGTCCTTGACGTTTGGTTCGATAGCGGCACGACCCATGCCTTCGTTCTGCGCAACAAGCAGAAGTGGCCGCATCTGAAGTTCCCGGCCTCGATGTATCTTGAGGGCTCGGATCAGCACCGCGGTTGGTTCCATTCGTCCCTGCTCGAAAGCTGCGCCACCAATGGCCACGCGCCATATGACAGCGTGCTGACCCATGGTTTCACCATGGACGGCGAGGGCAAGAAAATGTCGAAGTCCTTGGGCAACACCGTTGCGCCACAGGACATCATCAAGCAGTTCGGCGCTGATATCCTGCGCCTGTGGGTTGCATCCTCCGATTACACGGAAGACCTGCGCCTCGGTAAGGAAATCATCCAGACGTCGGTCGACAGCTACCGCAAGCTGCGCAACACCCTGCGTTGGCTCTTGGGCAATCTGGCGCACTTCAAGGCGGACGACGTTGTCGACGCCAAGGATATGCCAGAGCTCGAACGCCTCATGCTGCACCGTCTCGCCCAGCTCGATGCTGGCGTGCGCGCAGCCTACAAGGAATACGACTACCGCAAGGTCGTGACGCTTCTGTCGAACTTCATGAACATCGAGCTTTCGGCGTTCTACTTCGACATCCGCAAGGACACGCTCTACTGCGATCCGATCTCGTCCATTACGCGTCGTTCGGCGCTCACCGTTCTTGATCACCTGTTCAATGCGCTGACGGCTTGGCTCGCTCCGATCCTAGTCTTCACCATGGAAGAGAGCTGGCTCGAGCGGCACCCAGGCACAGAAAGTTCGGTTCACCTGCGTCTCTTCCCGGAAATCCCGGCAGAGTGGCAGGATGACACGCTGGCCGAAAAGTGGAACCTCATCCGCTCGGTTCGCCGCGTGGTGACCGGTGCGCTCGAAATCGAACGCCGCGAAAAGCGGATCGGTTCGTCGCTTGAAGCCGCTCCGGTGGTTTACGTTTCGGACGCTCGCTACACCGTTGCGCTCGAAGGTCAGGACCTTGCTGAAATCGCCATCACCTCGGCGATTAAGGTTCTGCAAAACGAAGGCCCTGTTGAAGCCTTCCGTCTGGACGATGTGGCCGGTATCTCTGTTGTGCCGGGCCTTGCTGAAGGCACGCGTTGCGCGCGCTCTTGGAAGGTTCTGCCCGACGTTGGTTCGGATGCAGACTATCCAGACGTCAGTGCCCGCGATGCGCAGGCTCTGCGTGAACGCGCAGCAGCAGGTCTATAGGTCTTTCTCCCGCTTCAATCCTTCCCTCACTTGAGGGGAGGATTTTTGCCTTTCTGAGCAAAATGCCTATCATCCCTGCGCAAGCGGAGCTTTGATGGGCGCAGCGCAGTCTTTGCTCACATTGGGGTGATCCCCTTGGGGCGTTAAACGGAGTTTTGGATGCATAGCTCGTTTCGCAACCCCTCGGTTCTCGCCTCCCTGATGGCTGCCGTTATTGTGTTCGGGATTGATCGTGCACAAAAGGGCTATCACATCGCCCAGGAGTGCTATGCCTTCGGTCAGGCGCTGTGCACGCAAATCCCGTTCGGCTATCGCCCCGTTGAAATGACGGGCTGGCGCGGCGGCGAGATTGTCCCAGTCACCAATTTCTTTGACTACGTTTTGGTCTGGAACACCGGCATTTCCTATGGCCTTCTCGATGGCCTGCCGGTCTGGGCTTTGGGCGCCATTATGCTCGTGGCGGTGGCGGCTCTGTCTGTCTGGTGGCTGCGCACGAGCGATTTTCTCGTTCGCGTGGGCTTGGCCTTCTGCATCGGCGGGGCGCTGTCCAATGCGCTTGATCGCTTGATGTATGGTGCGGTGGCAGATTTCTTCCACTTCTATTGGGGCAATTGGTCCTTCTATATTTTCAACATCGCTGATGTCGCGATTACGTTCGGCGTGATCTTGCTGTTTTTGGATATGTTCGGCTTTGGCCGAAATTCTGCCAAAACAACATGATCACGCTCGTGCCAAAATCTGGCTTTAGCCAATATTATGCGTTATAAGCACGCCAAGATCGTAAGGGACGTTGCATGCGTACTGGTTTGACAGGGCAGGTTTCTGCTGTTTCCGCTGCTGCACGAGTTCGACTCGTTGCATTTGGGCTTGTCGCGGCGCTGGCGCTGAGCGCATGCACGACCATGGAAGGCACCAATGCCCTCTCTGATTTCGGCACGTTTGAACGCGATGTCCTCAATCAGACCGCGCGAGGCGTCGGCCTCATTCCGGGCGACGCTCCCAAGGATGATCTGACGAATGCGCGTGCGCCTCTGGCCCTGCCGCGTTCCGGTGGTGCTCTGCCTGCGCCGCAGCAGGCGACGGCAGTTGCGCAGCTTCCTAAGGACAGCAACACCGTTCGTATCGACACCAGCAACATGTCTCAGGACGACATTACCCGCCTGCGCAATGCGCGTGTTGTCGACATGCGTACGCTCAGCGGTCGTGCTCTGACCGAAGACGAGGCGCGCCAGCTCACTGCTCGTATGAAGCAGAACAATATGGCTGTCACCGCGTCGAACAACCGTCCGCTTTACCTGCCACCTGCAGAGTATTTTACGCGTGTGGGTGATGCTCAGCTTGTGTGCCGCACGCCAGCTGGCGAGATCGTCTCCTTGCGTGACTCGCGCTGCCCAGGCGATGTCCGCCGCGCTATCGAACGGAGCGGCGCTGTAGCACTACCGCCATCCGCGAGCTCGTCGAACTCCGGCCCAAGCCTTGGACTGACTTCTAACGAGACAAAGCTCTAAGCGTAGCGGTCGTCACGCCAAACCGAATTTAGCGGTCGGATCTATCCGGCCGCTTTCCCTTTTTTTCCGCGCCGCCCGCCTAAGCCCCTGCATAGGCATTATGGGTCCCGCATGTTTTGAAAGTCCGCTATGAGCGACACTCCTAAACAACCCGAAGCCGCTGACCGTCTAGCCAAGGTCATCGCCCGCGCCGGCCTCTGCTCCCGCCGTGACGCTGAAGGCTGGATTGCCGATGGCCGTATTTCGGTGAACGGTAAGAAGGTCATTACCCCGGCCTTTAACGTTACCAGCCGCGACAAGATCGAAGTCGATGGCCTGCCACTCGCTGCCCGCCAAGGCACACGCGTTTGGCTCTACAACAAGCCTGCCGGCCTCGTTGTTACCGAAAAGGACCCAGAAGGTCGCCCAACGATCTTCGAAGCGCTCGACCGCATGGGTCTGCCGCGCGTCCTCACTGTTGGCCGTCTCGACATCAACACCGAAGGTCTGCTTCTGCTGACCAACGACGGTGGCCTCAAGCGCGTCCTCGAGCTGCCAGCCACCGGTTGGCTGCGTCGCTACCGCGTGCGTGCTTATGGCCACGTCACTCAGGCGCAGCTTGATGCGCTCAAGCACGGCATCACTGTTGACGGCATCCAATACGGTCCGATCACAGCAACGCTCGAACGCGAACAGGGCCACAACGTCTGGATGGTTCTTGGTCTGCGTGAAGGCAAGAACCGCGAAGTTAAGAACGTTCTTGGCTCGCTCGGTCTCGAAGTGAACCGTCTGATCCGCGTCTCCTATGGCCCGTTCCAGCTCGGCGATCTGGCCGAAGGCGGCGTCGAAATGGTCAAGTCCCGCATGCTGCGCGATCAGCTCGGCAAGAAGCTTGCTGAATCGGCTGGTGTCGATTTTGAAAGCGAAATGCCAGAGTACGTGCCGCCAGTTCGTGACGAGACCTATCGCGTCCGCTCCCCGCGTGACCGTGACCATGCCCGTCCAAATCCTGCCCGTGGCGCCCCGCCGCGTTTTGGCAGCCGCGATGAAGATCGTCCGACAGGCCGTACTCGCAAGGTACACTTTGACGACGACGGTCGCGCACCAGAAGCCTACGAACCACGCGCTCAGGAACGCGCGCGCTTTGATCGTGATGATCAGCCAGCGCGCAGCTTCGGCAGCGGCGCACCACGCGAAGACCGTGGTGATCGCGCTCCACGCGGTGACAAGCCATTTGGTGATCGTGCTCCACGTGGCGACAAGCCATTTGGTGATCGTGCTCCACGTGGCGACAAGCCATATGGTGATCGTGCTCCACGCGGCGACAAGCCATTTGGTGATCGCGCTCCACGCGGCGACAAGCCATATGGTAATCGCGCTCCACGCGGTGACAAGCCGTATGGTGATCGCGCTCCACGCGGTGACAAGCCGTTTGGTGATCGTGCGCCACGTGGCGACAAGCCATTCGGCGACCGTCCAAAGCGTGATTTCGGTGATCGCCCACAGCGTTCGGATCGTCCATTTGGCGACCGTCCAAAGCGCGATTTTGGTGATCGTCCACAGCGCTCTGAGCGTCCATCGGGTGAGCGTCCAGCACGCAGCTTGGGTGATCGTCCGCAGCGTTCGGATCGTCCGTTCGGCGACCGCCCACAGCGTTCAGAGCGTCCATCGGGCGAGCGTCCAGCACGCGGCTTCGGTGATCGTCCACAGCGCTCGGATCGTCCATTTGGTGATCGCCCACAGCGTTCAGAACGCCCATCGGGTGACCGTCCAGCGCGCAGCTTCGGTGATCGTCCACAACGCTCAGAGCGTCCCTCTGGCGAGCGTCCAGCACGCGGTTTTGCTGATCGCCCACAGCGTTCGGACCGTCCATCGAATGATCGCCCACAGCGCGATTACGGTGATCGTCCGCAGCGTTCGGATCGTCCAGCGCGTGGCGACAAGCCATTCGGTGACCGTAAGCCCTTCGGTGCAAAGCCGTTTGGCGCGAAGCCATTCGGCGGCAAGCCAGGTGGTGCACGTCCCGCCGGCGGTCGTCCGTCGAACTCGCGTCCATCTTCGGGCGGTCCTCGTCCGACCGGCCCGCGTAAGCCACGCGGCTAATCAGCAAACCTTTAGCCCCCGCGAAAGCGGGGGCTTGTCTATCTGTATTGCAAACCGAATGGCCGCTTAAGCGCCTAGATCGGTGGAGATAAAAACCATGCGCATCGTTGCCGGCAAATTCCGGGGCAAGCAGCTCAATTCCCCATCCGACGACAGCATCCGCCCCACCTCGGATCGCGCTCGCGAGTCGATCTTCAACATTCTAGGTTCGCGTCTGGGACCAGTGCTCGTTGAAAAGCGCGTGCTTGATCTGTTCGCAGGCACGGGCGCTCTCGGCCTTGAAGCCCTCTCGCGCGGCGCCGCGCACTGCACTTTCGTTGAAACCGGTGCTGAAGGGCGCGGCTTGATCCGCGATCACATTCAGGATTTTGGCGTGGCGGGCATCACCAAGCTCCTGCGCCGCGACGCCACGGCTCTGGGCACACCCGGTACCTTTGGCCAGTTCGACCTCGTCTTCCTTGATCCGCCCTACAGCCAGTCTCTGGGTGAAAAGGCGCTCATTGAGATTGCCGCTAACGGCTGGCTCGCCCCTGGCGCGCTGATCGTTTGGGAAGAATCTGCTGATGCCGAAGTCACCATTCCGGCAGGCTTTGAGCTGGAAGACACCCGCGAATACGGCGCTGCCGCTGTCCGCTTCCTGAGTTTTGGAGTTCGGACATAAAACTGAAAAAGCCGCCCGTGGGCGGCTTTTTTTAGAACTTGTAATTGATCCCGATGCGGACATCTTGGGTCTTGTCGATCTTGTAAATCGCATCTGACCAGTACGCCCAAGGGTGCTCTTTGCGGCCAAGGAAGTGCAGATTATACTCGGCTCTCACGGAAATATTGTCATTCAGCGCCACGTCGACGCCAGCGCCAATTGTTGGACCGACATATTGGGAGGTCATCGATTCGCGATCAGTGTCCGGTAGATGGCTTTCATATGTCAGCATGTTTACTGAACCGGTGCTGACACCCACTTTGCCATAGAGCAAGACGCTATCGAAAGCGTAGCCGAAGCGGGCCGTCAAGGACGCCAAGTTATTGACGGTCATCTCTTCGTAAGAGCTACCGTTATGGTTGTCATTGCCGTTGAGCTTGCCGAAGAGAACGCTGCCTTCAACCCCGAGTACAAAATTTTCGAAGTTAGTGAGGTAGCCGGCCTGTACACCGAGCATAGCCCCTTCCATGCCAAAGCTATTGCGGACTCTGTCTGGGCTGGTCACGAAAGATTTGTCGTTTTGGCTTGTTGTGTAAACGCCACTCACACCAGCATAGAAGCCAGACCAATCATGATCATCTTGCGCCCAAGTGGGCCCTGCAGTTCCCGCAGCCAACACGACGAATAGAATCAGTTTGTTCATAATTTAACCACTAAAATCTGTGGTTATTTTGGGGAAAAGTCCGGCGACGTCAAACGCAGAAGTGTTGCATAATGTTGAAGTTCATCTTCAGCATCAATTTTCTAAACAACTTTGGCACTTGCCGCGAATTTCCATGGTCGTGCGCTCCACCTTAAACCCGGTAGACTGCGCCCAGCCGCCCAAACGCTCTTCGATTACTGCATCCGCAAATTCATCAACCTTTCCGCAGTCCTCGCAAATCGCAAAAGCAATCAGCCCCTTGCGGTGACAATGCGCGTCAGCGCAGGCGACGAATGCGTTGAGCGACTCCAGCCGATGCGCCAGTCCGCGCTCCACCAGCTTGTCGAGAGCGCGATAAATCTGCAGCGGCGCTTTAATGCCCTCGATGCGCAAGCGATCGAGAATGTCATAGGCTGAAAGTGGGGCAGGGGAGGTGTTGAGCGCGCCCAGCACCAGTTCCTGATTTCGGGTCAGGTCCGTGGGAATGTCGTGACTATGCGCCATTGTGTTCTTTCCTCCCGAAAAGCCGTCCGGCCGGGACCAATAGTGACAGCAAAAACAGCACCAGCGCCATCACCACAATCGATGGACCTGAAGCCGTGTCCCAAGTGCGCGAACCGAAGAGCCCGCCAACCACGGCAATCATGCCCAAGCCTGAAGCGACGAGTGCCATCATTTCCGGCGTCGCACTCAACCGTCGCGCCGTTGCCGCTGGGATAATGAGTAGCGAGGTGATCAGCAAAACGCCAACCAGCTTCATGGAAATGGCGATCACACAGGCCATCAGCAACATCAGAATGACCCGGCTCACTTCCGGGCGCAGACCTTCAGCCTCGGCCAACTCTGGGCTGACTGTAGAGGCGAGCAGGGGCCGCCAATTGAGGATCAGCATAAGAAGGATCGCTGCGCCACCGGCATAGATGATGATGATGTCATCCAACGAGACCGCCAAAATATCCCCGAACAGGAAGCCCATCAGATCGATGCGCACCGTGGTCAGGAAACCCACGAGAACAAGGCCAACCGCCAGCGTTGCGTGGCTCAAAATCCCCAGCAGCGCGTCCACTGAAAGCGTGTTTTGGCGCTGCAAGACCAAGAGGGCCCCCGCCACCATTGCCGCCACCACAAAGACGCCGAGCGTCACATTCACCGAGAGCAGCATGGCCAGGGCGACGCCGAGCAGCGCTGAATGGGCCATGGTGTCGCCAAAGTAGCTCATGCGCCGCCAAATGACGAAGCACCCCAGAGGCCCGGTTACAGCGGCAAGCCCAATCCCTGCGATTAGTGCTCGAGAAAAGAAATCACCAAACATTTTTAGTCTTCGATCCTAGCAACATACGCAACTCTGCCTCCCTCCCCCTTGCGGGGAGGGACTGAGGGTGGGGGAACCTCATCACGATGTCACTCATGGCTATGCCCATGCTCGTGGTCATGCTTTGCGCCAACCACGCAGCCGTCATCGTGATGTTCGTGATCGTGGTGGTGCTCATAAATCGCCAGCGCCGAAGCGGCGCGCTCACCAAAGAGCTTGAGATAATTGGGGTCGCGCTTCACCGCATTGGGCGTGCCGCGACAGCACACATGGCCATTGAGACAAATGACCGTATCGGTCTCCGCCATCACTACATGCAGATCGTGGCTGATCATCAAAATGCCTGCACCAGTCGTGTCTCGTATTTCCCGGATCAACTGATAGAGCGCCACTTCGCCCGAAAAATCGACGCCCTGCACGGGCTCGTCCAGCACCAACAAATCGGGCTTGCGGATCATGGCGCGAGCGAACAGCACGCGTTGAAACTCCCCACCCGACAGCTCCTGCACGGCCGCGCCCAGTAAGCGCTTGGCCCCAACGGCGTCGAGCGCACGGATGATGTCATCCTTGGCGAATGTTCCGGTCAGCGTCATCAAACGCTCGACGGTCAGTGGTAAGGTCCAGTCGATTGCCAGCTTTTGTGGCACATAGCCAATGGTCAGCCCCGGTTTTCGCGATACCTCGCCCATGCTTGGCTTCAGAACACCCGTCACCATTTTGGCCGTGGTGCTCTTGCCCGAGCCATTGGGGCCAATCAGGGTCAAAATCTCGCCGCGCGCAATCGACAGATCAACGCCTTCCACCAACACCCGCGCGCCTTTGCGCACGCCGGCATTGGTGAGCGTGATGAGCTTTTCGCGTGTGCTGGCGCTGTTCATAGTCTTGTTCAACTCAAACTCACTTGGCCCGGGGTCTTCGGGGGGGCAGGCTGCGAACGTGATCGGTGGGAAGCAAGTTTCTCTAACCCACGCTCTTGACGCTTAGCTTTACGTTATAGCATAACATCGCCGCAAGCGTAATAACATAACATTACCCTGAAGGCATACAGATGACCAAGCTGCTCTCCCTCGCCGCGTTCGCGACCATGCTGCTCACCGGCACAGTTTTGGCTGCGCCCGATGTCGTTGCCTCCACCAAGCCCATCCATTCGCTGGTCACTGCAGTTATGGGCGATGTCGCCGCACCAATCTTGATCGTCAAAGGCGCAGCTTCCCCGCACACCTATTCGCTCCGCCCATCCGACGCGGCAGCGCTTGAGAGCGCTGATATCGTCTTCTGGACTGGCAATGGCTTTGAGCTGTTCTTGGCTGATGCCCTCAATACGCTGTCCACCAAGGCCCAAATTGTCGCCTTCGCCGATACACCCGGCCTGCAGCTTCTGCCCATGCGCGAAGGCGGAGCCTTTGAGGCGCATGACCACGATCATGCGAGCGAAACTGCTGAAGAGCACGCGGCTCATGCCCATGAGGATGACCACGCGCATGATCATGCGCACGACCATGGCTCTCATGGCGGAGAGGATCTGCATTTCTGGCTAGACCCACAAAATGCAATCCTCATCGTCGACTACATCGAAACAACACTGGTCTCGGCCGACCCGGACAATGCGGCAACCTATGTAGCCAATGCGCAAACCACCCGTGCCGCGCTTGAGGCGCTAACGGTCGAACTCGCGGCCCAACTGGCCCCAATTGCCGGAAAACCCTTCGTCGTCTTCCACGACGCCTATCAGTATTTCGAACAGCGTTTTGATCTCACCCTTGCGGGCACGGTCACCGTCTCGCCAGACGTTGCCCCCGGCGCGGCCCGCATTGATGAGCTTCGGCACAAGGTCTCCGAGCTTGGCGCAACCTGCGTCTTTGCCGAACCCAATTTCGAGCCCGCAGTGGTGCGCGTCATTGTTGAGGGCTCCGCCGCCAAGTCAGGCGTGCTGGATCCTGAAGGTTCCGCACTCCCCGAAGGTCCAGACCTGTATCCTGCAATGCTCCGCTCCATTGCCACCGGTCTTGTGGACTGCCTGACCTGACAACTCTCCCCCTTCATCCTATTCCGCCTGCACCCGCAGGCGGTCTCGGCGTCGTCCTGACGCCCGTCTTCGCACGCCTCTCATCTCTCGAAATGTAACGTTCTAACATATCAAGGATATTCCCATGCGCGTCGCCTTGCTTGCTGCTCTCCTCTTATCCTCGGCCAATGTTCCTCTCGCTTACGCCGAGGACACCCATTCAGTTTGGCGGGCCTTTGTCGCCGATAGCGCTAGCGCCAATGTTTCTGTCATTGATCTGGACAGTGACAAAACCATCGCGACCTATAAGCTTGCTGCTCCGGCAACGCTCTATGCCGCTAAGGGAAGGCATGCCGTTTTCGCTGTCCAGGGCAAAGCCAATCAGGTCCAAGCCATTTCGACCGGCCTGACCGTTGAAGACCACGGCGATCATGCCGACCTCAAACTAGGTGATCCCGCTCTCTTGGCCCCGCAAGCGGAAGGCCAAAAGCCCGCCCATTTCGTCGAACATGGTGGCAAGCTTGCCATCTTTTTTGACGAAAGCGGCAAAGTGCAGCTCTCCGATGCAACGCTCTGGCAAAAGGGAACATACGAGTCAGTGGAGCTCGACAGTGGCAAGCCCCACCACGGCGTTGCCGTTCCCTTTAATGGCGGTGCCATTGTCACTAAGCCGGTTTCGGAAGATGGCAAGCTGCCCAGTGGCTTTAATGTCTTTGACGCCAGTGGCGACATTGTCGGGACGACGGAGCTTTGCGCCGATGTTCACGGGGAAGCGTCATCAGGCGACGTTATCGCCTTTGGGTGTTCCGACGGGGTGCTGATTGCCAATGGGCCTAAGCCGGACTTTACGCTTCTTCCCTTCACCGACCTGCCCGAAGGGCGGGTAGGGACCCTTCTTGCCGGCAAGAGCCTCGACTATTTTCTCGGCAATTACGGGCCCAAGCATGTGGCCATTATTGAGCCCGAGGCCGAAACGCCAATTCGCCTCGTCAGCCTCCCAGACACGCGTGTTCATTTTGTTCTGAACGGCGAAAACGCGCGCTTCGCCTATCTGCTGCTCGCCGATGGTTCGGTGCAAGAGCTTGATAGTGTGCGCGGCGAGTTACTGCGCAAAGCCCAGGTGACGAAGGCTTATGCCACCGATGGCGGCCATGGCACGCCAATGCCGCGGATTGCTTATGCGGGCGACGAGTTGCTGGTCACCGATCCCGCCACGGGCAAAATCCACAAGCTCGATCTCAAAAGTTTTGCCGTGACCGGGTCGATTGAGCTTGGTGGTGCGCCCAGTTCCATTGCTGTTGTCGGCGGCGTTACCGCCGACCACTAGGCACAGAAAGGGGTCGCTATTTCAGCGGCCCCTTGAAAATGAAGAAGGCTCCGAGCGCGATCAGCGCAAAGCCAATGCCGTGGTTCCAGGTCAGCTTCTCACCGAGATAGAACACTGCGAACAGCACGAACACCGAGAGCGAAATGACCTCCTGAATGGTCTTCAACTCGGCGGCGGAAAACGTGCCATAGCCAATGCGGTTGGCCGGAACCGCAAGCCAATATTCGAAGAAGGCAATCGCCCAGCTCGCCAACACCACCACCCACATCGCTGCGTGGGGGAATTTGAGGTGTCCATACCAAGCGAAGGTCATAAAGACATTGGACGCAAGCAAGAGGCCAATCGGCGCAAGCGTGGCAAAGTTGAAGCCCAAGGCTTCCTCCAAAATCAGCTGAAGTGGTGCACTCTCATATCAGCATCTGGCCGTCTGCACAGTGGGTGTGTTGCGCCAGAGTTGCTCCCGGCGCATCAGCAAGGCGATCGCTTTAGCGGCGCGTGCGGGTGGTCTTTTCCAGCGAGAAAATCTCGTCGCTCACGTCGTCGATCTTCTTGCGCACCAGCGCCTGAGCGTCATGCAGACCGCGATTATAATAATGCGCCCCAATCTTTTCGGCGAAGAATTGAACCAGCAATTCAGCGGGAATGGAGCCGATATTGCTATCGAGTTCGTTCTGGAAATAATCTTGAACTTCCGCAACGATAATTTTCATTTCGTCGCGTTCGAATTTGATGGGTTTCATTGTCGGAGCCTTCAGCTTGCGTTCATCTGGCAAGGTGTTGTCTGCGATGCGTTTTGATGCATGCGCATATTCAAGTTCTGGGAGGAGGATTAACACTCATGCTGACCCGCCTGACTATCTCTACCCTAATCATATCGTCCTTGGCTTTGTCGCCCGTTGCCTTTGCAAAAACCAAGGATAAGTCCGCCACAGCACCACACACCGCGCCAGAACGCGTGCAATGCGAAGGCGTATTTGGCCCCGACGTTACCGTCGACATGATCATCTCGCACTTCGGCGCTGAAAACGTCGAGGCGCGTATAGAGGTCGACAGTGTCGAAGGCGTGCCTGTTTTCGGCACCTTGGTTTATGGCGACGATCCCGACCGCAAAATCGCTTTCCAATGGTTCGACGAGGCCAACACGCGTTTCGTCAGCTATGTCGACCTGCCGCCGACGCTGGCCACCCCCGAAGGTCTCTACGTTGGGCAAACGGCGGCTGAAGTGGCAGCACTCAATGGCGAGCCTGTTAGCTTTGCGGGCTTTTGGTGGGACTATGGCGGCTATGTCTTCCTGCACGAAGGCGGCAAGCTTTGGAACACCGAAGCGCCCTGTGTACCGATGATCCGCTTCGCGCCAACGGTGGAAGAACCGGACGTCGATGTCACGACGATTTCGGGCGACGTCACCGTCACGTCAGATGATCCCCTCGTCGCCAAAGTCGGCGTTAAGGTGCAGACGGCCGGCATGGGTTACCAATATCCCGAAGGCTATGAGAAGGCGAGCCCGTAGAGGAATAGCACTGCGACTGATCTGGGGCCCTTGGCCCCGTAGCCGATCTGTGCAAGGTGGTGAGACTGCCTGCTGGGCTCTCTTTTAGAAAGTGAGCTCCTTATTGAATTTAGGACGACACCGTGACTGAAATTACCCGCGACTCCAATGGCACCCAGCTCAATGACGGCGATAGCGTGACGCTGATCAAAGACCTCAAGGTCAAGGGGACTTCGGTAACGCTCAAGCGTGGCACCATGTGCAAGAATATTCGTCTCACCGAAGACACCGATCTGATCGAATGCAATGTCGAAAAGGTCAAAGGCTTGGTCCTGCGCACTGAGTTCCTCAAGAAGGCCTAGAGCTTATGTCGAAGTGGTCGGTCGACGGGCAAAGTCGGCGCTTGCTCGCTATCATCCTGCTCGGCCCGATCATCGGTGGGCTCGCGATGCTGGCGCTGAACGTCGTCGTCGAAGGCCTGCCTGAGATCGAATATCTCGGGCCGATCATCTTCATGTTTATGGTCTTCGGTTTCCTCTTTGGGGTGCTCCCCGCCATCCTTGCGGCTTTGGTCTATTTGCGCCTCGAACCGCGCCTCAAATCCGCGGCGACCCGGTGCGGTGCGGCCATAGGCATTGGCTTTACGACCAGCATGCTGGGCGTCTACCTGATCCTATTGTCGGTCGGCGGGGAAACCCTCTTTAGCGCTCCCGAGATTTTGCGGGTTGGCTTGTCGGGTGCCTTGGCCCTACTGTTCACCACCTCACCGTGGCGCGCTAGCAGCCCTCAGGCCTAAACGAGCGCGTCAGGCCTTCAATCACTGGCTCGATCGACGCTAAGTCGCGGATGTGGAATTCCATGCGGAAACCCGCATATTGCCCCGGCTCGCAAAGCTCAACGATCCGCTTGATGCTGATGCGGTGGTCGCGTTGCGCGGTGAGGGCGGACCAGTCTGGGGTGCTGGTGTTCATCCCCAGAACCCACCCCTGTGCTTCCAACTCCTGCGCTTGAGCCTCGGCCACTGCCTCAATGCCTAACGCGTTTTCCCCGGCCCAGAGCGAGAGCACCTGTTCGGCATCCAGCCGATAGTAAATCGCCCCCGTACCGTCTTCATTCGCACGACTGCTCTCAAAGCCCGGTGGTATGTCGATGGCATAGTGAAAGCTGGGGTTTTGATACTGCCCCCAAAATTGGCCGAGGGCAGGGGTGGCCCCAAAACTAGCGAGGATCAGTGCTCCGCCGATTATAGACAGGCTGAGGGTTGGGCGCGACTTGGTTGCGAATGTCTCGAAGCAGGTCATGAATTGAGAAGACCACTAAGATGAGCTCGACCGCAAGCCGCCAAATGATGGTTGCCGCTATGGTCAGAAAGATCACAATGACCAAAGACACAAAACCAGTCTGCGGTGTGCTGAGGCGCAAGTCACCCGTGTAGGTCAGCGCGTTATAAATCCCGGCCAGCGCAAACACACCAATGCAGATAAGTCCGATCCAATAGACGATACGCAGAAGCTTGGGGGCGATGTAGCTGTTCAGCGAAAGGATTGATCGCAATACCCCGTCCTCCTGAGAGTGGATCCTCAGGAAGACTAGTTTGGAAACAATAAGCCTCAGTAAATTGCCGTAGGTCTTATTTACAGGACCACGATGCCAGCGTGCTTGGCCTTGTCTTCTGGCTCAACGTGAATGGTGATCTGGCAGTCTTTGACCAGCTCTTTAAGCTTGGCTTCAATCCGGTCGCAAATCTCATGCGCCGCATCCACTGTCATCGCGCCCGGCACCACAAGGTGGAAGTCGATAAAGGTAATCTTTCCCGCCTGTCGCGTGCGGACATCATGGGCTTCTAGCGCGCCGTTTGCCGTGCACGCGATGGCCTCGCGAATAATCTTCTGCGTTTCTGCAGGCACGGCAACGTCCATCAGCCCGCCAACGCTGTCCTTGATCACACCCCACCCGGACCAGATGATGTTGAGCGCCACAAGGGCTGCAAGAATGGAGTCGAGCTGCGCAATGCCGGTCGCATAAACCAGCGCCAGGCCAATCAGCACGCCGATGGTCGACACCACGTCCGTCATCAAATGCTTGCCATCGGCTTCAATGGCAGGCGAGCGCGCCTGACGACCATGGCGGAGCAATACCATTGCCCACACGACATTGATCACCGTCGCACCCGCACTGATCGCCAAACCGAGCGTTGGTGCTTCGGGCATTTCCGGGTTGAGGAAACCCAGCACAGCTTCGCGCAGAATCAATATGGCCGCGACAATGATCATCACGCCCACGATCACCGCTGAGAAGTACTCGGCCTTGTGGTAGCCATAGGGCATGTTGGCATTGGCCGGACGCTGCGCCAGACGCACTGCGATCAGCGCCACAATGGCCGTCACCACATTGACGGTCGATTCAAGCGCGTCCGAATACAGCGCCACCGAGCCAGTCACCCACCACGCCCAGACTTTCAGGCCCAGAACGAGAACCCCAACAACCAGGCTGGTCGATGCTATAGCCAGTGTCTTGTTGGTGATCGCCATGGGCAAAGCTTCCTTGCGGCTGGTAAAAACCTGCCTTACGCCGCTCATGCCTGATCAGCAAGTGCTTGAATTTGCAAACGATTTTCAGAAGCATTCTGAGCAAAGTGCCACAGGCGGCAAGCCATTGATCGACAAGGGTGTTTCCAAAGCTTGCACCCAATCCACAGCTCTTGCGTCCACAAAAAATCCGCGCGCTGGACACTTCAGCTTAATCCGGCAGGCTTGCCTTTGATTGTCATCGGCATTCCGGCGACGACGAAATAGACGTCCTCACACACTTCGGCGAGCCTTTGGTGGGCCGAGCCTGCCAAGTCGCGGAACGTGCGCGCCATGGCAGTGTCGGGCTCAACACCTTGCCCCACTTCATCGGACACCAGGATCACCTTAGTGCCTTTGAGTTCGACCAGCGTGGCACACAGCTCGCTCACCGCATTGGCGACGTCATTATTCAGTTTCAGCATATTGCTGATCCACAGCGTCACGCAGTCCACAAAAATTACATCATGGTTTTTCGACGCTTTGATTAGCGCATGGCACAGCTCAATCGGCTCCTCAATCACGGTGTACCGCATGCCGCCAAGCTGATGCGCGGCGATCCGCTCACGCATGTCGCTGTCGCGCTGCGCGGTGGTGACCAGATAGGCCGGTGTTGTGCCGTTTCTCAGGGTTAGTCGTTCTGCAAAACCGGTCTTGCCGGATCGCGCGCCGCCCAGTACCAAGCAGTGTCTTTCCATCGGATTTTCCTTGCGGGCGGTCGTTGCGCCGAAACGTCGATGTCCCCTTCTCCAACTCACGCTCCGCACCATCTGTTCCCTCAGGAGCATAATGGTTTGAAAACACCCTGCGGAAGAGACGCATTTTATCCTGAATGCTACTTTCGTCTTAGCGGCTTTCGCATTATGGTCCGCCCCGAAAACAGGCCCTAGCTTGGGACCAATGCGGTCAGCTCCTCCCGGATTCTCGATCGCAGATCCCAGTCCATAGACGGAGTCCCATTCGTGGCGCGTTACTACCTTGGCGTCGATGGCGGCGGTACCAATTGCCGTGTCAGATTAGCGAACGAAAACCTCGAAGTTTTGGCTGAGGTTAAAAACGGTCGTTCCAACCTCCAGATCGATGGCGGCGAGCCTGCCTATCGTGCTATTCTCGATGGCACGCGCGATGTGTTCGCAGCCGCCGGTTTAGATTACGCTGAAACAGCCAATACCTATGCCTGCTTCGGCATGGCTGGTGGTCGTATGGATAGCGCACGCGAGGCTTTCGCCGCTCGTGTGTGGCCCTTCGCGGGCGTAAAGGTTTATGACGATATCGATATCGCCCACGCTGGTGCCCTTGGTGGCACAGAAGGTGGTGTGGTGATCATCGGCACCGGTTCCGCAGCCATGTCCTTGGTTGCAGGCACGCGCTATCAGGCCGGCGGTTGGGGCTTCCCAATCGGCGACCAGATGTCAGGTGCGATTCTGGGACGGGAACTCGTGCGTTACACTGTCGAGGCCGCTGATGGCTTGGTTGAGGGTTCCCCTCTCACCGCCGCCGTCACCGCAGCGCTCGGCGGTTCAAACCAGTCGATTATGACTTGGGCGTTCGCAACAGAGATGGGCTTGCAGCTCCTCAGCCGTGACGGTTCGGAAGGGTGCGACGATGCCCTGATCGGTCGCGCGCCGGGCGAGTACGGTAAACTCATGCCTTTGTTCTTCGACCATCTTGAGCAAAATGATCCAGTTGCCCTCAAGCTTCTGGCCATAGAGCTCAGCTATATCGATACCTACGTTAATTGGTTCAAATCCCATGGCGCGCAGGTTATGGCCATTGTTGGCGGCTTGGGGCAGCGTTTGTTCCCCCGCCTGCAAGAGCGCTATGGTGACTTTGTCGCCTTACCGAAGTACGAACCTCTGCATGGTGCGGTAATCCTCGCCAAACAGAATTTCGCCGCTAAATAAGGGCTAGTCCGTTGTCCAGTCGAATTATTCCAGTGCAGCCCTTTGATTATGTCGTGTTCGGTGCAACCGGCGACCTGACCAAGCGCAAGCTTGTTCCGGCGCTCTATCACCGTTTTAAAGATGGTCAGTTTGACGAGACGAGCCGCATCATTGGCGCGTCGCGTTCCAAGCTCTCTGAAGCCGAATTCCAGAAACTGGTGCGCGACGCGCTCCATACTTTTGTGGAAAAAGATTATCAGGACGAAGCCACAATCGAGCGCTTCGTCTCGATCTGCACCTATGTGCCGGTCGATGCCTCCAAGCCTGACGAGTCAGGCGATCTCGGCGCTGCTCTGCGCGATGACGCGAACATTGTTCGTGCCTTCTATCTGGCCGTAGCGCCCGATCTGTTCGAGCCCATCGCTGAGTATCTCAAGGCCAAGAAGCTTTACCGCCGCGACTCCCGCGTTGTGATTGAAAAGCCGCTCGGCCACGATCTGGAATCGTCGAAGAAGATCAATGACGGCGTCGCCAAGATCTTCCAGGAAGATCAGGTGTACCGCATCGACCACTACCTCGGTAAGGAAACCGTCCAGAACCTGCTGGCTCTGCGTTTCGCCAATACCCTGTTCGAGCCCGTCTGGAACTCGGCCCATATCGATCACGTGCAGCTCACCGTGGCTGAAAGCGTTGGTGCGGGCACCCGTGGTTATTATGACGAATCTGGCGCCCTGCGCGACATGATCCAGAACCACATGCTGCAGCTTCTCTGCCTTGTGGCGATGGAGCCACCAGCATCCGACGATGCCAACGCCCTGCGTGACGAAAAGCTCAAGGTTCTGCGCGCGCTGCGTCCAATCACCAATGGTGAAGTGGCGACCAAGACCGTGCGCGGTCAGTATCGTGGCGTTTCTTCGGAAACCGCCAAGGTCGCGTCCTATCAGGACGAGCTGCCAGAAGAAAAGAAGGGCAGCCGCACCGAGACCTTCGTGGCGCTCAAGGCCGAAATCGACAACTGGCGCTGGGCTGGCGTGCCGTTCTACCTGCGCACCGGTAAGCGCATGGCCGAACGCGTTTCGGAAATCGCCATCCAGTTCAAGCCGATCCCGCACTCGATCTTCGATCACGCCGAAGGCGCGCCGAAGGCCAATAAGCTGATCATCCGCCTACAGCCAGATGAAGGCGTCAAGCTGATGCTGATGATCAAGGACCCAGGTCCAGGCGGCATGCGCCTGCGCGAAGTGCCATTGAACCTTTCCTTTGCTGAAACCTTCTCCGAGCGTACGCCTGAGGCATACGAGCGTCTGCTGATGGATGTGATCCGTGGCAGCCAGACCCTCTTCATGCGTCGTGACGAGCTTGAAGCGGCGTGGTCATGGGTTGACCCGATCCGCGAAGGCTGGGAACGTTCGCCAGACGCTCCGCAAACTTATACAGCGGGCACTTGGGGCCCAACTGGTGCAGTCGCGCTGATCGAGCGCGATGGCCGCACTTGGTACGAAGGAACGAACTAACTTGACTATCGACCGTCGCAGCTTCGCCGATAAGCCCACCTTGGCCAAAGAATTGGCCGAGGCGGTGGCTGACCGCATTCGCCAGTCCATTGCCACCCGTGGCAGTGCGGCAATCGCTGTCTCCGGTGGCTCAACGCCTGGAAAGTTCTTCCAGGTTTTGGGCAAGACCAAAGACATCGAATGGGACAAGGTCACCGTCACCTTGGTTGACGAACGCTGGGTTGATGAAACCTCCGATCGCTCCAACGCGCTTCTCGTCAACGAGAAGATGCTGCAGGGCCCGGCGGCGGTCGCTCGTTTCTTGCCGCTTTATTCTGGTGGCGATGAGCCGACTGATGCGCAGGTCGCCAAGACCAACGCGCTGTTGTCGGCGCTGCCGGACACTTTTGCCGCCGTCATTCTGGGCATGGGGAGCGACGGTCACACCGCCAGCTTCTTCCCTGGCGGCGACACGCTCGACGCAGCGCTGACCCAAGAGGGCCCAACCCTCTCGATCCGCGCTCCGGGCGCAGGCGAAAGCCGCATTACCTTTACTCTGCCGCGTCTGCTCAAGACCGATTGCCTCTATCTGCACATTGAAGGGCAGGAAAAGGCTGACGTGCTTGAGGCTGCGCTGGCCGATGGTCCGGTGGCCGATATGCCAGTCCGGGCTGTGCTGCGCTCCGGCGCGCCACTCTCTGTTTACTGGTGTCCATAAACTCCTGGAGCGGTCCCCAATCGACCGCTCTGGCCGTTTGAGGCTGCCAGTCTTTTGATGCAAGGCCCATCCGCGCCAGCGGCCCCCCTTTGGCGCGTCCTTGCGAGCTATGGAGATCCAAATGAGTGTCCGTCAGGCTATCCAGGACGTGACCGACCGTATTGCCGCGCGCAGCCGTGATTCGCGCCGGGAATACCTCAACCGCCTCGAAGCGCAGCGTGAGACATCCGTCCACCGTGCCCATCTCGGTTGTGGCAACCTCGCACATGCTTTTGCCGCCTGTACTCCGGCAGAAAAAGCAGCTCTAGCGGGCAGCAAGACACTCAATTTGGGCATCGTCACCAGCTACAATGATATGCTGAGTGCCCATCAGCCTTACCAATTCTACCCAGACATCATCAAAGAAGCGGCCCGCGAAATCGGCGCAACCGCACAGGTTGCCGGTGGCGTTCCGGCCATGTGCGATGGCGTTACCCAGGGTTACGCTGGCATGGACCTCTCGCTCTTCTCGCGAGACGTCATCGCCATGTCGACCGCTATTGCGCTCTCGCACAATATGTTCGACGCCGCCGTCTATCTCGGCATTTGCGACAAGATCGTTCCCGGCCTCATGGTCGGCGCACTGACCTTTGGTCACTTGCCCGCCGTGTTTGTTCCTGCTGGCCCCATGCCATCGGGCCTGCCCAATGAAGACAAGAGCCGCGTGCGTCAGCTCTTCATGGAAGGCAAGGTCGGCCGCGCTGAACTCTTGGAAGCTGAAAGCAAGTCCTACCACTCGGCAGGCACCTGCACCTTCTACGGCACGGCGAACTCAAACCAGATGCTCATGGAAATCATGGGCCTGCACCTGCCAGGCGCAAGCTTCATCAATCCCGGTACGCCGCTGCGCGATGCGCTGACCCGCGAAGCGACGCGCCGCGCCCTCTCGCTCACCGATCAGGGCAATAATTACACGCCAATCGGTCACATCGTCGATGAGAAGGCCATCGTCAACGCTATGGTTGGCCTGCATGCGACCGGTGGTTCGACCAACCACACCATGCACATCATCGCCATTGCTGCCGCTGCCGGTCTGAAGGTCACTTGGGACGATATGAGCGACCTTTCGGATGCGACCCCGCTTCTGGCGCGCGTCTATCCAAATGGCGTGGCCGACGTGAACCATTTCAATGCGGCTGGCGGCATGGGCTTCCTCATCAAGGAACTGCTCTCCGATGGCTATCTGCACGAAGACGTCAAAACCGTCTGGGGCACGGGCCTTTCGGGCTATGGCGTTGAAGCCAAGCTTATCGAGGACAAGCTAGCCCACACGCCCGCTCCCGATGAAAGCGCGCTGCCAAAGGTTCTGACCTCGGTCAAAACCCCATTCCAGACCTCTGGTGGCTTAAAGCTTCTCACCGGCAATCTCGGTCGTTCCGTCATCAAGGTGTCGGCTGTTAAGCCTGAACACCGCATCGTTGAAGCCCGCGCGCGCGTCTTCCACGGCCAACAGGCCATGCAGGACGCGTTCAAGGCCGGCGAGCTGACCGGCGATGTGATCGCCGTCGTTCGCTTCTCCGGTCCCAAGGCCATGGGCATGCCCGAGCTGCATAAGCTCACCCCAGCCCTCGCCATCCTTCAGGATCGCGGCTTCAAGGTTGCTTTGGTTACAGACGGCCGCATGTCCGGCGCCTCGGGCAAGGTCCCAGCCGCCATCCACATGACCCCAGAAGCCATGCAGGGGGGGCCGATTGCCAAAATCCGCGACGGCGATTTGATCCGCCTCGACGCTGAAGCGGGCACGCTGACCTTCCTTGGCGACCAGGTCGAATTCGACGCCCGTCCTTCGGCCTCGGAAGATTTGACCAATGAACACTGGGGCACCGGCCGCGAACTCTTCGCCGGCTTCCGCGCCCTCGTCGGCGCCGCCGACCACGGCGCCAGCGTCTTCAGCTAAGCCCGATTTATAACATGAATGCAAAAAGGCCCCCACCGGGGCCTTTTTTATGCCTTTCCCTTTGGAGCCAAAATCGCCTTCTCAGGTGAAGACCCTTCTTCTCCCTCCCCTTGAGTGGGAAGGCCGGGGTGGGGTGATTGCATCCCTCCATCTACCTCGCCCTACGGTGCTACGCAGCGGCGGCACACTCGGTCCAATCCCTCCCCCTACCAGGGTGAGGTTAGGTGGCGGTAACGCCCCCCGGATCAAAACCCGCCCTTACGTCGTTCCTCTCCAAATCAGTTTTGGAGCCTTCATGTCTGCCCCCGATAGCTTTCGCCTGCGTCCGCTGGAACGCGAGGATCTGCGCTTCGTGCACAGCCTCGACAACAATGCCACCGTCATGCGCTATTGGTTTGAAGAGCCGTTTGAAACTTTTGACGAGCTGCTGGGTCTTTACGAAGACCACATTCACGATCAAACCGAACGCCGTTTTGTCGCCGAAGACGCGGGTACGCCCGTCGGCCTCGTAGAGCTGGTGGAAATAAACCACATTCATCGCCGCGCCGAATTCCAGATCATCGTCGCCCCCGATCATCAGGGCAAAGGCTATGCGGGAAAAGCGGCCCGCGCAGCGCTCGAATACGGCTTTGCGGTCCTAAACCTGCACAAGCTCTATCTCGTCGTCGACAAGGACAACGCCCGCGCGCTCCACATCTATCAAAAACTCGGCTTCATCATCGAGGGCGAGTTGAAAGACGAGTTTTTCGTGCACGGTGAATACCGAACCGTCCTACGCATGTGCCTATTCCAAGCCGATCACCTCAAGCGCCTAGCCTCAGAAAAGGCCTAGGACACACACCGTCCCTCCTGCCTCCCCCGCGACGGGGAGGGGCCGGGGCGGGGCGGCTAAACCCCGCAAGCCCCCTCGTGACGATTGGACCATCAAAGGTGCCGATCAGCTCTTGCACCCCAGCCGAGGAGCGCGGATATGTGGGGCAGAGTTGAGAGAGTAAGACTATGCCCCGGTCATTTGCACAATTGCAGCGCGTGTTTGTCGCCAACGATCTAACGCTTGGTGCGAGCGTCGAGATGAACAAGGACCAGTCCCTTTACCTCGCGGCTGTCCTGCGCAAATCCGTGGGCGACGAGGTGGTGCTCTTTAACGGTCGCGACGGCGCTTGGCTTTGCCGTCTCACATCCGATTCAAAAAAGCATGTGATCCTGCAAACCGTCGAGCAGATCGCCCCGCAGTCCCCAGCAACCGACTTCTGGTATGGCTTCGCGCCGCTCAAAAATGAGCGTCTCGATTATGTCATCCAAAAAGCGGTGGAGATGGGCGCGAGCACCATCCAGCCGGTGATGACCGAATATACGCAAGTCCATCGCCTGAAGATGGAACGCCTTTCCGCCAATGCCATTGAAGCTGCCGAGCAATGCGAGGTTCTCAATGTGCCTGAAATTGCGCCTGAAGTGACGTTGACGCGACTGATCGAAACTTGGGGCGAGGTACACGGCGACCGCATTCTGATTTTTGCCGATGAGGGCGAAGCATCGTCTTCCCCTGTTCAGCAACTGACAAATATTGCAGGCCAAAAATTTGGCCTGATCGTCGGTCCGGAGGGTGGGTTCTCGGACGCAGAGCGCGAAAAACTGCGCTCATTAGAATATGTTAGGCCGATTAGCCTAGGTCCTCGCATCCTGCGCGCGGATACGGCGGCGGTGGCTGCAATGGCGGTTATCCAAGCGACCATCGGTGATTGGCGATAAAAGGCGATTGCTTTCCGCCTTGCGGTGGTTATGTTCGCCGCGCACTTTATGGTTGCAAGCTTCGAGGACTATATGGCCGGCGCCAAAACCACTCCGCTGATTGAATCGCGTAACGACCTCATCGAGGCAATGTCGCGCGGGTGCAAACCCGCAGATCAGTGGCGCATTGGCACCGAGCACGAAAAGCACGTCTTCTATACCAATCCGCTGGATTCGGTCCCTTATGCCGGTGACCGCGGGATCAAGGCTCTGCTTGAGGGCGTGGCCAAGGAAACCGGCTGGACGCCCTTCTATGATGGCGAAAACGCCATTGGCCTGAGCAATACCGCAGGCGCTGGCGGCGTGTCGCTTGAGCCGGGTGGTCAGTTTGAGCTGTCGGGT
Source organism: Devosia sp. MC1541 (assembly GCF_012847305.1). Taxonomy (NCBI): domain Bacteria; kingdom Pseudomonadati; phylum Pseudomonadota; class Alphaproteobacteria; order Hyphomicrobiales; family Devosiaceae; genus Devosia; species Devosia sp. MC1541. Next base: position 62,641 of record NZ_JABBDZ010000009.1, read on the forward strand.
GCGCCACTCGAAACCATTCACCAGACCGCCGATGAACTGGCGCAACACATGGCCATTTCCAAAAAGGTGGCCGGTGAGCTGGGCATTCACTTCCTCGGCCTCGGCGTAACCCCACTGTGGTCCGTCGAGCAGATCAAGGCCATGCCAAAGTCGCGCTACGGCATCATGACCGACTATATGGGCCGCACGGGCACGCTCGGGACATCGATGATGTACCGCTCGGCCACAGTGCAGACCAATCTCGATTTTTCGAGCGAAGCCGACATGGTCAAGAAGCTGCGCGTCTCGGTTGCGCTGCAGCCGATTGCGACCGCGCTCTTTGCCAATTCGCCCTTCGTCGATGGCAAGGACAGTGGCTTCCTCAGCTTCCGCAGCCACATCTGGCTCAACACCGATAATGACCGCACCGGCATGCTCCCCTTCGCCTTTGAAGAAGGCTTTGGGTTCGAGCAATATGCCGATTATGCGCTCGACGTCCCGATGTACTTCGTCATTCGCGACGGCAAGTACATCAATGTTGCGGGCGAAAGCTTCCGCGCTTTCCTCGATGGTGCGCTGCCGCAGCTGCCGGGCGAAAAGCCAACCATTGGCGATTGGGAAGATCACCTCTCGACCATTTTCCCCGAAGTGCGGATGAAGCAGTTCCTCGAAATGCGCGGCGCTGACATGGGCGACGAACGCCATGTGGTGGCGCTCTCCGCCTTCTGGACGGGCCTGCTTTATGACGAAACCTCGCTCGAAGCCGCGTGGGAGCTGGTCAAAAACTGGACGCATGAAGAGCGCGAATATCTGCGCTCCGAAGTCCCGCGTCTGGGGCTGAACACGCCGTTTGATCGCTCAACCCTGTTCGATATCGCAGCACAAGCTGTGGGCATCGCTTCGGCGGGACTGGCGCGCCGCAATCGTCTCAACGCCAAGGGCGAAGACGAAAGCATCCACATTGCACCGCTCGAAGAAACCGTACGCAGCGGAAAGAGCCCGGCCGAAGTGTGGCTCGACCGCTTCCACAACGAATGGAACGGCGACATCACCCCCATCTTCAAGGCCGCTGAGCTTTAGGAAGCTCTTGCCCTAAAGCTCCGTCTCGTCCATACGCCTCCATACATTAGCGATGGAGGCGAGTATGCGCGTTTTGGTCATTGGTTCCGGTGGTCGTGAACATGCGCTCGCTTGGAAGATCGCGCAGTCGCCACAGGTCGCGGCGGTCTTTGTTGCGCCGGGCAATGGCGGAACAGATGGCGTCGCCACCAATCTTTCCATCGACGTCACCGACCATGCCGCGGTCATCGCTGCGGCCAAAGACCAAAACATTGATTTCGTCGTCGTCGGCCCCGACGCACAAGTGGTCGCCGGTCTCGGCGACGATGTGCGCGCCGCGGGGATCGCCTGCTTCTGCCCCTCGAAAGAAGCGGGCCAGCTCGAAGGCTCTAAGGGTTTTACCAAAGCCCTCTGCGACGAGTTCGATATTCCCACCGCTGGCTATGCCCGCTTTGAAGATGAAGCCAGCGCGCTGGCCTATCTCTACACCGCTGGCGCCCCCATTGTGATCAAGGCTGATGGCCTGGCCGCTGGCAAGGGCGTCACTGTCGCCATGAATGTGGAAGATGCAGAAGAAGCAGTTATTGATTGCTTCTCCGGCGCCTTTGGCGCATCGGGCGCAAGCGTCGTCATCGAAGACTTTATGGAAGGCGAGGAGGTCAGCCTCTTTGTTCTCTGCGACGGCGAAGCGATCTTGCCGCTGACCACGGCGCAGGATCACAAGCGCGCCTTTGATGGCGATGTTGGCCCGAACACGGGCGGCATGGGCGCGTATTCGCCAGCGCCCGTCATGACCCGCGAAGTTTATGACGAGGTCATGAAAACCATCATTGAGCCGACCGTACGCGGCATGGCGCAGCGCGGCACGCCCTATGCTGGTGTGCTCTATGCCGGGTTGATGCTCACAGCCGATGGTCCCAAGCTTGTCGAATACAACGCGCGCTTTGGCGATCCGGAAACGCAAGTGCTGATGATGCGCATGAAGAGCGACATTGTTCCGCTGCTCTACGCTGTCGCCACCGGCACACTGGCAGGCAAGGATGTCGAGTGGCACGACCAATATGCGCTGACCGTGATCATGGCGACCAAGGGCTATCCCGGCGACTATCACAAGGGCAGCGAGATCTTTGGCGCTGAAGGGCTCGACACTGACAATTTGATGGTCTTCCACGCCGGAACAAAGCGCGATGGCACCCGTTTATTGGCCAATGGGGGGCGAGTGCTCAATGTCACCGCTCTCGGTGGTACGGTGAGCGAGGCGCAGAAGCGTGCATATGCCGGTGTGGATGCCATTTCTTGGCCAGAAGGCTTCGCCCGCCGCGACATTGGCTGGCGTGAGATTGCCCGCGAAGGCAACTGAACCCTTTCTCAACCCGCCCTCAGTAAGCTCGGCGCGTTCGGACACGAACCGAGCGCAGACGGGTTCTGACCTCACACCTCGTCACCTTCGAGGATTGGCTTACGCCCAAGCTCTGCGCGCCGGAGAGAAGGAGCGGAGCCAAATGGTGTTTTCTGGTGGCCCACGCATTGGCATTGCGCTCGGCGGTGGTTCGGCCCGTGGGCTGACGCATATTCCCTATATTGAGGCGATGGATGAGCTTGGGCTCAAACCGAGTGTCATCGCTGGCACCTCCATTGGCGCGCTCATCGGCGCTGGCTGGGCTTCGGGAATGACCGGGCAAGAGCTGCGCGAGCATTCCATCAAGGTCTTGGGAACCATGCGGATCATCGCTGGGCGCCTGTGGTCAACCCAGGTGCGCGGATTGGGGAGCCTCTTCAAGCAAGGCATTCCCACTCAGCTCGACGGCATGCATGTCGTCGAGGCTTTCTTGCCCGAGCATTTCCCGACAAGCTTTCATGAGCTGAAAATCCCCCTGCGTGTCGTCGCCACGGATTTTCGCAGCTGGCACCAAGTGGTGTTTGCCCAGGGCCTCTTACAACCCGCAATTGCCGGATCGATTGCCATCCCCAGCCTCTTCAAGCCGGTGCTGCATGCCGGACATATGTTGGTGGATGGCGGCGTGGTCAATCCTCTGCCGCTCGACCAAGTCGATTTGGACAGCGACTTCACCATCGGCATCGATGTCGTCGGCGATCCATCCGAAGGGCTCAATCGAACCGATTTTGGCGCGATTGATATGTGGTTTGGTTCGGCCTCAATCATGATGCACTCGCTCACTGCTCATATGATCGCCGCCTATCCGCCAGACATGTATATCCGCCCCAAGGTCGCCAGCTTTGGCGCGATGGAATATTGGCGGGTGAAGGATATTCTGGCCAGCGTCGAAGGCGAGAAGGACCGCTTCAAGCGGCTGCTGGCCCAGCGCATCGAAGACTATATTCAGGGACGCTTGGAGGCGGCACAACCCGCTCCGCGCTCATAGCCTATTGGTGCATCACCACAACTGTTCCGCGCTTCTGCTTGGATTGCGCCCGCGCATGTGCATCGGGCAATTGCGGGAACGGAACGATGGTGTCGATGAGGGGCGTAAAATGCCCCTTTTCTGCAAGCTCAGCGAGAAGGGAAATGTCTTCCACGCGCTCGGCCGCAGGCCCTGCGATCATCTTGGTGCCGTGAGGGCCGGGGACAAGCGCGGCGAGCATTTCCTTGAGCGTGCCCGCGACCGACAAATAGCGCCCCTTGGGCTTGAGCAAGCGCTGGGCGGACTTGAAATCCAGGGCATCAGCGCAGTCCGCGATAATATCAAACCCCAGATTAAGACCGGCGAGCGGGGTGATTTTATAGTCGATCACCCGGTCGAACTTCCGCTCACTGAGCAGATCGATATTGCCCGTACTGGTCACAGCGCTCACACGCGCGCCACGATGCTGGGCCAATTGCGCCAAGGCATGGCCAACAGTGCCCGTTGCCCCAATAATCAGTATGCTCTCGCCGGGACGGAGCTTGGCCTGACGCAGAAAGTGCAGCGCCGTTGAACCGCCAAAGCACAGCGCCGCGCCTTGTTCAAAACTCAGACCAGCGGGCAGCTTGGCGATACGGCCATTGGCGGGCATAGCGATGAACTCGGCATGAGCGCCCATCTTGCCACCGGGGAAACCGAATACACGGTCCCCCACCTGAAAGCGGCTGACCTCTGCACCTACGGCCTCAACGACGCCTGAAAATTCCGTGCCCATAATCGGCTGGCGGGGGCCGGACCAGCCTAAGGCGAGCCGGGCCATCGTGCGCATCCCTTTGGGTATATCAAAGCCGCGCACCCGAACATCTCCCGAGTTGACGGAGCTGGCGATGATGCGGACCAAAACCTCGTCCGAGGCCGGTTCTGGTTTGGTAACATCCTCAAGGCTCAGAACATTCGGCCCGCCGTATCGACGCGCGACATATGCCTTCACACCGCACCACCCTCAAAATGTCTTGGGATTGTTTCGCTAGTCTTATTCTATATTTTCCGGCGTGAAATCAGAATTTACTGCCAAAGAGCAGAGCTCGCAGCCTAACGCGATGATTCAACTACGAAGTACGTAGTTTTCGAAAGAAGCTTATCAACATATTTTCTGCGCGCTCCGCCGATAGGCCCGAAATAACTTCGGGTCGATGGTGGCAGGTTGGCTGATCAAAGAGGCGTACGCCGTTTTCGACAGCACCGGCCTTCACATCCTCAGCCGCATAATAGACGCGCCGCACTCGGGCGTGGGCGATGGCCCCGGCGCACATGGCGCAGGGTTCCAGCGTCACATAGAGATCGCATCCATCGAGCCGCCCCGTGCCGCGAACAGCCAGGGCCGTGCGAATGGCCAGAAACTCGGCATGGGCTGTTGGGTCCTTCAGCGCCTGCATGCGATTGCGTTCTGCAGCCAGAATGCGCGTCCCCTCGACAACCACCGCACCGACAGGCGCTTCCCCCAGTGCTGCAGCCTCTTCGGCCAGCGACAGAGCAAGCTCCATAGGTTTTAAGGTCGTCTCAGTCACTGATTGCTCGGGTGATAATCGTCAATATTGATCGCCGCTTTGAGCGCATTGATGGACTGGGCGTCCCATCCCGGCGGATCGGTGACCGCCACCCAGGCGTCAATGTAGTCGTGCGGCGAATAAACGTGTCCGTACCCCACGGGCGCAGTTTGCGCCAGAGCCGCATCCACCGCCAGCTGTAGGAAGGTGACGATCGGATACCAGTTCAGCGCAGGGGAAACATCGGGCCCGGTGGGTTGGCTCAGCCAATCAGGCCGCGTCCAATCGGTGTCAAAATTGAAGAACACAATCGGATCGGAGGCGTATTGCAGGAACACAATCCGCATCGGCCCCCATGGCGTATCGTCCCAGTCTTCGGGGCGCGATTGGTTCATGAAGCGCACGGCCGAGCTATTGCCAAACTTTGGCAGCCACTGCGGTGTCCCCGCAAGGCGGAAGTCCGTCGCATGTTTCCAGATCGGGCTCGAAAACGGTGGTCCCGCCCACAGCGCGCCATCAAACGGGTCGCCCAAAACATCATAAACGGTCGTGGCGTTTTGTGAGGCGATTGCGCCAAGGCTGAGCCCGTGCAGATAGAGCTTGGGCCGAGAGGTTTTGGGCAGCGTCGTCCAATATTGATAGACGGCGCTAAACAATGCACTGGCCGTTTCCGCACCATATTCGGGCTCGATCAGCAGCGAGAGCACGCTGGGGAGATAGGAATATTGCACAGCAACCGTCGCGACATCGCCGTGGAAAAGATACTCCAACGTATCAATCGCGGCAGGGTCCACCCAGCCCGTTCCCACCGGCATAGCAAGGACCAAAGCGGCGCGGTCAAAGGCTCCGATCCGCTTGAGCTCGTCGAGTGCCAATTGCACCCGCGCCTCGACATTGGGCGCTGACCGCAGACCGACATAGGTGCGCAGTGGTTCAATCGCTGGCCGGCCGGTCACTTGCGTGATGTCCTCGGCGCTCTTGTGATCCAAGAGATAGCGACGACTGTCGCGACCAATGGTTTCCCATTCAATCAGCGACTGCGGGGACCCCGTTTGATGCCACTCAGCTGGCGGCGCAGCATCGGTCGAAATCACCGCGTCGAGTTGCTCATAAAATCGCTCAGCACCGCGCAAGGCAGCGCGCCAAACCAGATTGTTGAACAGCAAAGTCACGACCAGACCGACGAGCGTGATCGACAGGACCAAGGCCACCCGCCGTGGCATGTGCGGCATCAGCCAGGACCAGACCAGACGAATGAGTGTGACCAATGCTTTTCCAACCACCAGAAAGGCGATGGATACGGGCGCTGCGACGAGGGCGATGATGAGGGGCTGATATTCGTCCACCTCCGGCAGGCCCATGACGGCGCGGACCGAGTTCTGCCAGCCGGTCGTCCAATAGAGTGCGATCAGCACCAGCGCGATGCACCCCAGCGCAGCGGTAATACCCAAAACACGGGTGATCCGGCCGGGCGGCACTCGCAGCCCCAGAAAGCCCCAGAACCAATGGATAAGATTGCCAAAGCCATAGCCAACGGCAAAACACGCCCCCGACAGCACGCCTTGCGCAACTTCGGATCGCGGCAGCAGTGATGGTGTCAGTGAGGCGGCAAAAAACATCGCGCCGACCAACATGCCGGGCGGAGACAGGTGGACTGCCAGCGCATCCCAAAAACTATTTAACCGGCGTCCCCAGTCCGTGAACGCCCGACGCAGCCCATTGCTCATGGGGCTAGCAGAACCCGAGACGATGCTGGGGTCAATGCTGAAGTGGCCGACGTCGTGAACATCGATAGGCGAGGGGGCGCAGCAGGGGTCGGCAGCCGGGTCTGGCTCCCCTATAATTGGGCTAAGGAGAATCGCTCTTGTCCATTCGCCAGCTACCCGAAGACCTCATCAATCGTATCGCCGCCGGTGAGGTGGTCGAACGCCCTGCAAGCGTTGTGAAGGAGTTGGTTGAAAACTCCATCGACGCTGGTTCGCGCCGCATCACTGTCACCACCGCCAATGGCGGCATGGACCTCATCCGCATCACCGATGATGGTCATGGCATGGACAAGGCCGATTTGTTGCTGTCGGTCGAGCGGCATGCCACCTCAAAGCTGGCGAGTGACGATCTCGACGATATCTGCACCATGGGTTTCCGCGGTGAAGCGCTGGCCTCAATCGGCTCCATCGCGCGCCTCTCTGTCGCCTCGCGCCCGGCTGATGCCGAAAGTGGGCTCGAAATCGTCGTCGATAACGGTCGACGCAGCGGCCCTGTGCCCAAGGCGATGAACCGTGGCACGGTGATCGAGGTGAAGGACATTTTCGCCAATGTCCCGGCCCGTCGCAAATTCCTCAAAACTGCCCGGTCAGAGACCGCTGCCATCACCGATGTGATGAAGCGGCTGGCCATGGCCAATCCCGAAATCCATTTCATCCTCGAGGGCGCGGATCGTCAGACGCTGAACTGGCCAGCCCTTTCCAGCGAAGGCGCGCTCGCGGGCCGTCTCAGCCAGGTGATGGGCGCCGATTTCGTTGAAAACGCTGTGCAACTGGCCTCGGCTCGCCATGGTGTGGTCGTTGCCGGCATGGCCGGTCTGCCGACCTATACGCGCGCCAATTCGCTCTCCCAATTCTACTTCGTCAACGGTCGTTCGGTGAAGGACAAGGTCTTGGTCGGTGCCGTGCGCGCCGCTTTCGCCGACTATGTCTTCCGCGATCGCTTCCCCGTCATTGCCCTCTATATCGCCATTGATCCCGGTGAGGTGGATGTCAACGTCCACCCCGCCAAAGCCGAGCTTCGCTTCCGCGATCAAGGCGCGGTGCGCAGCGCCGTCATCAATGGCATTGGCGCGGCGCTTGCCGCAGCGGGCTTTAAAGCCTCCTCCAGCGTTGCCGATGATATTTTAGGCGCGTTCACCGCACCCGAACTCTCCGCACCCAATGCGCTGGGCGATGGCCTTGCCGCGCCCGCCATGCCCGCCTTGGATTTTGGCGCGCGCCCCACCAATTATGCCAGCCCCGGCTTCGATGCTGGCCGCTCCCCAGCCTATACTTATGCGGCCACCGGCGGCTCCTTCTTCCGCAAGGACGATGGTCGCGCCCCGCTCAATTATGATGGCAAACCCGGCGCTCTCTCCGGCTTCACCGCCCCCAGCGCACGCGTTGAAACGGTCGTTGCCGAGGCCCCGCCTGCCCAGGAATTTCCGCTCGGCACCGCGCGGGCGCAGATGTTTGACAATTACATCATCGCCCAAAACGACACCGGCCTCTTGCTGGTCGATCAGCACGCGGCTCACGAGCGCCTCGTTTATGAGCGCTTTAAAGCGCAAATGGCGTCCGGTCCTGTGGCGAGCCAAGCCCAGCTTATCCCGGTCATTGTCGAGCTGCCCGAGGAAGACTGCCAGCGCCTTGAAGAGGTGTCCGAACAGCTCGAAAAATTCGGGCTTTATCTCGACCGTTTTGGCCTAAGGGCCATTGCAGTGCGCGAAACACCCGCCATTTTGGGCAATTCCGATGTCCATGGGCTGGTGCAAGATCTGGCCGATGGCCTCGCCGAATGGGAGAGCACTGCCGCTCTCACCGACCGCATGGAAGAGATCATCGCCCGCATGGCCTGCCACGGCTCAGTACGGTCCGGGCGTCGTTTGCGCGTCGATGAAATGAACGCTCTGCTGCGCGACATGGAAGCGACGCCACACTCAGGCCAGTGCATCCATGGTCGCCCGACCTATGTCGAACTCAAGAAAAACGACATCGAACGCCTCTTCGGCCGCAGCCGATAAGAAGCGTACGGCCGCTGAACCGTTCCATCCCACCAGCCGTCACCCTCGGGCTCGACCCGAGGGCTCTACACTTCCTGCCCCAATATTCGGTGCTCCCCTCCCGCTGCTGAATTGATGCATCTATCATTCAGGCTTTATCGTTATCGCTGTAGGACATTTAGGAGCCGCGCATGACTTCAGGCATTCACCACGTCACCCTGATCACCGCCGCCATACAGCCCAATGTGGATTTTTATGTCGGTTTTCTCGGGCTGAGGCTGGTGAAGCGCACGGGCGGATATGAAGATGCCACCCAGCTCCATCTCTTTTACGGCGATTATGCCGCCAATCCCGGATCGTTGATCACTTTCCTTGCTTGGGAAGGTGGCTCTAAGGGCCAGGCTGGCGCGGGGCAGGTCAGCGAAATGGCACTTGCCGTGTCGCAAGGCTCAATTGGCTTCTGGATCGAGCGCGCGCTCTTGTTTGGCGTCAAAGTTGAAGGCACGGGCCAGGAGTTCGGCGAAACGGTTCTGCGCATGCGCGATCCGGACGGGGTGATGGTGAAACTGGTCAGCGCTGATCTGCCCGCTCTCGATATGCCTGTTGGCGATATTCCGAGCGAACACGCGGTGCGCCGCATTCGTGGCGTCACCATGCTCTCCGACGTTCAGGAAGAAACCACTGCCTTCATGAGCCAGTATTTCGGCTTCAAGACTGCCGGGCGCGAAGGCCCCATCGTGCGCATGACCTCCGACATTGGCGATGTGCTCGATATTCGTGACGCCTCTGGCTTCTGGCCCGGCGTCGCGGGTGCTGGAACCGCTGATCACGTCGCGGTCCGCGCTGTCGATGCCGACGAAGTGCTGGCGGTGGAAAAGGAGCTGCGCAAGCTCAATTCCAGCATCACCAATGTCCATGACCGCAATTATTTCACCTCGCTCTATGTGCGCGAGCCGGGCGGAACATTGATCGAAATGGCCAGCGACGGCCCCGGCTTTACCACTGACGAGAGCCTTGAAAAGCTTGGGCGAACGCTCTTTGTGCCGCCCGACACCAGTGATCCGGAAGGGGTAAAGGTCATGCTGCCCCAGTTTGGTCTGCCGGGCGAAGACCGCGTGGTCTATCGGGACCTCATCTACACCCACCGAATCTTTACCCCTGAAAATGCCGATGGCATGGCCATCGCCCTCATGCATGGCACGGGTGGCAATGAAGCCGACCTGATGCCTTTGGCCCATCGCGCCGCCCCCGAAGCGACGCTGCTTGGCATTCGTGGTCGCAGCACGGAAAGCGGCGTGCAACGCTGGTTCCGCAGCTTTGGTCCCTCGATCTTTGATCAGCAGGATGTGCGCTTTGAATCCGGCGCGCTCGAGGCCTTCTTTGAAGAAGCCAAAAAGGCCTATGCCTTTGATGAAAAGCACTTTGTGGCTTTGGGCTATTCCAATGGCGCCAATCTTTTAAGCTCGGCTATGCTGCTCCACCCCGGCCTTGTGCAGCGTGCGGTTCTCATTCGCCCAGTCATGGTGCTCTCAGAGCTGCTAGACAGTGATTTGGCCGGTGTTTCTGTGTTGATTGTCTTGGGTGAGACCGACGCTTTCCGCGCACAGGGCGAAAAACTGGCAAGTGTCATGATGGACCGCGGCGCGCAAGTCACCGTAAACATCGTCAACGGCGGTCATGACCTCGGGCCCGAAGACGCGCCCGCCATTAGCACTTGGCTCTCCAACACCGCCGCTTAGCCGCCCCAAGCCCGCAACCCTCGGGTCACCCCCGAGGGCTGCGGCAGAACTTCCCCCAATCCACACCCCGTCCGAAACACCCTCTTCCCTCAACCCGCCCAGCCCCTTAATACTCCGCTAACCATATTCGCAGGGGTCATCATGGCTGTTTCACCTGGCACTGTTGCCGACGCCAAGAAAAACAATTGGCTCGATCAATACGCGCCCGAACCCGTAAAACCCTATGGTCGCTTGGCGCGTTGGGATCGCCCCATCGGTATTTGGCTTTTGTTCTGGCCCTGCGTTTGGGGTCTGGGCCTCGCCGCTGTCTATCAGCCCGAGCGCGGCTTCGATTGGTTCGCCGCCATTCTCATGCTGATTGGTGCTGCCCTGATGCGCGGCGCGGGCTGCACCTTTAACGACATTGTTGATCGCGACATCGACGATAAGGTTGCCCGCACCCGTTCGCGCCCGATTCCCTCGGGACAGGTCACCGCCAAACAAGCGCTGATTTTCCTCGTCGCGCAGACTTTGATCTCCGCTGTTATCCTTTTCCAGTTCAATCGCTTCACCGTTTGGGCCTGCGTTTTCTCCCTGGTTCTGGTCGCCATCTATCCCTTTATGAAGCGCGTCACCTGGTGGCCGCAGGCCTTTTTGGGCCTCGCCTTCTCCTATGGCGCACTCGTGGGCTTTTCGAGCCAGATCGGCGGGCTCACTTTGGCACCGATACTGATGTATGCGGGCACGATTCTCTGGGTCATCGGCTATGACACCATCTACGCCCTGCAAGATGTTGAGGACGATGCGCTGGTTGGCGTTAAATCCACGGCCCGCCTATTCGGTGCTAATGTCGGCCCTGCGGTCGCCACGCTCTACGTTGGCGCCTTTGTTTTCTGGATCGCCGCAGCGGTTACGGCCGGGGCAGGGGTGATCTTTGCCGTCATCGCGCTCATCGGTGCGGGGCTCTTGGCGTGGCAGCTTTATACGCTCGACGCGACCAAGGCCGATAACCCGCTCGTTCGGTTTCAGAATAACCACTATGTCGGCATTGTTATTTCACTGGCGCTGCTCGCCGAGTGGGTGTGGTAACGCGCCCCTATCGGCCTAAGCGCGGCCATTCCCCAGGCCATAATGTGCCGGCAAGGTGCCAAGCCTAGGCCCATTGAGGCCCATAAAAGGCCCCACCAAAATGCAGAAAGGGTCAGTCGCACCACCGACTGACCCTTTTCTATAGGTCTGCATGGGTATGGAGGTCTTCTTAAGCCTCAAGCTGGCCGGTCTGACGGCGGTTGAGGAAACGCGGGCGGCGGGCTGCGTCAGCGGCAAGGCGGCGGCGCGGTGCGGTCTGGCCGACCATAACGCCATCAACCTGCTGCGTGTATGGCATGTAAGAGCCATCGCCAGCCTTGATGAACAGCGGCAGGCGGAGCTTCTTGCCCCAGTTCTGCCACTCGGCAACGACGTTCAAATTGCCTTCTTCTTCAAAGACTTTGTAGTTCAGTTCATGGTCTGCGTGGACGAGTTCGATCACGCTGGTGAGCATGCCTTCGTCCGAGATTTTGGTGGCAACAGCAACACCAACGAACTCAGTCACGGGCACTTTCACCTTAATGGCGACGCCGCTCTGTTCAAGCTGCTTGCGGACGGTAACGGTTTTCACCGGTTCGCGGTGGCCGTTGTCGTTTGCGCCTTCGAAACGCTGCCCAGCGAGTGCCGAACGGGTGAAGGTGAGCTGAACTGAGGAGCCTTCCATCGCAACGCCAAAAACCATTTTTCTGCCTTCCTGTAACTTCGAGAGCTTGTTTTTTTGTGCTCCGTTATGCCCCCAACTTAGCGCCGATGATTACCTAGGCCCTTAATCGGTTGGGTTAAGTTTATCTTGCTTTTCCGAAGGGTTAGCAGGACGTAACACCGAGTCATGACCCGTTAACTGCGCCCATTGGCAGAGCGTTTACTCTACTGTTTCCCCCCCTTGCCTTGAGCGCACTTGTCCTCAGGCGGGAACGGGCCTAAAACCCCCGCAACCATGCCGGCTTATTCCAGAAGTTACAGTGATGATCTGGAGCTGCTCCGCTCCACTGCGGTCGCAGCGGGCCTCATTGCGTCCAGCTTTTTCCGTCGTGATATAAAGACTTGGACCAAAGAGAACTCCTCCCCAGTCAGCGAAGCCGACATAATGGTCGATCGCTTCTTGGCCGCGAACCTGTTGCAGGCGCGCCCCGACTACGGCTGGCTCTCTGAGGAAACCGTCGACAATCCTAGCCGTCTCGATAGCGCCCGCTGCTTTGTGGTTGATCCCATTGATGGCACACGCGCTTTCCTGCGCGGCGAGGAATATTGGACCATTTCCATTGCGGTGGTGGAACACGGCGTTCCTGTCGCCGGCGTTGTCTATGCCCCAGCGCTCGACGAAATGTATGACGCTGTTAAAGGCGGTGGCGCGCGCATGAACGCCCGCCCATTGCAGCGCAGCCGCCGTGCGGGCGCTTTGCCGATGATCCCTGCGCCCGGTGCAGTTCATCAGGAAATTCAAGCCACTGGCCTCGATTACACGCGCGGCCCTGCTTATCCATCCTTGGCTTACCGCCTTGTGCAGGTCGCCACCGGTCGCCTGGACGCCGCTGTTTCGCGCCGCGGATCGCAAGATTGGGATATTGCCGCCGCCGCGCTAATCCTGAGCGAAGCGGGGATGGATTTTGCCGATGTCTGCCTTGGCTACCCCCAATTTAACAAGCGAGATGTGCGTCACGGGGCTCTTGCGGCCCTCTCGGACATCAGCCTAAAACCAGTTATCCACGCTGCCCTGATCAAGGTTTATGGTTGTCCAGAACCGCAGGGTTGCGAAACTGACCAACAACCAACCTGAATCGAGAATAGAATGGCTGCTACACCGGATCAGCAACTCCTCCACCTCGTTATTGGTGGCGAACTATCGAGCCTTGAGGGCGTGACCTTCACCGATCTCGATAAGGTGGATATTGTTGGCGTTTATCCCAATTACGCCGCTGCCTATGCGGTTTGGAAGCAGAAGGCACAGATGACCGTTGATAGCGCGCAGACGCGCTACTTCATTGTTCACCTGCACCGCCTGCTCAACCCAGAGCAAACTGGTCAGTAAGAACTAAGTCTTTGAAACTCCAAGTGAATTTAATATGGCGGTCAGGGCTCCTTGGCCGCCAATATTGTTTTGGCCAATGGCCCCGAGACGCATCCGCAACTTTGGGTTGCCGATCAGCCGGATAATGGCCGAGCCGAGTTGGTCGACATCTGCGTCCACCACAAGACGGGCATCGCCGAAAAGCTTTTGCTCATCTTCAAAGCGTGAACGCCGATCCCTTTGATTGATAAAGGTAATCGCAGGCTTGCCTAGGCCCAGCGATTGGATCGTGGCAGTCCCGGCCTGGCTCAGAACAAAGTCCGACGTGGCCAAGAGATTGCCCATCGCCCGGCCACGCGCCATATGCACGGTGATGTCACCATCGGTCAGTTGCCCGAGGTCATCGGGTTCCGAGCTTAAGTGATGCGAGCGTTGCAGACCGGCCGCTTTTGCCAGTTCGTCAATCTGCACACTACCGGCAACAGCGAGGAAAATATCCGGCATCAGCTCCGGCACAACCTGCCGCAAGCCGTTGATTTGCAGCGCGAAACTTTCAGCGGTGAGGGCGCGGCTGCCGGGCAGCAGGGTCACCGCCAAAGCGCTGCGTCGACGCGATGCCGCGTCATAGGATCCGTGCGGAATGGTATCCATCATCAGATTGCCGGGAGCGGAGGCATTAACGCCATCCTCGCGCAACATCGCAGAAAGGTTTTCGGCGCGGCAGAACACGAGGCTACACGCCTTGGCAATGGCCTTGCGTTCAAGGCCCGAATAGAGCCGCGCCGCGCCCGTTTTATAAACGTCGATATAGACCAAGTCGCGATAGCCGGTCACGAGGCCAGCCAGCACGCCCACCATGTCTCCGACCACGATGACGCGATCATAGTTCCCGCGCATTTTTCGCAGGAATTTCAATGCTGGTGGAACGGTGAGCAGACCGCCGTTGACGATATCGCGGCGCAGTGAGCCCTTCACATTGCGCCAGCCTTCAGAGGCCAGCGACGCGCGTGGGCCAACGACGCGGCAGATGCCGTCATAAGCCTTGCCGCTGCCAATCATAGGATAAGCATCCGCCTCAATCGAGGAGGGAAACTGGGAAATCACCTGCGCGGCAATAGCGTCTTCGCCATGCCCGTTTGAGATGATGAGGAAGCGCTGACGCGTCGTTGCCTCGCTCAACTCAATTGCCTCGGCCGAAACGTTCAAACGCCTCAGTGGCCGCTGCAGCATCGGCGTAAGCTTCCTGCCGATCAACGCTCCAATAGTGCAATTCGTCGAGCGGAATGGTCTTGCCGGTTATGGCGCAGCGCACGAAAGTGCCTGACTTAATAAGCTTATAGTCGCCATCACCATAAAGCAGGGTCGCTTCGCTCGGCGTGAAGCCTTTTTCGAAGATGTTCATATCGACCTCCTAGCCGTGTGCTGTCCTATAGCCAATTCACCGGAGCCTCAAAAGAGGCTTTCCTGCCCGCCCCCATCAGGATTACGCGATGGTTTGCGTTTCGCTGGTGGCGCGCCGGAAACCGTAGCGTTCAAATCGCCATCAACGAAAGTGAGCTTGAGACTATCCCCAGGTTTAGCCCCAGTTTTGCTGGTCACAATCTGCCCGGCCTCATCTTGCACCAAGGCATAGCCACGCGCCAAAACATTCCGATAGCTCAATGTTTCCAGCAGCTTGGTCAGCTGATCGACCTGCTGGCGGCGCCCTTGGGTCAGTTGTGCGGCGGTTATGTCGAGGCGCTTTTCCAGTGGCGCCAAAAGACTCTGGGCCTGACGTAAATCGGCCCGCAACGGCTGTGGCGATAGGCGTGGCAAAACCCGTGCGAGTGCTGTGTGTTTGCGCTCAAATGCGGTTCGCGCTGCGTCCGGCAAACGCCGGGCGCGCGGATCATAGGTGAGGCGTGCGCGCTCAACCGATTTCATCAGTCCGCCTTCAGCGTGGCGGCCAAGGTTTTTGAGGCGATCGCTCAGTTCGCTATGGCGTTGGCGAATAATGCGCGGCTGCAATGCCCCCGACGCTGTGCCAAAGGCCATGCGGCGCGACTGCACGAAATGTCGAAGCGCACCAGAGAGTTGGCTCGATGCCAGATCCAGAGACTGTCGCTGGTTTGAAATCAAATCGCTGGCGCGGGGCAGCCCCGCCGAGGCGGCGCGGAGGCGATCCTTGAGCGAGAGCAACATGCGCCGCGCGGCCTGCCGCTGACGCCCGCCGTGGTCATCAACATAGGCAATCAGTTCGGCCCGAACCGGCACAGCGGCTTCCGCTGCAGCCGTTGGCGTGGGCGCCCGCATGTCCGAGGCATAGTCGACAAGTGTCGTATCGGTCTCGTGGCCGACAGCGGTAATAACGGGAATGTCGGAGCCCGCGACCGCGCGCACAACCGCTTCTTCGTTAAAGCCCCAAAGATCTTCAATCGAGCCGCCCCCGCGGGCGACGATGAGCAGATCTGGCCTTGGGATAGCGCCGCCCGGTTCGAGGGCGTTAAACCCTTCAATCGCATTGACAACTTCTGGCGCGCTGGTTTCCCCCTGAACGCGCACGGGCCACACCAGCACATGGCTGGGGAAGCGGTCATCGAGGCGGTGCAAAATATCGCGGATCACCGCGCCGGTCGGTGATGTGATCACACCGATAACGCGCGGCAGATAGGGCAGGGGGCGCTTGCGCTCGCGCGCGAACAGACCTTCTGCCAAAAGCTTTTTGCGGCGTTCTTCCAAGAGCGCCATCAGCGCGCCAGCACCAGCCGGTTCGATATTCTCGATAACGATCTGATACTTAGAAGAACGCGGGAAGGTCGTCAGGCGACCCGTCGCGATAATCTCAAGCCCTTCTTGTGGCTTGAAGCTGAGCTTGGAAAAGCTCCCCTTCCAGATCACAGCGTCAATCGTCGCGCCTTCATCCTTAAGGGTGAAATAGGCGTGACCCGAGGAATGTTGGCCCCGGAAGCCGGAGATTTCACCGCGCACGCGGACATGACCGAACTCGTCCTCGACCGACCGCTTTACCGCGTGGGCGATCTCGGTGACGGTAAACTCGGATGCATTGGTCAGAACCTGAGACATGTCCTCTGGTGCGATAAAAGAGTGCGGATCGTCAAGCCGCTACTCGGCGGCGTCCAAGCTTTGTGGCTGATCAAGATTGCCCATGGATTGTACAATATGTTTGGCTAGGGCGTCATAGATGCCGCCATAAGCGTGGGAGGCCCGCAGCAGGGCGATCTGCGCATCGCCAAGGTGCGGGAGGCCCTGCGCCTCGCCAACTACCCGCATACCCGGCTGCAAAGCGCTTTCCGGCAGAAAGCCGATGGCCAGATCGGAAAGAACCGCCGAGCTGATCGCTGTGGCGTTGGACGAGGTATAGGCGATGCGATAATCGATGTTCGATCGATCGAGCGCCGCCAAGGCGTCCTTGCGCCACCGGCAAAACGATGGCCCGGAGGCGATTGCGATGGGTTCACTGGCCATGGCGCGGCCGCCGTGGCTCGCCACCCAGAACATTTTCTCGGTGCGGAACAGCTCGCCAAAGTTCTGCTGGGTGCCTTGGGTGAACACAATAAGGTCATAGCGCCCGGCCTTAAGGCCGGCGATCAGCTCTTCTGAGGCCATGCAGGCCACATCAACCGCGATCTTGGGGTGGGTGCGCTGAAAACTTGAGAGAATTACCGGCAGCAGGCGCACCGCATAATCGTCCGGCACGCCGAAGCGGATAGAACCTGCAAGGTCCGCATCGTTGAATTGATCAAGGATTTCAGCATTGGTGCGCAGCATTTTGCGCGCCCGCTCATAGAGAATTTCCCCGTGATGGGTCATTGTGACGGTGCGGCCGTCGCGCGTGAGCAGCGGGTGGCCGAGGCGCTCTTCGAGCCGCTTAATCTGCATGGATACTGCAGATTGTGTCTTGTTCACCCGGCGCGCCGCCTCGGTGAAACTTCCGCAATCGGCAATGGCACAGAAGCTTTGCAGCTGATCGAGGTCGAGCGGGGAAGCCATGATTGCTTTCCATCACAAATATTGATCACAAAAATGAAATCTATTTGTTGGACGAATGGCTGTCTAGCTTCTATCTCCATCACATCGGCGCATTTCAGCGACGGCCGCCACCTCCCGACCGGCGGCATCCTTTCGCAATTGGAGACTTTAGATGGCTCTCTCGCTCCCCGGCGAGCAGTCAGTCACGGCTGGCTCGTCATACAATCCCGTCCGCATTCTCGTGCGCTGGATCAAAAATGCCGCAGCCAATCGCCGTCGCGGCGTGGCCCTGCGTCCGCTATCTGAGCTCGAACCACATCTGTTGCGTGATCTAGGGATCAGCAGGTCAGATATTACTGATGCGCATCAGGCAACCGGTGCGCGCACGCCAGCAATGGTGTTGAACGCTGCCCGCGCCCGTAGCGCGCAGCTGTAGCCAAACGAGATTAGCAGGTCCTTGGATCTGCTCACGGCGTTGGTCTGGGTGATTGCCTCATCCCGGCCTACGAAAGGACTGGTCCTCCAGTCCCGTTTCCTGACAACTCGCCGGGTATCCTTTCGAGGACCCGGCATTTTTTTGTCCGGGAATACAAAAAGCGCGCTGCAGAGGTCTGCAACGCGCTCAATTCACAGTTTTAAATCAGTCTCTTAGGGAAGAGCTGCAAGCCCGTCCTTAAAGCCGGCCAAGGACACCGGAATGCCCACGCCTTCTTCAGGGGTTTTGAACACGACGAAAATTGCTTCGCTGCCTTCTGACAGCGTCGAGATCAATTCGTCGTCCAGCTCAACTTCAGCGATGCAGCCGTTCGGCAAGCAGCGCACGAATGCGACGCGGCCCATGTCCGTGCCGTCAACGTTAAGGCCCAGACCATTCGGCAGGAGCACGCCGAGAGGCGCCAGAACGCGCAGCAAACGGGCTTCTCCGTCAGCAGTCTTTAAGACGATAACCGACAGGCCAACGTTGGGCTGATCTTCAGCCAAGACATTCTGAATGATGGCACATTGTTCAGCGGTCGCCCCTGGTGGGGTGTCACAGCTCAGCTGCCAGTCGCCATGTTCGGCACGAATGGTGCCTTGCGACAGCGCTGGTGAAACGCTCATGGCGGCGAGAGCCGCGCTCAGGAGACCAATCCGTTTTGCCCAGATCAACACTCTATTACCTCTCCTGAGAATCGGGATTGATTTCCCAACGTGCACAGTTGCCGAAAAAGCCTCGGCGGTGTCAACCAAAGCCCCGTATTCCGGCTCTTTTTTACGGTCAAACAAGGCGAGTATGAGGCGAAAGGGTGTCCTGTCGGCACCTTTTGCCGCACGAGAGTTGAGTGTGGCCGCAATAGACTCTCGTGCGGCTATATGATTTACGGTCTTTCCAGAGTATTTCGCTCCGAGGTTGAGTCGGGGCGGCGTTAGCTATGCCGCTATTCAAACCCCCTCATTCTCGGTGATAGCCGCCAGAACATGTCGACAAGGGGGTATATGGTGACCGGGCAGTTCTTTAAAAAGATGGGTGCCGTTTCCGCGGCCGCAATGGCACTTCTGCCAGCGGTGTCGGGTGCCCAGGAGCTCGGCACGGGGCAGCCCGCCCCAGGCCAGTTTAATCTCCAGGGTTCCGTGACTCCGATCATGGACTCAATCACAGCATTCCACGATGGTGTGCTGATGTGGACGATCACGCTGATCGTTCTCTTCGTGCTTGCGCTTTTGATAATCGTGGCTCTGCGTTTCAACGCAAAGTCAAATCCGGTTCCTGCGCGCTTCACGCACAACACGCTCATCGAAATCGTTTGGACCGTTCTACCGGTCTTGATTCTCGTGATCATTGCGATCCCGTCCTTCGGCGTTCTCTCTGATCAGATGACCACGCCAGATGGCGACCGTAAGTATCTTGGTGCGAACGTCTTCTCCATGGGTGAAGTCGAAGTTCCAGCTGCGTCGCTGACCGTCAAGGTTTCGGGTGAGCAGTGGTACTGGAATTACGAATATGTCGATCAGGGCGTTGGCTTTGACTCGAACATGGTTCGCGATGCCGACCTTCAGGATGGTCAACCACGGCTGCTTGCTGTTGATAACAACCTGATCGTTCCAGTTGGTGCAACCGTTCGTCTGCAGGTCACTGCAAGCCCATCGGGTGTGATCCATGCTTGGGCAGTTCCGTCCTTCGGCGTTCTTATGGATGCTGTTCCGGGTCGCCTGAACGAAACTTGGTTCAATGCTCGTGAAACTGGTATGTTCTATGGTCAGTGCCGCGAACTGTGCGGTAAGGATCATGCTTACATGCCAATCGGCGTGCGCGTTGTGACCGCAGAACAATTCGACACCTTCATTAAGGCATTCGCCGAAAGCCGTGACTACGGTGCTTCTGTAGCACTTCTGCCGGCACTGTAATTTAGGGGTCAGAGGAAACACACATGGCAAATACTGCTCACCTCGAGGCCAATGCGACCGGGCATGATCATGCCTCGCATGACCATCACACCCCGACCGGCTGGCGCCGTTGGGTCTACTCGACGAACCACAAAGACATCGGGATCATGTATTTGATCTTCTCGATCTTTGCTGGTGTTGTCGGTGGCCTGCTTTCGGGCGCAATGCGCGTCGAACTGCAAGAGCCTGGCATTCAGATCTTCCACGGCATGGCTGCAATGGCCTACGGCGTTGATGGCGATGCTGCCCTGGATGCTGGTAAGCACATGTTCAACGTGTTCGTTTCCGCGCACGCTCTGATCATGGTGTTCTTCACCGTTATGCCTGCGACCATGGGTGGCTTTGCCAACTATTTCGCTCCGCTGATGATCGGTGCGCCGGATACCGCGTTCCCGCGTATCAACAACATCGCTTTCTGGCTCCTGCCTCCAGCGCTGCTGCTCACTGTTCTTTCGATGTTCTTCGAAGGTCCATCGGGCGCAATGGGCTTCGGTGGCGGTTGGACGGCTTACCCACCACTGGCAACCTCGGGTCACCCAGGTCCTGCAACTGACTTCGTGATCTTCTCACTGCACGTTGCTGGTATCTCCTCGATCCTTGGCGCGATCAACCTGATCACCACCATCCTGAACATGCGTGCACCGGGCATGACCCTGCACAAGATGCCACTGTTCGCTTGGTCGGTTCTCGTGACTGCGTTCCTGCTGCTGCTCGCGCTTCCAGTTCTTGCTGGCGCGATCACCATGATGCTTACCGATCGTAACTTCGGCACCTCGTTCTTCTCGCCTGAAGGCGGTGGTGATCCGGTCCTGTACCAGCACCTGTTCTGGTTCTTCGGTCACCCTGAAGTTTACATCATGATCCTGCCGGGCTTCGGCATCATCAGCCACATCGTTGCAACCTTCAGCCGCAAGCCAGTCTTTGGCTACATGGCAATGGCTTACGCTATGGTTGCTATCGGCTTCGTTGGTTTCGTTGTGTGGGCTCACCACATGTACACCACGGGTCTCAGCCTCGACGTACAGCGTTACTTCGTTGCAGCAACCATGGTTATTGCGGTTCCAACGGGTGTTAAGATCTTCTCGTGGATCGCGACAATGTGGGGTGGCTCGATCACCTTCCGTACCCCAATGCTCTGGGCAATCGGCTTCATCTTCCTGTTCACCGTTGGTGGTGTAACCGGCGTGGTGCTGTCGAACGCTGCTGCTGACCGTGCTCTGCACGACACCTACTATGTGGTTGCTCACTTCCACTACGTGCTGTCGCTGGGTGCTGTGTTCTCGATCTTCGCTGGCTGGTACTACTGGTACCCCAAGATGTTCGGCCACATGTACTCCGAGTTCCTTGGCAAGCTGCACTTCTGGGTGATGTTCGTTGGTGTGAACCTGATCTTCTTCCCGCAGCACTTCCTCGGCCTTGCTGGCATGCCGCGTCGTTATGTCGACTATCCGGATGCTTATGCTCTGTGGAACCGTGTCTCCTCGATCGGCTACTACATCACCTTCGTCGCTATGGTCATCTTCTTCTACGCAATGTGGGAAGCTGCCCGTAAGAAGCGCCCAGCTGGTGATAATCCGTGGGGTGATGGTGCAACGACCCTGGAATGGACCCTGTCCTCCCCACCGCCGTTCCACCAGTTCTCGACCCTGCCACGCATTGACAGCAAAGACGCTCACTAAGCGTTCGGCATAATTAGAACTCTGCGGGCCGCGTTACGACGCGGTCCGCTCTAAAGGAAAGTCCAGTGGCCTATATCGACAACAATACAAATTCGACCGTGATGGCGGGCGGAGCACGCGTAGAGGACTATATCTCGCTGCTGAAGCCGCGCGTGATGTCGCTCGTCGTATTCGTTGGTCTGGTGGGCATGCTGGTTGCTCCAGGCTCGATCCATCCCGTTGTTGGGCTGATCGCCATTGCCTGTATCGCCATTGGCGCAGGTGCCTCTGGTGCGCTTAACATGTGGTACGATAGCGATATCGACGCCATCATGAGCCGTACCGTTAATCGTCCTATTCCAGCCGGCCGTATGCAGCGCAATGATGCGCTGACCTTCGGTGTGGTGTTGTCCGTTTTCTCGGTGATGTTGCTGACGCTCGCGACCAATTGGTTCGCTGGAGCCTTCCTCGCCTTCACCATTTTCTTTTATGTCGTCGTCTACACGATGTGGCTCAAGCGCACGACGCCGCAGAACATCGTTATTGGCGGCGCCGCTGGTGCCTTCCCACCAATGGTTGGCTGGGCTGCCGTGACCGGTGACGTCTCTTGGGTCAGCTTCTCGCTGTTCCTCATCATCTTCCTGTGGACCCCTCCGCATTTCTGGGCGCTGGCGCTCTACAAGCAGGGTGACTACGGCGCGGCTGGCGTTCCTATGATGCCAAACGTTGCTGGTGAAAAATCCACCCGCGTTCAGATTTTCGTCTATTCGCTGCTACTGGCGCTCTCGAGCGTTGCGCCAATCCTTCTCGGGTTCTCGAGCTGGATTTACGGTGTGGTTGCGTCTGTTGTGGCTGTTGGCTTTGTTTGGCACGCCACCCGTCTGCTGCTGGCAAACGAAAGCGTTGAAATGCGCAAACGTGCCCGTGGTCTCTTCACCTATTCGTTGAGCTATCTGGCCATCCTCTTTTTGGCCCTGCTCGTCGATAATTTTGCTCTGCGCATGGGAGTCCTATAACCATGAGCAAATTAGTAGGCGCAAAGCTTGCGCCAAACGATTTGACCGAAGAACAGATGCTCGCATTCCGCAAGCAGCGGGCCCGTCGCTCTTGGGCGCTGGCGCTGGCCTTGGCCATGTTCTGCATCACCTTCTACGTGCTGACCATCGTCAAGTTTGGTCCTGCAATCTTTGATCGGGCGCTGTAATGGCTGACGTTGCAGGTCTAAGTCACGCTCCCCAGAATCCGAAGAATAAGCGCACAGGTATTGTTCTTGCGTCGCTTGCTATCGGCATGGTGGGTCTGGCTTTTGCTTCTGTTCCGCTTTACCAGCTGTTCTGCCAGGTCACTGGTTATGGTGGCACGACACAAAATGCCGACGGTAACCCCAAGGGTGTTATCGACCGCGCCATGAGCACGCGCTTCGACGTTAATGTTGATCGTGCTCTGCCATGGACCGTGAAAGCTGCGCCGATCTCGACCGACCAGATCGGTCAGGTTCGTACTGTGAATTACATAGCGACCAACAATTCCGATAAGCCTACGACCGGCATGGCTGTGTTCAATGTGGCTCCGGATAAAGCTGGTATCTATTTCAATAAGATCCAGTGCTTCTGCTTCAATGAGCAGACACTGCAGCCGGGCGAAACCGTGGAAATGCCCATCGTATTTTTCGTTGATCCCGATCTGGACGAGAACCACGAACTCGCCACGATAAAAGAGATCACACTCTCGTATACCTTCTACGCTTCAGACAGTGAGGGAAGCTGAACATGGCCGCCATAGAAAAGAACCATGAATATCACATGGTCGAACCCAGTCCCTGGCCGTTCGTCATGTCCGCCGCAATCTTCATTATGGCGGTAGGCGCGATCTTCTGGATGCAGAATTGGACCCCATGGGTCTTCGCCATCGGCACCGCCGGTGTGCTCTACACCATGTACGCATGGTGGAGCGACGTTGTTAAGGAAGCCGAGAACGGCGTTGATCATACCCCAGTCGTGGTTATGCACCACCGCTATGGCATGATCCTGTTCATTGCTTCGGAAGTCATGGTTTTCGCCGGTGTCTTCTGGGCATATTTCGACGGTTTCTTCCGTTACGATGATATTGAACAGTACGCTCGTGTCGCGGCAACCGGCGGTCATTGGCCACCAACCGGCATCGAACTTTTCGATCCGTTCCACCTGCCACTCTTTAACACCCTCCTGCTGCTGACCTCGGGCACCACCGTGACCTGGGCACACCATGCGCTGCTCGAAGGTGATCGCAAGGGTCTCAAGTGGGGTCTTGCACTCACCGTCGCTCTCGGCGTTGTCTTCACTTACGTTCAGTACCTTGAATACAGCCACGCTGGCTTCTCGTTCACTGGCAACATGTACGGTTCGACCTTCGTGGCTGCGACCGGTCTGCATGGTTTCCACGTGATCGTCGGTACGGTGTTCCTGGCCGTTTGCCTGCTTCGCGCAATGAAGGGCCATTTCACCCCACAGCGTCACCTCGGCTTCGAGTTCGCTGCTTGGTACTGGCACTTCGTGGACGTTGTTTGGCTGTTCCTCTTCGCCACCATCTATATCTGGGGTGCATGGGGCGTTGCCCTGAGCCACTAAGCCTCGGCTTAGACATGAATAGGGGCGCGGCATTGCTGCGCCCTTTTTTGTTGGAGATTGACGATGCCATCGCCCTCAGCTGTTTTGCCAAAGCGCCGCGGTTTGAAGTTGACCGACTATTTGTTCGCCGCGATCATGCTGGCCCTCGCGGGCACATGCGTGTTCTTGGGCGGCTGGCAGATGGACCGCTTGGCTGAGAAGGAGGCGTTGATCGCAGCTGTCGATCAGCGTTTGGATGCGGAGCCAGTCCCCGTACCGAGCGTCGACCAGTGGCAGCAGCTTGAGCCCGATGACTGGAATTTTACCCCGGTCAGCCTAACCGGCACATTCCGCTACACGCAGACCATAACTGTCTTCACCAGCCTCACCGATCCGCGTGGTCCCTACAAGGGGCCCGGCTATTGGGTGGTCACCCCGTTTGAGTTGGTCGATGGTGGCACGGTGTTCGTCAACCGTGGCTACGTTCCACAAGAATTTCAGGAACAGGCAGCGCTTGGCGACCTGCACGGCGATGATCCGGAAACGATCACGATTGTTGGCCTCTGGCGTCAGGATGAACAGCTTGGCTGGATGACCCCAGAACCCAATACCTCAGACCGGGTCGAATGGGTTCGCAACATCGCCCGCATGGGGACAATGGTTGATCCTGCCTTGGCTCCACTGGCGCCGTTTTACGTTGATATGCTGGCGGGTGAACCCGGCGTTCTCCCACAGGCAGGCGAGACGAAAGTCACCTTCACCAATAATCACCTTGGCTATTCCATGACTTGGTATGGTTTCGCCATCATCGCTGTTCTAATGCTGGGCTATTGGCTCTGGCGACAGGCGCGAAGAGAAGTCTGACTTTGACTGTGGCGAAAGCTTGCAGCTCTCGTCGGCTTTGACTAGGTTGCAGCAATTCTAAAAGGGCGCTTTCCCTCGATGCAGTTTGTTTCTACGCGCGGCCAGGCGCCTGCGCTTGGTTTCTCCGATGCCGTTCTCGCAGGTCTTGCTTCGGACGGTGGTCTTTATGTGCCGCAAACTTGGCCGCAGTTCACTCATGCGGAAATTGCGAGCTTTGCTGGTAAGCCTTATGCGGAGGTCGCTTATGCAGTGATCTCTCGCTTCACTAGCGATGAAATCCCAGCCGAGACCCTAAAGCGCATCATCGAGGAAGCTTACGCCACTTTCCGCCATCCTTCGGTGGCGCCGCTCGTAGAACTTGAGCCCGGCCACTTCGTCCTCGAGCTGTTCCACGGCCCGACCTTGGCCTTCAAGGATGTGGCGATGCAGTTCCTCAGCCGCATCATGGATCATATCCTGGCCGAACGCGGCCTGCGGGCAACCATTGTCGGCGCCACTTCAGGCGACACGGGGTCAGCGGCTATTGAAGCCTTCCGTGGCCGCGACACCACTGACATCTTCATCCTGCACCCCAAGGGGCGTACGTCGGAAGTTCAGCGTCGTCAGATGACGACCGTGCTCGATTCCAACGTTCACAATATCGCGCTTGAAGGCACCTTTGACGATTGTCAGGACGCCGTCAAAGCCATGTTCAACAACCATGCTTTCCGCGATCGCGTGCGCCTGTCGGGCGTCAACTCGATCAATTGGGGCCGCATTGTTGCGCAGATCGTCTATTACTTCACCTCGGCTGTCGCGATTGGCGCGCCGCATCGCAAGGTGAGTTTCACGGTCCCGACCGGTAATTTCGGCGACGTCTTTGCAGGCTACTGCGCCAAGCAGATGGGCCTGCCGGTCGAAAAACTGATCATCGCCACCAATGCCAACGACATCCTGCGTCGTACCCTCGATACCGGTCGCTATGAGATGAACGGCGTCGCGCCGACCATCTCGCCATCGATGGATATTCAGATTTCCTCGAACTTTGAACGTTTGCTGTTTGAAAGCGCCGGACGTGATGCTGAAGGCGTATCGCGCATGATGGCTGGGTTGAAGCAGTCTGGCGGGTTCGATCTTCCAGCAAATGCCATTGCGGCCATCCGCAAGGACTTTGCAGCCGGGACCACCGGCGAAGCGGAAACCAGCAAGGTTATCGCGGACACGCAAGCCCAGAGTGCTTATCTTCTCGACCCTCACACGGCGGTCGCCGTTGGCGTGGCACAGGCTCAGCCAAAGTCTGAAGTGCCGATGATTTCGCTCTCGACTGCGCACCCGGCCAAGTTCCCGGCAGCAGTTGAAGCCGCATCCGGCATCAATCCTCCGCTTCCATCGTGGTTGGCGGATCTTTACGATCGTGAAGAACGGCTAACTGTCCTTGCGAATGATCAACAATTGATCGAAGATTTTATCGGCGCTCGTAGCCGCGCGAACTAACAAGGGGCTGCAGCTTCGGCTGAAGGCTCAGGAGGACCAGTGTGAGCGTAAAATCGACTACTCTTGATAACGGCATGGTCGTGTTGACTGATGACATGCCGCATCTGGAAAGCGCTTCTCTGGGAGTTTGGGTCCGCGCCGGTGCGCGCTCCGAGCGCAAAACCGAGCATGGTGTCTCGCACCTCTTGGAGCATATGGCTTTCAAGGGGACGCACACCCGCACTGCGCTCGAAATTGCGGAAGCAATTGAAAATGTGGGCGGCGATCTCAATGCTGCGACTTCCATTGAACACACAGGCTATTTCGCTCGCGTGCTCAAGGACGACGTCGTTCTCGCTGCCGACATCCTCTCCGACATTCTGCAGAACTCCAAGTTCGATGAAGACGAACTCGCTCGCGAAAAGCAGGTGATTGTTCAGGAGATTGGCGCTGCCCGCGACAATCCCGACGACTATGTCTTTGACATGTTCCAGCAGGCTGCTTTCCCCAATCAGCCGATTGGCCGCACCATTTTGGGCACTGCGGAATCGGTCCGGGAGTTCTCTGCCGACACGGTCCACAAGTATATGCGCCGCAACTATGTGGGCGACCACATGGTTTTGGCCGCAGCTGGCAATGTCGATCACGATGGCCTTGTCGAGGTCGCGCGCAGCCGCTTTGCTGATTTGACGCCAAATGGCGCTCCAGCGCCGCAGCGCGCCGAATATCAGGGCGGGGAAGCGCGTGTCTCCTCGGATCACGAGCAGGCCCATATCGTTCTGGGTTTCCAGGGCCGCGCCTATAATTCTGATGGGTTCTACGCCTCGCAAGTGCTCGCTTCCATTCTCGGCGGCGGCATGAGCTCGCGTCTCTTCCAAGAGGTGCGTGAAAAGCGTGGCCTTTGCTATTCGGTCTATGCCTTCCACTGGGCCTTCGCCGATAGCGGCGTCTTCGGCGTTGCAGCAGCAACCGGCGAAGAAGAAGTGCCCGAGCTGATCCCTGTCGTGCTCGATGAGCTTCGTCGTGCCACCGAGACCATCACCGATGAAGAAGTGATGCGCGTCCGCAATCAGATTCGCGCCGGGCTCCTCATGTCGCTCGAAAGCCCATCGGCGCGCGCTGGCCAGTTGGCCCGTCAGCAGATCCTTTGGGGCCGCACGATCCCGATGGCTGAAACAGTGGAACGCATCAACCGCATCACTGCGGCGCGCGTGCGGGAAGTGGCGGAACAAATCTTCACCACCGGTGTCCCCACACTGGCCGGCATCGGTCCGATTGATCATCTGGCCGACGTTCAAACCATTGGCGAAACCCTAAAGCGGTAATCATCATGCTCTGGCCTTGGTCATCTCCAGCATCGCTGGTTGTGTTAAAGGCCGGAGACATTACCCTCCGCTTGCCCGCTATGCGCGACTACGATCAGTGGGCAACGCTGCGTCGGCAAAGCTATGATTTCCTCCGTCCCTATGAACCCCGCTGGTCTGAAAAGGATTTGGCGCGACGTATCTACGCCCATCGCGTCAAGCGCGCGCGCATCGAGGCGGAAGAAGGCACGGACTATACGTTCTTCGTTTTCCTCCACGACGGACAAAAGGATATCCTCGTTGGCGGTGTGACGCTTTCCAACATCCGCCGCCGTGCCGCTCAGTTCGCCAATCTTGGCTATTGGATGGGCCAACGCTATGCGGGGCAGGGGATTATGAGTCGTGCCGTCGCACTCCTCATACCCTTCGCCTTTGAGACGCTGGATTTACACCGCCTCCACGCGGCCTTCATTCCGAACAACCGCGCGTCCCGCCGTGTTCTCGAAAAGAATGGTTTCAAGGAAGAGGGGTTTGCCGACCACTATTTGCAGATCGACGGGCGTTGGGCCGACCATATTTTAATGGGGCTTTCGCGCGAGCGCTGGATGATGTTGTCTTGGCAAAAATCAACGCAGCGCTACGTCTGATCCACATGTTGCTTCCTCGCAACAATGTCAGAAGCTTGTCGCGTCATGGTTTCTCCCGTACCAAGTTAATCGATCCTCTGGAGGATGAACCGACCAAGCTGTGTCAGAGATTGTTTTCACGATCTGCGACCGTTGCCATAATGAAGCCTAGCGCAGGATTTAACTGCCTCTAATGCGTCATCTGTTTGCACTCGCGACCGTGTTCGCGCTCGCTCTGTTTAGCCTAGCGCCAGCGCAAGGTTTTGAAGTCATTTCCGTCCCCGAGGACGTGAAGGCTGTGAATTTGTCGGATGTTGTCGAAATTGTTCCCGGTCAGGATGGCCGTGTGCAGCTTTCGACCGCGCCGGACAGCAGCGGCATCATCCGGCGCATTGAGGTGTTGGCCAACGAGCTGGGCACCAATCCAAGCTTTGCCTTGTTCGCCTTGCGCAACGACAGCGATCAGCAGATCGAACGCTTGTTGGTTTCCCCTTATTACCGCCTGCCTGATTCTGGGGTGCTGACACCCGATTTGGGGCAAAGCCGCATCACCACCGTCACGCCAAGCTCTGGCATCCGCCCAGAACGCGTCGTCGACCCGGAAGCGGACGTATTTGAGGTGACGCTCGACCCGGGCGCCACCATGACCGTGATCGCTGAGCTGAGCGGCGCCAGCCTGCCAGAGCTGTACCTCTGGGAGCCGAACGCCTACCGCGACTACGTGAACTCGTTCACCCTGTTCCGTGGCGTGGTCCTCGGCGTTGCCTCGCTCGCAGCGGTGTTTCTCACCATCATGTTCGTGGTCAAGGGACGCGGCGTATTCCCGGTCACTGCCGCGTTTGCATGGGCGGTATTGATCTACCTGCTGATCGATTTTGGCATCCTCGGGCGCATTCTCAACCTGCCTGCTGACGGCGTTCAACCATGGCGTGCGGCGGCGGAGGCGCTCTTAGCGACAACCCTTGCCGGGTTCTTGTTTATCTATCTCAATCTACACCGCTGGCATCTGCGCTTCGTCCATTTGGCGATGGGGCTCGCCGCGCTGTTTCTCGCTCTCTTTGCCTTCGCTTTCTTCCAGCCCGCCATTGCCGCAACCATTGCGCGTGTGGTTCTGGCCATGCTCGGCGTTTCTGGCTTCTTCTTGATCCTGATGCTGGCTTTGCGCGGCTATGACCGCGCTGTGCTGCTGGTCCCCACGTGGATTATCTTTATCGCCCTGCTGTTCTATTCTTGGCTCGTTATCTCGGGTCAGGTGACCAATGATATTGCCCAGCCAGCCGTAGCTGGCGGCTTGGTGCTCATTGTCATGCTCTTGGGCTTTACGGCGGTCCAACACGCCTTCTCTGAAGGTCAGGTGACCATTGGCACCCTGTCCGAAGTGGAGCGCCGTGCGCTCGCCCTCACGGGTTCGGGCGACTTCGTCTTTGATTGGAATATCGAGCGCGACCGCGTCACCGTCAGTGATGAACTGGCGACGCGCCTCGGCGAAAAGCGCGGTGCGTTGCGCGGCGCCATCAAGCGCTGGCTCGACCGTGTGCATCCCGAAGACCGCGATCGCTTCCGTACCGCTTTCGATACGCTGGTTGAGCTGCGCCGCGGCAAGGTTTCCGCCGATATGCGGATTGCCGGTCACGATGGCAATTTCCGTACCTTCCGCATGCGCGTAAAGCCCGTTCTGGGTGGCGACGGCCAGGTCAACCGTATCGTCGGTACGTTGCAGGATGTCACTGAAGATCGTGCTGCGCGCGAACGTCTCTTGCATGACGCTGTGCACGATAGCCTGACTGGCCTGCCAAACCGTCAGTTGTTCTTGGATCGCCTGGATCGCGCACTGGTCCGTGCCCGCGCGCCGGGTGGGATCAAGCCGGCCGTGTTCCTTATCGACATTGATCGGTTCATGGAGCTTGAGGAGCGCATTGGCCACTCCGCAGCAGATTCGGTGCTGCTGGCCATTTCGCGCCGTATCTCGCGTCTGATGCGCCCGCTTGATACGCTTGCCCGCGTGACCGGCGATCAGTTCGCCGTCATCTTGGCGTCGGAACAGGCGGCCGCAAAAATCGCTGAAACGGCTGAGCAGATCCGTAAGGCTCTCAAGCAGCCTTTCAACTTTGGTGATCGTGATTTGATGCTGACCGCCTCTATTGGCGTCACCATCTACGACAGCAACCCGTCCACGCCTCAGGATGTGCTGCGCGACGCCGAACTGGCGATGTATTACGCAAAGCGTCTGGGCGGCGATCGTATCGAAGCCTATCGCGCTTCGGCCCGCTCCATTGCCTCGTACAACAAGGCCAGTGAAGAAGACCTCGAACGCGGTCTCAAGCTGGGCGAGCTGCAGGTTCAGTTCCAGCCGATCATGGACATCCATTCCGGCCAACTTGCCGGGTGTGAAGCGCTGATGCGCTGGAACCATCCAACCCGTGGCATCGTCACGCCCGATGAGTTCGTGCCTTTGGCCGAGCGCTCTGGTCAGATCAGCCGTCTGGGTCGCCTCGCCTTTGAACAGGCCGCAGCTCAAGCCCGTGAGTGGATGACGACGATTGGCTTGCCCGAGAATTTCTTCATCTCGGTTAACCTCTCGCCGTCCCAGCTCGCCAACGACAATATCCTCAACGATATGCGCAGCCTCTTGGCGCAAGATCGCGACTTGGCGAATTACCTCAAGCTCGAAATCACCGAAAGTCAGGTGATGACCAATCCTGAGCACTCAGCCTTCATGCTCGAAGCGCTGCGCAATCTGGGACTTGGCATCGCGCTCGATGATTTCGGTACGGGTCACTCCTCGTTTAGCTATCTGCACCGCTTCCCAATCGACACCATCAAAATCCCAGCGAACTTTATCCGCTTGGGCACGGATTCCGGCATTGCCAACACGCAGGCGCCGATCATCCGCGCCATCGTCAGCATGGCGACTGATCTTGATTTGATGGTGATCGCTGAAGGCGTTGAGACGCTGGACGAGATCGAGCGCTTGCGTCAGCTCAACTGCCGCTATGCGCAGGGCTTTGCGTTCTCGGGCGCTATCAGTGGCGTTGAACTGGGTAAGAAACTCGCAGCACAACTCGGGCGCTAAGCCCGAGTTTGTCGCCTTAGCCGTGCCCGACGGCTGAGCTTAGCGAGGCGGGCGTGATCCGCAGGCTATCAAGCGCGTGCTGATAGCGCTTTTCTGGTGGGACATCGAATAGCAGAGCCCGGTCATAGGGAATGGTCAGCCAGCCATTAGCGGCGATTTCATCTTCCAATTGGCCGGGGCTCCAGCCGCAACACCCCAGAGCAAACAGCGAGCGCTGCGGAGCCGGGCCATAGGCCATGGCGCGCATCACATCCAAGGTTGCCGTTAGCCCAACGCCATCGTTCACCTTATAGGTATTGCCGCTGGTGTAATCGCCGGTGTGCAGCACAAACCCGCGTCCCTTTTCGACCGGTCCGCCACGCAGGACAATGCGCTCGCCGTTTGAGTCTGGCAGGCGCTTGGTCGATTGCGGGGCGCTCAGGTCCAATTCGTCGAGCACGTCAGCAAAGGTCATGGTCTCAAGTGGTTGGTTGACCACGAGCCCCATCGCGCCCTCGTCGCCGTGTCCGACGACAAAGATGACGCTTTCCGTAAAATTTTCATCGTCCATGTCAGGCATGGCGATGAGGAAGTGACCTTCGAGCGAATTCATATGACTATTCTAGAATGCTAGAGCCTGAGTGCCAAGCGCGGCATACGCTAAACTCATCATGCTCGCTTACATCATGCCTTTGTTTTTCCATGTTATCTGTGTTCCAATGGGTCATGCGCTCAATTGTTTCCCTCATTTTTTTACTGTCAGCCGCGCCAGTTATTGGCGCAGAGACCCCTTGGGTCGAGATCGCGCCTGCGGTTGAAGTGCGTCTCATTAGCGATGGGAATGTTGATTCTGAGGGTAAGACTTGGGCCGGTTTAGAGCTGAAAATGCCGCCGACCACGAACACCTATTGGCGCGTTCCAGGGCAGGCGGGTTTTGCCGCGCAGTTTGATTTTGGGAAAAGTGAGGGGGTTACGGACGTCGCCGTCCACTGGCCCTATCCAGAGCGCAAACGCATCGGCAGCCTTCTCGATTATGTGTATCACGGTGACGTCATCCTCCCCTTTGAGGTGGATGTGTCCGACCCGTCGGGCACCCTCAAGCTCGATGCCGTTCTCGGTATCTGCGAAGAAATTTGCATTCCCGCGCAAGTTAATTTTGAGCTCGACCTTAATACGCATCAAGCTGACCGCGCCAATGCTTCACGCCTGAAGCAGGCCTTGGCAGATGTCCCAATCGCGTGGGACCAAGACAGTCCTGCCTATGGGGCATTGGGTTTGAACGCAGATGGCAAGAGCGTCTGGGTTCGCGACCTCTCAGCAGAAATCGATCCGGACAGCGTCATCATCGATATGGGCCCCTCCGGTCCAGTATTTGGTGCGCCGCAAAAAAGCCTTGGGGAGCCCCTAGTCCTGCTTCCCATATTGAACAAAACCGACAATAGTGCCTTGGAAGGTCAGACTGTGGAGATCACATTCATGACCGATCAGGGAGCCTATGCGGTTCGCGGGATGATTGAGCCAGCCACCGACTAATGCTGCATGCTGTTGTTGCAGCCTTTGACTTGCTTGTGATCCTAGAAGCGCATATCGGATGACTAGTATTTGAGGTAGGGCGGCGTATCCGCCAAATAGGGGCCAATCCAACGATGATTGAACGCGGCAATCCGATCCCTTCAGTTGGGATCAAGTTGGTAACGGCAGAAGGCACCACCGATGTCGATAGCGCTGCAGCGCTCGGCGAAGGCTTGGTCGTTCTGTTCTCAGTCCCCGGTGCATTTACCCCAACCTGCCACGTCAATCATCTGCCCGGCTTCCTTGCCAATGCTGAAAAGCTTCGCGCGGCCGGCGTGACCAAGATTGTTTGCGCCGCAGCCAATGATGCTCATGTCATGAAGGCTTGGGCCGAAGCGTCCAACGCGCTCAATGAAATTACCTTCATCGCCGATGGCAATGCGGACTTTGCGAGCGCTCTCGGGCTTGATCGCGATTTCAGCGCCTTTGGCATGGGTCATCGCTATGCGCGCGCCGCTATGATTATTCGCGATGGTGTCGTTGATGCCGTGTTTGTCGAGGATGCGCCTGGCGTTAATGCCAGCGGTGCCCCGGCTATTTTAACTGCGCTCAACGCAGCCTGAGCTTCTGGAGACAGCTTTAGATGATGAACTCCCTAGTCTCCACGCTCCGCATTGGCTCCGCACTTGGCTTTGCCACGCTTCTGGCTGGCTGCTCCATGGGCAGCATGTTCGGTGGCAGCTCGTCGTCCAATGCTGGCCTACAAAACGCGACAGCAGCGCCAATTGCCGTTGCCAGCGCACAGACCAACGCCTTGCCAGTCATCGCTACGGAATGCCCTGCCATTAAGGTCCGTCTCGGCGGCGAGGCCATGTATTTTTATGGCGGCGGTCGCACCGGCGACGCCCGCGCGCTCCAGTATCAGGGCGTGATCGACCAAGCGACGCGCAACTGCGTGGTCTCCAACGGTCAGATCACCGTCAACATGGGCGTCAGCGGTCGTATTCTGCTCGGTCCTTCCGGCAAGCAGACCTCGGTCAACGCACCGATCCGTTTTGCGGTCGAACGTGACGGTCAGGCGATCTTCTCGGAAAAATACAACGTACCCGTGGCACTGACGCCTCCGGCTCAAATGTCGGAATTCGTCAAGGTCGTCGAAAACGTCAAGATCCCATACCTGGGCGGCGAAAGCATCACCATCTGGGTCGGCTTCGACCCACGCGGCTAAGACCCTCGCCTAAGCGCTCTGCGCGACAGGCAGGAGCTTCTGACATGATATAAAAAAGGCCCGGATCGCTCCGGGCCTTTTCTTTATTCAGCGGCCTTTGGCATTTCGGCTGCTCGTTCCCACTTGAGGATCGGCTGACGCGCCGCACGCGTTTCATCGAGACGTCGACGCGGTGCCTTCATCGGTGCGCCGGTGAATCGAGCGGCATTGCCAGATTTTGCCTCGGTGGCCAGCTCCGCCATGACATCGCAGAAGCGGTCCAAGGTCTGCTTGCTTTCGCTTTCTGTCGGCTCGATCAGCATCGCCCCGTGCACAACCAGAGGGAAGTACATGGTCATTGGGTGGAAGCCCTCGTCGATCAGTGCCTTGGCAAAATCGAGCGTGGTGACGCCGGTGTCCTTGAGGAAGCTGTCGTCAAACAGGGCTTCGTGCATCGTCGGGTAGTCCGGGAAGGGCACCGAGAACAGATGCTGAAGCCGCGCCTTGACGTAGTTCGCGTTGAGGACAGCGTCTTCTGCCGCCTGCGCCAGTCCGTCAGCGCCATGGCTGAGCATATAGGTCAGCGCCCGCACATACATGCCCATCTGCCCGTGGAAGGCCGTTACGCGGCCCAGAGCTTGGTTCTCGACATGCTCGACCAGTTCCAGCCCCTGAGCGCCCTTGCGGACAAACGGCACGGGTGCGAAAGGCGCCAGCGCTTCGGACAGGACCACAGGGCCTGCGCCCGGTCCGCCCCCGCCATGTGGCGTCGAGAAGGTCTTGTGCAAGTTGATGTGCATGGCGTCGATGCCGAGATCGCCCGGACGCACCACGCCCATAATGGCGTTAAAGTTCGCGCCATCACAGTAGAAATACGCCCCTGCATCGTGGATCGCCTTGGCGATCTCGATCACCTGCGGCTCGAACAGCCCGCAGGTATTGGGGTTGGTCAGCATGATCGCAGCGACGTCTGGCGCAATTGCAGTCTTCACCGCTTCCACGTCTACGGTGCCGTCTGCCTTGGCTGGCACTGGCTTAACCGTATAGCCGAGGAAGGCCGCCGTGGCCGGATTGGTGCCATGCGCACTTTCCGGAACCAGAACGACGTTCCGGTGGCTTTCGCCCTTGGCGTCCTGCGCAGCCTTGATGGCCATCATGCCCAGGAGTTCGCCATGCGCACCCGCCTTGGGCGATAACGCGACAGCGGCCGTATTGGTCAAGGTCATCAGCCAGTGGCTGAGTTCATTCATTAGTTCGAGCGCGCCCTGAACCGTCGAGACAGGTTGCAGCGGGTGAATGTCCGAAAAGCCCGGCAAGCGCGCAGTTTTTTCGTTCAGCCGCGGGTTGTGCTTCATCGTGCACGATCCGAGCGGATACATGCCGCTATCGATCGAATGATTGAGCCGCGACAGGCGCACGTAATGGCGCATGGCTTCCGGCTCAGTCAGTCCCGCGAGGTCGAGCTTGGTTTTGCGTTCAAACCCACCCAGACGCGCAGTGGTGATTTCAACATCAGGCAGATCAACGCCGGAATGTTCGGTATCGCCAATTTCAAACAGCAGCGGCTCATCGGGCAGCAGTGCCGAACCTGATGCGCCAGTACTGGCAGTGCCCACACCGGTCGGGCGGCCTTGCGTATTCATGCTCATGCCAATACCTCCGAAAGCGCCGCTGTCAGGGCTGCAATATCGCTCTCCGTTGTCAGCTCGGTTGCAGCGAGGATGATGAGGTTTTCAACGTCTGGATCGTTTGGCAGCAGGCGGCTTGCCGGAACCCCAGCCAAAATGCCCTTGCGCGCCAGTGCTTCCACCACCTGATCAGCAGGCTTGCCCGTGCGGATGGTCATTTCATTAAAGAACGTTTTGTTCAAAACGCTGACGCCCGTAACGCTCGCCAGTGCGTCGGCAAGCTTGATGGCGTTCGCGTGGTTGAGCCGCGCGAGGCGCACAAAGCCCGCTTCGCCGAGCAGTGCCATGTGGATGGAGAAGGCGAGGGCACAGAGCCCCGAGTTGGTGCAGATATTGCTCGTCGCCTTTTCGCGGCGGATATGCTGCTCGCGGGTCGAAAGGGTCAGCACAAATCCGCGGTTCCCGTCGGCATCGACCGTCTCACCGCACAAACGTCCAGGC
The DNA here is from genome assembly GCF_012847305.1 of Devosia sp. MC1541. Lineage (NCBI taxonomy): Bacteria > Pseudomonadati > Pseudomonadota > Alphaproteobacteria > Hyphomicrobiales > Devosiaceae > Devosia > Devosia sp. MC1541. The sequence continues at coordinate 98,934 of NZ_JABBDZ010000009.1, forward strand.
ATTTGCCGGATGTATTCCTTCTTGCAGGCCATCAGCCCGAGGTACGGTCCGCCAAAGTTCAGAGCGTTGCCAATCGATTGCCCTTCGCACACGACAATGTCTGCCCCAAGCGCACCAGGAGCCTCGAGAAGGCCCAAGGACACGACTTCAGTGACAACCACAATGAGCAGCGCCCCAAAAGCGTGAGCGGCGTCCGCTGCGGCTTTAAGATTGCGCAGGTGGCCATAGAAATCCGGGGTCTGGATGACGATGGCGGCAGTGTTGCCGTCGATCTGCTCCAGAATGTCTCCCTGTCCCTCGGGGGAAGGGGAGAGGCAGACGAGATCGGGATCATCCTTGAGATAGGCTTTTACCACATCGCGATAATGCGGATGGAGGCCGCCCGAGAGCAGAACGCGGTTTTTGCGGGTGATGCGGCGCGCCATCAGCACCGCTTCGGCTGTTCCGGTCGATCCGTCATAGAGCGAAGCGTTGGCCACATCCATGCCGGTGATCTTGGCCACCTGCGTCTGGAATTCGAAGAGCATCTGCAATGTGCCCTGCGAGATTTCCGGCTGATAAGGCGTATAGGCCGTCAGCCATTCTGAACGCTGGATAAGGTGGTCCACGGTCGCTGGAATATGGTGCCGGTAAGCGCCAGCGCCAACGAAGAATGGTCCATTGCCTGCAGCATGGTTCTTGTTCGCCAGCGCCCGCATATGCGCTTCAACCAGGAACTCAGGACTATGGGCTGGCAGATCAAGGGTGAAACTCTTGAGTGCGGAGTTTGGCACGGCGCTGAACAGCGCCTCAACATTGGCCGCGCCAATGGTGCCGAGCATGTCGGCACGTTCGTGGGCAGAGTGGGGAAGATATCGCATCGAGGGTCTTACTTCGTCATATCTGCGTAGGCAGCGGCATCGAGCAAGCCATCCAGCTCGCCGGCATCGGCGATCTCGATCTTGTAGATCCAACCGGCATTTTCCGGATCGGTGTTGATCAAGCCTGGCTCGCCGCTCAGCGCTTCATTGACTTCGGTAACGGTGCCCGCAACTGGAGCGTAGATTTCCGATGCCGCTTTGACCGATTCAACCACGGCTGCTTCATCGCCCTTCTTGAGGACTTTGCCGACGCTTGGCAGCTCGACGAAAACAATGTCGCCAAGCGCGTCTTGAGCGTATGGCGTGATGCCGACAACGCCCGTGGTGCCTTCAACGCGGATATATTCGTGGTCCTGGGTAAACTTGGTGGTCATCTGGGGCCTCAGATCGATTTGCGGAAATAACGGTGTGGGACGAATGGCGTCTCAACAACTTCGGCGGCTTGCGCTCGGTTGCGGACGAGAACCTGTAATTTGGTGCCGGTGGCGACGTGTTCTGGGCTGACAAAGCCCAGAGCTATGGCCTTGTTCAGCGATGGCGCAAAGCCGCCACTGGTGACGACACCGATGACAGTGCCTGCGCTATCGGTAATGTCAGCGCCTTCGCGCGCAGGGGCGCCCTCGATGATCATGCCAACGCGCTTGCGGCTCAGCTGGCCATCGCGCTCTGCCAGAATGCGCTGCGCACCCGGAAAATCAGCGGCTTCCCGACGGCGCTTCGATACGGCAAAGCCTAATCCTGCTTCGATGGGGGAGATCGTTTCGTTGAGGTCATGCCCATAAAGCGGCAGGCCAGCTTCGAGGCGAAGACTGTCCCGAGCACCAAGACCGATGGGTTTGACCCGATCATCTGTGAGAAGGGCATCCCAGAAATCTTCGGCATGTGCTGCGGGGGTGAGAATTTCAAAACCGTCTTCGCCGGTATATCCAGCGCGCGCTATGGTCACCGGAATTGTGTTCCAGCTCATATTGGCGTGGGTCATAAACCCAAGTTGGACCGCGTCCGGGATAAGACCGGCAATAACGTTTACCGCTTCAGGGCCTTGCAGTGCGAGAAGGGCGTTGTCATGATCCGCGCGTACAAGAACGGCGCTGTCGCGCAGTGCCTTCTCGATCAGCGCGAAGTCGCCATCCTTGGTCCCGGCGTTGACCACCACATAAAGCACACCGGCCTCATCAGGCGACCGGGCGATCATCAGATCGTCTATAATGCCGCCCTGTTCATTGAGCAGGAGTGAATAGCGGATTTGCCCGGGTTTGAGACTGGCAATGTCCCCGCAAATGAGAGGTTCGATCAGCGCGGAAACTGCGGCGTGATCGGCTTCGGCGTCGCCGCTTGGCGCGTTTAGACGGACAAAGCTCGGTCCCATATGGCTGACGTCGAACAGGCCGGCATTGTCGCGGGTCCACTTGTGCTCGTTCATTATCCCACTGGGATATTGCACGGGTAGGGCATAGCCCCCGAACGGGACGATGCGGCCGCTCGCAGCGACGTGTTTTTCGTAAAGCGGGGTCTGATGTAGGTCTTCTGGGCCTGAAGATGCCATGAACAACTCGGGTTAGAGGTCAGCACGATGTCCTCCGCTGTCGCGGAGTGCGTGCCCCCTCTGTCCTTGCCCTGAGAGATTTCCTGGCTGAGCGCCAGTTGCTCCTTCGGTGGAATTGGCTCGGCCAATTCGCTTTCCAGAGTGTTCGTTTAACTGCGGTCCGTTTGCCTGAGAGTTTCCGGGGCGGTTGCTCCTTCGGCGCTGGCAGTAGCCAGTCTCTCCCGCAGTTGCCCGGACCATGCGCGAGTTTTGCGCCTGCGTCAATTCGGCATGGTCGTTTTTGGTCCGGATCGCGAGGTGTGGCTGGTAAGTGCCCCACCCAACCTCGCCTGAACGACGGAGGAGGGGCATTCCGGTGCTCGTGGCAGCCTTTGCGCGCACTCGGTCCAATCGCTCCCCTTTTCAGGGGGAAGCTAGGAGGGGGTATTCGTCACCGAAGCGCCAAAACAAAAAAAGGCGGACATTGCTGCCCGCCTTTAAATTCGGTTGTCTAATATCAGACTTAGTTGAGCTTGGTGCTCACGTCCGCGATAGCTGCGTCGATGATCTTGCCGCCATTGCGGTTCATTTCATCGGAGAGCACAACGCGGGCGGCTTCCACTGCCAGATCTGCAGAGCGCGCGCGGACTTCCGCGATTGCCTGCGATTCTGCCTGGGCGATCTTGTCTTCCACAGCCTTGGTGCGGCGGGTTACGAGCTCTTCCAGCGAAGCCTTGGCTTCAACAGTCAGGCGGTTCGCTTCTTCCTGAGCCGAAGCGATGATGTCCTGAGCGTCCTTCTCAGCAGCAATACGCTTCTGTTCGTATTCAACGAGCAGGGCAGCTGCGTCCTGGCGGAGGCGCTTGGCTTCCGACAGATCGGTTTCGATCTTGGCGATCTGCTTATCGAGCATGCCGCCGATGATGCGTGGCAGGCCGAGGTAAACCAGCAGGCCAATGAAGATCACGAGGCCTACGAGGGCGAAAAAGCTATTGTCCATCCAGTATGGCATGGCGATCAACCCTTCACCTTAGCAACGGCAGCGCGAATGCTGTCGGCAGAAACGTCGCCAACGATCTGGCTAACGACAGCCTGTGCGGTGTCGGCAGCAATTTCATCAACGTTAGTGAGTGCGGCAGCCTTGGTCGCTGCGATACGCGCTTCAGCTTCGGTGACCTTGGCGGTCAGTTCTGCTTCTGCAGCGGTACGCTTTGCAGTGATGTCGGCATTGATTGCGTCGCGTGTCTGGGCAGCGATCGCCTGAGCCTTAGACTTGGCTTCGGCAAGTGCCTTTTCATACGATGCGATTGCAGCGTCGGTCTTCTGACGGTCGGCGTCGGCAGCAGCGAGGTCCGCTGCGATCGTCGCCTGGCGTGTCTCGATGGTCTTACCGACCTTCGGGAGTGCCAGCTTGCTCATCAGGAGGTAGAGCGCTGCGAAACAGATTGCGAGCCAGAGCAACTGGCTGGGGAAGGTAGCCGGATCGAATGGCGGGAACACGTCTGAGTGACCGTCACCATGCGAAACAGTTGCATGAGTGTCTGAGTGGTCAGCGTGGACCGCGGTGTCGTCGGTCGGCGTTGCCGCTTCTTGAGCGTAGGCTTGCGTTACCATCTGGTCGGTGTCCCGTTAATTCCGGTCATCCGGCGTGAGGCCAGATAAAGCGCAGCCGGACAAAATATCCGGCTGCGGAATTGATCGCTTAAAGTTGCTAATTAAGCAACGAACAGCAGGATCAGAGCGACCAGGAACGAGAAGATGCCCAGTGCTTCGGTCATAGCCATACCGAAAATCAGGTTACCGGTCTGGCTTGGAGCAGCAGACGGGTTGCGCAGTGCGCCCGAGAGGAAGTTCGAGAAGATGTTCGACACGCCGAGGGCGGCACCAGCCATACCCAGGGTTGCGATACCGGCGCCGATCATCTTTGCGGCTTCAACGTCCATTTGTTTGTCCTTTCGAGGGTCAAAGTTTACCGGCGAAAAGCCGCCGTTTGAGAGACTCAACGTCTTAGTGTGATGGGTGAACCGCGTCGTTGAGGTACATCGAAGTCAGAACTGCAAACACATAGGCCTGCACGACTGCGACGAGGAGTTCGAGTGCTGTGATTGCAACCGTCATGATGAGCGGCAGCAGTGCACCCAGCCAGCCGAGAGCGCCAAGGGCACCAAGGCTAACTACGAAACCAGAGAAAACCTTCAGGGTGATGTGACCGGCAAGGATATTGCCGAACAAACGAACCGAAAGGCTGATTGGGCGCGAGAGGAACGAAATGATCTCGATCGGCACCACAATCGGCAGGACGTAGCCGGGAACACCCGACGGTACGAACAGCTTGAGGAACTTAAAGCCGTGACGGAAGAAACCGTACACGATCACAACACCGATCACGAGGAACGCCAAAGCGGCAGTAACGATGATGTGGGAGGTTGTGGTGAAGAAGTATGGGAACATGCCGAGGAGGTTACCCACGAGCACGAAACCAAAGAGCGAGAATACGAACGGGAAGAACTTCATGCCTTCCGTGCCCGCTGAACTTCGCAACATATTGGCGACGAAACTATATAGAAGTTCGCCGGCCATCTGGAACCGGTTTGGTACCATCGCCGCACGCGATGAGGAGAGAACCATGAAACCAGTCAGGATCACCACCGTAACGGCCATAAACAGGGCCGAATTGGTGAACGAGAGATTCAGTGCGGTACCAGCGGCCTCATCTCCGACATGAATCGGAATCAGATCGGTGATGACAAACTGGTGGATCGGGTCAGTACCGGCCATGGAGCCCTCTAAGCGTCATCTTTATCGTCGCGCTTCGCGTCAGCAGGGCCTTCATTGGTCCCAACCGTCGAAGCGGCATTCATTTCGTTCGCTGTACGAACGACATTTTTGACGCCTGCTGCAAAGCCTACGATCAATAAAATGATCATGGCCCAAGGCGTCGTTCCTAAACCAAGGTCGATGAGATAACCCATTACGGCTCCCACCAAAATTGCCGCTACGAACTCGGAGCCCATGCGCATGCCGCGGGCCATTCCATTCGCATCTGCTGAAGCGCCACCAGCAACGTTACCGTTCGCTAGATCGCGCTCCTTCTTGGCCGAAGCGATGCGTGATGCAAGATCGCGCGTCGCGTCGCGGGCACTTTTCGGCTGACCTTGGTCGTCCGGAGGTATGTTCATCCGCAACTCCCTATAGTCGGCTTTTCCGGAGGATTTCCGGTCGCCCTTTAAGTCGCGCGCAACATAGTGGTGGCCCCGAAACGTGTCAAGGCGCGCTGCGACTGTGTAAGTTATTGTTGTCGCGCCTGAATTTTGAATGTTTGAGGGGTGCGGCATGCTGTCCTGCGCGCAAGAGTGGCGAAGTGGTGGCGGCACGTGAAGATTCTTAAGAATTACCGAGAGCCTAGGCGGTCTCTAGGTAGCTTTCCGCGGTTTGCAGATCGACAGAAACGAGCTGGCTGACCCCGCGTTCTGACATCGTGACCCCGAAAAGCCGATCCATCCGTGCCATGGTTATTGGATTATGGGTAATCACCATAAAGCGAGTTTGGGTCCGGTGTCGCATCGAGTCGAGTAAATTGCAGAATCGCTCGACATTGGCGTCATCGAGTGGCGCATCCACTTCGTCGAGCACGCAGATGGGGGCGGGGTTGGTCAGGAACACCGCAAAAATGAGGCTCATGGCGGTTAGCGCCTGCTCACCCCCAGAGAGAAGCGTCATGGTTTGAGGCTTCTTGCCCGGTGGTCGGGCAATAATTTCGAGACCTGCTTCGAGCGGGTCATCGCTTTCCACAAAGGTCAGCTCTGCCGTGCCGCCGCCGAACAGCGTGGTGAAGAGCTCTTGGAAATGCGCATTGACCTTGCCGAAGGCCTCATTGAGCCGCGCGCGCCCTTCGCGATTGAGATTGCCGATGGCCACACGCAGTTTGGCGATCGCCTCAATGATATCGTCGCGGTCTCGCACCATGGTGTCGAGCTTTTCTTGAATCTCCTCGGCTTCTTTCTCTGCCGATAGGTTCACCCCACCCAAACGCTCGCGTTCGGCCTTGAGCCGCTCGAGCTTGTGTTCGGTTGGTTGCTCCGCGGGCAGCGGTTCTTCCGGGCGAATGCCTGATGCTTCCAGCGTGCGGCTTGCCGGAATGCCGAGGTTCTCTTCGGTCTGCCGCTCAATCTGCAGGCGCTGGCTGATGATCCCCTTGAGCCGCTCTTCGACGCGGGTAAGCTCAATGCGGACATTATTGAGAGCATCGTTTGCGGCCTTGACCGCTCGGTCGGTCTCCCGCCACGCGGTTTGTGCATTATTCAATCGTTCGACGGCGGCTTGGTGATCCTCGCTGGCGATGTCGATTTGCTCATCGAGCTGGGCTTTGCGTTCGTCAAACCCGTCTGGCGAATCTGCCATATCGGCGAGTTGGTCCTGCACATCGGCGGTGCGGTCATCAAGTGTCGCCAATTGATTGCGCGCGCCATCAAGGCGGCGCTGCCAGGAGGCCATGTCTCGCGTCAACTGCTCAAGGCGCGTCGTACGCAGGCGCTTGGTTGATTCGAGCGTGTTGAGGCTGAGGCGCGCCGCATCGGCTTTTTCGCGCAGAACAACGACATGGCTTTGTGTCGCCTGAGCCGCCGCAGCCATCGTGTCTTCATCGGCCAGATCTGCCAAAGCGTCGAGCGCGGCCTGTTCGGCCATTTCCGCGTCACCCACACTGCTCGCCACGCGGAGTTTTGCATCTTCCAGCGTCGATTTGCGAGTGGTGAGATCGGAAAGAGCGCGCTGGGCTTTGTCGAGTTCAGCCTGCGCCGTGGCGATAGCGTGTTGCGCAGTGCGCCACGCTGCCCGACATTGCCGTTCGCTGCCCCGTGCTCCGTCAAGCGCTGTCGCGTGAGCATCGACCTCGCGCTTCCAGGCATTGCGTTCGCCCTTTGCGCGAATGATGTCTTCATCCAGCTCAACGAGGCGGTTCTTTTGCGCCAGACGCAGCGCCGCTGCACTCGGTGCATCAGCTGCAGCAATCAAACCATCCCAGCGCCAAACAGCCCCTTCAAGTGTCACCAGTCGCTGCCCGGGCTTAAGGGCTCGGATTAGGCTTGGGCCGTCTGCCGCATCAATAAGACCAATCTGGTCAAGACGACGCTTGAGTTGCGGCGTGCCCGAAACATAGCGCGATAAGGGCTCTGCCCCTTGCGGCAGGTTCGGATCTTCACTGCGGTCTAGGGCTGGGGACCAATGGATCGGCGCGTCACTGTCCGATGAAGCTTCGAGATCATCGCCCAATGCCGCGCCGAGCGCAGTTTCATACCCCGGCTCAACCTGCAGCTCATCGACGATAGCGGGCCACGTCCCCGTGCCCGTCACCAGCATTTTATTGAGCGTCGCCGCTTCCGCCTCAAGGCTCGTCACCAGCGTTTCCAGCTCGCCAAGGCGCGGTCGCGCGCCATCGAGCTTTTCTTGCGCGAGGTGAACCTTGGCTTCCGCCTCCACCGCATTGGCCTCAGCGATTTCGGCTGCCTCTTGCGCACCCTCTAAAATATCGCGTCGTGCCGAAACGGTCTGGTCCGCGTTGAGTGCATCGATCACACGCTGATAGTCGCTTTCCAGATCGGCCAACTGCTGGGCGAGGCTGCGTTTGCGCGTCATGGCCTCTTGGGCATTGCGCTGCGTTTGGCTGCGCATTGCGCGCAATTGCGCCAAAGCTTCGGTTGCCTGCCGGGCCGCAGCGTCCGCTTGCGTGACCGCGGCTTGCGCCAACTCAGCCTCTTGGCGGGCGGTTACGCTCTCGTCCTGCGATCCTTCAAGTTCATATTCGAGATCAGCGCGCTCATTATTATAGGAGTCTATCGCTGCTTCGCATTCCGCAACCAGCGCACGCTCACGTTGGCCATCGGCTGCGATCTGCTGCAGCCGGTTTTGCAGCTCAACACGCCGCTGGCTCATGCGCCGTGCTTCTTCGGCCAATTGCTCTGCTAAAATCGTATAGCGTTGCAGCACCGCTCCGGTCACAGCTTCCCGCTCCCGCAGCGGGGCAACTGCGGCTTCGGCCAGTTCGGCGGCCTTTTGGGCCTGGTGTTCGGCGTGGGTGGCATCCGCCAGTTGACGAATGATCACCGCCTGCGCTGCTTCAGTTTCTTTCTCGGCGACGCGCGCCGCAACCCAGCGGATATGAAAGAGTGTCGCCTCCGTGCGCCGAATATCCCCTGACAGGGCGCGATACCGCGTGGCCAGACGCGCCTGCCGCTTGAGGGTTTCAAGCTGGCTTTCGATCTGCGCGACCACATCGTCAACGCGCTCAAGGTTGGTTTCAGCCGCCCGAAGCCGGATTTCCGCCTCGCGCCGCCGCGAATGCAGGCCCGAAATCCCCGCCGCTTCTTCAAGCAGTGCTCGGCGCGCCGTGGGTTTGGCCGAGATAAGTTCGCCGATCTGTCCCTGCCGCACCATAGAAGGAGAGTGCGCACCCGTGGAGGCGTCAGCGAACAGCATCTGCACGTCACGTGCCCGCACTTCTTTCCCGTTCACCCGATAGACAGAGCCGGCTTCGCGCTCAATCCGGCGCGTCACTTCCAAAACATCGGCTGAGTTCAGCGCTGCTGGCGCGCTGCGGTCGGTATTATCCAGCACCAGCGTCACTTCGGCAGAATTGCGCGCCGAGCGATTGCCCGAGCCGGAAAAGATAACGTCGTCCATGCCCGAGGCGCGCATGGCCTTGTATGAGCTCTCGCCCATCACCCAGCGCATCGCTTCGACGAGGTTCGATTTCCCGCAGCCATTGGGGCCGACAATGCCTGTCAGGCCTGGCTCCATGACGAGCACGCTTTCATCGGGGAAGGATTTAAAGCCGTGAAGCTTGAGCCGCTGAAATTTCATGACGGCGCGCGGCAACGCAAAAGAGGGCGCGCTATGCGCACCCTCTCAAATCTTATGTCTGCGCTAAATTGCTCAGACAGGGCCGAATTACTGCGCCGCTGGAGCGACGAAGTCGGCAGGGACCAGCGGGTCGATGGCTTCAGCCAGCTGTTCGAGCGACTTACCGCCAGAAAGCGTCTTGCCGTTGACGTAGAAGGTCGGGGTCCCGGAAAGGCCAAACTCATTCACTGCTTGTTCGCGCTGCGCTTCGATACCAGTGAAGATAGCCTGATTCGTCAGAGCAGCGTTGAAGCTCTCTTCGGTGAAGCCCAACTGCAGCGCGACAGCGTAGATCGCGTCGCGTGGCTTATCCGACATGCTCCATTCGTTCATGGTCTTGAAGTAGGTCGCGATGACATTGTGGTAGTTGTCTTCGCCAGCAGCTTCAGCAAGCAGGAAGATGGCCGCGTCGATTGCGTTACGCGCAAACGGACGGACGATGAATTTCACCTTGCCGGTTTCGATATACTGTTCCTTGAACGGGCCATAAACGTTGTTATGGAACGCCGCACAGTGCGGGCAAGTTGGCGATGCATATTCAATCACGGTGACAGGCGCGTCGGCATTGCCTTCGAACTTGTCAGCAATGTCGCCAGCAGGAGCCATAAGCTTGGCAACATCGACCATATCACCATCAGCAGCCTGTGCTGCGGAAATGCCAGCAACGCTTACCGCCGACGCGGCAGCTGCAAGAATGAGTGTATCGCGGCGATTGAACTTCACGTTTAGCTCCTAATTCCAATTTTGCGGACACTACACTGGAGAAAAGTGTCGGCAAGAGGGCTTTGACATCAACAGGCGTTGATCGCCTATGTTTTCCGTTTCGTTTCAGCCCTGCGTGCGAGCGCTAGGCCAAGGGTTGTGAGCGACTGACGCAAGCTGTCGTCTTCGATTGTCTCAGTCAACTTGCCTACTTTTGCCAAGCTTTCTGGGCTCGGTTCGTAGGCCTTATCGGTCTTTGGACCTGAATTGGCGATGAACGGTTCTGCCGAAAGGCGCACCTGGTCCACCAGTACATATCCAAAATAAAGGTTCACCGCCTTGGCGATGTTGGCCGCCTCATGCTGGGCAAACAATGCAGTGCCCGGCGCGCAGCGGATATAAAGAGTAGCGCCTTCAGCGCTATTGGCAATTTTGGGCCAGCTCAGCTTGTGTGGCTGGGTTGTTTCGTCAAAGGGGCGCGGCGCGATATTGCGCCACTGGGTAAGAATATCCCGACCGGCAAAGCCGCGCTTGCGCAGCACGGGGTCGAGCGCGCCCGACAGAGCGTCCGCCACCGAGGTCGCCCTATTGCGCCGCTTATATTCGGGTAGTTTGTCTGCCATGCCCCAAATATGGTCACGGACGGCACCCAGACAAGTGAATTCGCGGTAATGCTACGGGGCTTGCCAGAAAACTGTGCCCGGCATAGGTCACCTTATGCCCCTTTCTGCCCCCCATCCCATCGATTCAGACGGCGTTCTGCGCTGGTACGACACTCATGCGCGCGATCTGCCTTGGCGCGTTTCGCCCGAAGCGCGCAAACAGGGGATAAAGCCGGATCCCTACCGGATCTGGCTCAGCGAGGTCATGCTGCAGCAGACAACTGTTGCAGCGGTAAAAGCCTATTTCACCCGCTTCATCAGCCTTTGGCCAAGCGTGCATGATCTGGCGGCAGCCCCGCTCGACAGCGTGCTGCGCGAATGGGCGGGCTTGGGATATTATGCCCGGGCGCGAAATCTTCACGCCTGTGCGGTCGCGGTGGTCGCCGAGCATGGCGGCACATTTCCGCAAACCTCCATCGCTCTCCAGGGCCTACCCGGCATCGGCGCCTACACCAGCGCGGCGATCGCTGCCATTTGCTTTGATGAAGAGATCGCCGTGCTCGATGGCAATCTCGACCGTGTCTTGGCTCGCTACTACGCTCTCGATATTCCGGTCCGCGACGCCAAACCCGAGCTCCGCTCTGCCTTGCAGCTTGCTGTTCCCTCGCGCGCTGGCGACTTTGCTCAGGCCATGATGGATTTGGGGGCCACGATTTGCGCGCCCCGCACTGCATCCTGCCTGATTTGTCCTTTGCATGATGGCTGCGAAGCCCGCCAAGAAGGCCAGCCGCTGGTCTATCCCGTCAAACCGGTCAAAGCCGAAAAGCCTGTCCGCAAGGGCCATGCTTTTGTCATGCTCGATAGTGCAGGCGATGTTTATCTGCGCACCCGTCCGAGCAAGGGACTGCTCGCCAGCATGACCGAAGTGCCGACGTCTGTTTGGGGCGATAGTCTGGGCGAGCCGCTATATCCCGTCTCCGCCGATTGGCGCCCGCGCGGGCAAATCGTCCATGTCTTCACCCACTTCCGGCTGGAGCTGGAAGTCTGGTCTGCTGTTGTGCCGAGTGACGCATTGTCCGAAGGCTGGTGGGCAGAGCCTCAGGGGCTCAGGGGCGAGGCCTTGCCGACGCTTTTCCGCAAAGTTCTGGCGGCTGCAGGTTTTGAGAACGCCGTCTAAAGCCAGAGCAAGCCCATTGGGACGACATCGTCCCAAGCGTTCTGAATGCACACGGCCTTGCGCCTTAATCCCTCACGCTCAAATCCGAAGCGCTCATAAAGGGCAATGGCCTTCGTATTGCTGGCATAAACCTCAAGCTCAATCCGCTTGAAGCCTTCTTCTTTTGCCGCTGCGAGTGCCGATTTCATGAGCGCGCTCCCAACGCCTCTCCCCCGAAAACCACTCATGACGCCCATGCCGAGGCTGCCAACATGCCTCGCCATATCGGGTTCGCGGCAGATATCGCACCAGCCGATGACCACATCTTGGTTCACCGCAACCAAATGCGGGTTCCGCCTTTCAATGTTGTGGGCGACGAAGTTTCGGGTGCGTTCGATGGGCGGCGCATCGGTCATACGCAGATATTTCTGCTCCCGAGCTACAGCGCCCAGCACAGCATTATACCCCGCTGCATCGCCCAAGGTGATGGCGCGAATAGTGACCACCATGTCTCATCCCCCAGCAACAAAAAGGCCGCTGGCGAACCAGCGGCCATATAGTAGCCTGACGAATGCTTTGGAGGTCAACCTCAGGCAGAAAGTCGGTCGAGTTGTTGGCGGATGCCTTCCCGAAGACTATCAATCGGGGCGACAGCGCCGTTCTGTTCGTGGTGCCAGAAAGTCCACCCGTTGCATGACTCAGCTCCAGTCACCAGAGCGCCGACCTTGTGGATCGAACCCTGATGGTGGCCTGAGACGAGTGAGCCGTCTGCACGAACCATGGCAGTGAAACGTCGTTGGCTATCAAAAAGTTCAGCGCCGACTTCAATTAGTCCCTGTTCAACCAAGGAACCGAATGGAATGCGCGTTTCTTTGCGCTTCGGCTTAATCTGTTGCAGCGCTTCGAAAACACCTGGGCGAATGGCGGCGATACGCTCACGTGCACCCTTGATGTAATTTTCTTCGCGGTCGATCCCAATAAAGTGACGACCCAATTTGCGAGCGACCGCGCCAGTTGTGCCGGTGCCGAAGAATGGATCGAGCACAATATCGCCTGGCTTAGTAGTCGCGTTCAGGATGCGGAACAGCAGCGCTTCCGGCTTCTGCGTCGGATGCAGCTTGCTGTCGTCTTCACCCTTGAGGCGCTCATTGCCGGTGCAGATCGGGAAGAGCCAGTCAGACCGCATCTGCGTGTCGTCATTGGCCAGCTTCATGGCTTCATAGTTGAAGGTGACGCGGCTCTTCTGGCTTTTGGCAGCCCAGATCAGCGTCTCATGCGCATTGGTAAAGCGTGTGCCACGGAAGTTCGGCATCGGATTGGCCTTGCGCCAAACGATGTCGTTCATCATCCAGAACCCAAGGTCCTGCAATGCCGTGCCAACGCGGAAAATGTTGTGGTAGGAGCCGATGACCCACATCGCCCCATCGGGCTTCAAAACGCGGCGGGCAGCAGCCATCCAAGCGCGTGTGAACTCATCGTAATGGGCGAAGCTTTCAAACTTGTCCCAATCGTCATCGACGGCGTCGACTTTGCTCTGGTCCGGGCGGGTGAGGCCCTGTTCCAGCTGCAAATTGTATGGGGGATCTGCGAAAATGAGATCGATAGAGCCGGCCGGCAAGCTGTTCATATGGTCGATGCAATCGCCCATGAGGACAGTATCGATCGGAAGACGTGAAGTCTCCCTTTCCGCATCGGTCTTGGCGACCGTACGCGCGGTACTCAACATGCTCTTAACCCTAACGCAATACTAACAAGCCCGTTATAGCGTGCTGAAGTTAATGGAGCGTTCTTAATGGGTTAGCGAGGAGTTAATTCTCCAATTCTCTCGCATTACCTGCCGCAAGCAGGGCCGCTATTGGGGCGAATTCACTGCGGTGGTGGCGACATGGGCCGTTTAATTTCAAGGCCTTCATATGCGCAGCGGTGCCATATCCCTTGTGGCCGGAAAAGCCAAAATGGGGCGCGTCAGCATCCATAATGGCACACATGCGGTCGCGCGTGACCTTGGCGACAATAGATGCCGCCGCAATTGACACGCTGCGCCCGTCACCACCGACCAGAGCAATTCCGGGACAGGGCAGGGCCGGTGGCACATCGCGCCCATCGATAAGCGCGCGGTCGGCCTTTTGCGGGAGGGCTGCAACGGCCTTGGCCATAGCCGCAAGCGTCGCCCCACGAATGTTGAGGGTTTCAATGTCTGTCGGCGGCGCGCTCACGATAGCGACGTCGGCGCAGGCCATGATCTCTTCATAAAGCGCCTCGCGCTTGGCCTCGGTCAGCTTCTTACTGTCGTTGAGCCCTTGCGGGATGCGGTTGGGGTCCAAGCGAACAGCCGCAACCACCACAGGCCCTGCAAGGGGGCCACGTCCTGCCTCATCGACACCAGCGACATAAAGTGCGCCGCGCTCGAGCAGCATGGTCTCATGGCTAAAGTCCGGCCCGGCAGCGGGGGCGGTGAAAAGATCTGCTGGAGCTGTGTGAAGATCTTTTCGCTTTGCCATAGGGATACCTCAAACCAAGCCGATTGTTGGTATCGGCAAGCCCAGCAGGTTGATACAAGAGTCTGGTTGAGGAGCAAAGGAGAGGAGTTCACGTGCGTCGATCTGGTTTCGCTCTTGTCCCATTGCTGTTTTGCGTCTCAGCCGCCGCTCAGCCGTTTCAGCATTCGTCGGGCGAGTATCGCGAATACAATCGCGATTGGCTCGCTGCCTGTCCCAATTTCATCGATGAAGAAGCGAACTCTTGGTACGGCTACTCGTGCTTTGCCAGCACAGCCAGCCAAGAGATGAATTCGGCAAACCTGCCCGTATATAAGCTGACAATGGTGCTCAACCGCTTAGATGGCGCAACCGATATCGCCATCACAGTCGCTGCCGACAAGCTGAGCTATGACCAGTCGCGACCCATACAGCTCAAGTTCACCAACCTTCCGCCGATTGCACTGAAGATGGGCAACTCGTTGGAAATCCGAGACAACACCATCAATCAATTCTTTATCTCCGATGCAGCGCTCTCTGCGACGGTTTTGGAGCACATGAAGGAGCGCAACGCTCTCATCCTCTCGGTGCCGGTCGTGGGTCAAATACGACCGGTCGAAACGCGCCTTTCGACACAAGGCGTTCTGGCTTCGCTGGACTTTATGTCTACGCACGCGCGCAAGGTCGCCCAATACTAAGTCCAGAGGTGACGCCTCTGTTGCCATGTGCTAACCGAGCCCCGCAATTGAAGGCTTGGATATGACCCTTAATCTCGGCGCTGGCTTACTGTTTGATATTGATGGCACTTTGATGGAGAGCGATCCGATCCATCTCGCGGCTTTCAATCAGGTGTTTGGCCCTTATGGGCATGTCATCGACCACGAGATCTACGCCAAACATATTCAAGGCTTCGCCAATGAAGCCATCGCTGCCCATTTCATTCCCGGCGAAAGCCTAGATCGCCGTAAGCAAATTCTCGACGGCAAGGAAGCACTGTTCCGCGAATTGGTCGCGACCTCGATAGAGCCGCTTGCGGGCTTAATGGATCTGCTCGAATGGGCACGCAGTCACGCCATTCCCATGGCCGCTGTCACCAATGCCCCAATGGCCAATGCCGACCTCATCATCGATGGCATCAAAGCGCGGTCGTATTTTTCTCACATCATCTCAGCCGATGATCTGGCGCAGGGTAAGCCGCACCCACTGCCTTACCTGACAGGCCTTAGCCACCTCAACGCGGTGGCGGCCAACAGCGTCGCATTCGAGGACTCTCGCACCGGCATAGCCTCGGCCACAGGTGCAGGCATTACCACAATTGGCCTCGCCACCGGCATTTCCGAAAGCGAACTGCGCAAAGCAGGCGCGACCCTTGCCACGCCTGACTACACCAATCCCGCCGTGCTCGATCTGATCAAATCAAAAGTGCTAGCCGCTTAGAAAAGGCTCAGCTGATTGGTTTCGAGCTTGGGCGCCACGAAAAGATCATTGCGCAGTGGTGGCAGCTTGGCGTCGAGCCCATAGCGCTCCCGGGCCTTTTCAAAGCGCTGGCTCAGCAGCGTGGCATAGGGGCCTTCGCCGGTCATGCGCGTACCAAAGCGCGAGTCATAATCTTTCCCCGCGCGCGTATCGCGCACCAGCGAAAGCACATGCCGTACGCGGTCAGGGAAGTGGCGCAACAGCCATTCGCGGAACACATCGCGCACCTCGCCGGGCAGGCGCAGCAAGATCATCTGCGCGCTGATCGCTCCTTGCGCCTTGCCCGCATCGAGAATGCGCTCCAATTCCATATCATTGATCGCCGGGATCATGGGCGACGCAAAAATTGCGGTCGGTATCCCGGCCTCACTCAACCCCTTTATGGCCTCAAGCCGACGGGCAGGCGATGAGGCGCGCGGCTCCATCTTGCGGCTCAGCTTGTGATCCATCGACGTCACCGAAATCGCAACTTTGGCCAGTCCAAGCTTTGCCAATTTCTCCAGTAGATCGAGATCGCGCAGAATAAGGGCCGATTTTGTGGTGATCATCACCGGATGCTTGGTCTCCAGCATCACCTCCAAAATCCCACGGGTCAGCTGGTGCTTGCGCTCGGCTGGCTGGTAGGGGTCGGTATTGGTGCCCATGGCAATTGGCTTTGGACGATAATTCTTGGCGGCGAACTCGGCCTTGAGCGTCTCAACCGCATTGGTCTTCACATAAATATCGCGCTCAAAATCAATCCCGGCCGAATGCCCGAGATAGGCGTGGCTTGGCCGCGCAAAGCAATAAGAGCATCCATGCTCGCAACCGCGATAAGCATTGATGGACCGCTCAAAGGCGATATCGGGACTGTCGTTGCTGGTAATGATCGATTTGGCGCGTTCGGTGTGTTCCACCGTTTCGAACACCGGCATGGGCTCTACATTGTCCCAACCATCGTCAAAACTTTCGCGCTGGAACGCTTCAAATCGGCCACTGGCATTGGACTGCGCACCGCGCCCGCGAATACGATCCGGGTTGACCAGTTCGCGGCGCGTCAGGTCTGCATCCCTGCTGCGGCTAAGACGTTCCAATGCTTCGAAAGAGGGGGCCTGATAAAGCGCCATCTGGTGTCTCCAGCTCAAACCCGACGGAAGAATCGCGCTCTTCAGCCGACATCTTCTCATTAGGTTAATTAGGAGAACGTAACAAGAACAAATAAGTTCCGCGAGGTGCCTTTGTGCGTCATATGGTCAAGGCTGCCATGCACTTCAAGACTTTACGAAGGGAGGCAAGGGGCATAGAGAACTTGGCTCTGTCTTGCTCACTCGCAGTTCTCCAAGACGCCCAAGGCGCGTTGGATGCCCTAGTGTCATCCTACTGACATGACCTGACACCGAAATTAGACACTGCATCGCAACTGAACCAGAGCGGCCTCCCGTCGTCGGTTCTGTTTGCGCTTATTTTTTGAGGTAATACGATGTCGCAAGCGACGATGGACGGAGCCGTTAAGGCTGCGCCACACCAGCCGGAAGATGCGGCGCGCAATAATCTGGTCATAGCCCTTTTGCTGGTGTCGGCCTTTGTCATGTTCTTGAACGAGACCATCATGAGCGTTGCCATTCCGCAGCTCATGATTGATCTCAACATCACGGCTGGTTCTGCCCAGTGGCTGACGACAGCATTTTTGCTGACTATGGCCATCGTGATCCCGATCACCGGCTATTTGCTCCAGCGCTTCCACACGCGTCCGATTTTCACGGCGTCGATCTCGATTTTCTCGGTCGGCACTTTGATTTGTGCGATTGCGCCAGGCATTGAGTTGCTGATTGTCGGTCGTGTCGTGCAGGCCGTTGGCACCGCGATCATGATGCCGCTGCTGATGACCACCGTTATGTCGCTGGTTCCTGCAAATGGTCGTGGCAAGGTGATGGGCAATATCTCCATCGTTATGTCGGTGGCGCCTGCCATTGGCCCGACCATTGGTGGTTTCATCCTCGCCCACTTCGCGTGGCGCTATATGTTCTACTTCACCCTGCCGATTGCGATTGTTACGCTGGTCGTCGGCTACCTCAAGGTTCAGAACGTTTCCGAACCGCGCAAGACCCCGCTCGACGTCATCTCGGTGATCCTGTCGGCGCTCGGTTTCGGTGGTCTGGTCTTCGGTCTCTCGAGCTTAGGCGGCGGCGGTCATGGCGGCAGTGTTGAACACGCCGCCGAGCAGGGCGCGTCGATGCCGGCTTGGGTTCCTGTGGTCGTCGGCGTTGTCGCTATGGCCATTTTCGTCTGGCGCCAGATCCAGCTGCAGAAGTCCGACAAGGCTCTGCTTGATCTGCGCGTTCTGACCCACGGCAATTACTCTGTCTCGCTGGTCACCGCCTCTTTGGCGATGGTGGCGCTGCTCGGGTCCTCGATCATGCTGCCGCTCTACACCCAGCAGGTTCTCGGTCTTGATACGCTGCAGACCGGCATGCTGATGCTGCCCGGTGGTCTGATCATGGGCGTTCTCGCGCCGCTCGTTGGTCGCCTCTATGACCAATACGGTCCGCGTCCGCTGATGGTGCCGGGCGTCTTCGCCGTTTCCGCTGTCATGTGGTTCTTCAGCTTTGTCGGTACCGATACCCCGGTCTGGCTGGTTGTCGCCGCCCACATCATCATGAGCATCGGTCTGGCGTTCGTCTTCACCCCAATGTTCACCGCCGCCATGGGTTCCGTTCCTAAGCCGCTCTACTCGCACGCCAGTGCGACCCTGAGCTCGGTGCAGCAGGTTGCTGGTGCCGCGGGTATTGCGCTCTTCGTGGCGCTGATGAGCCTGACCTCTGCCGCGCAAATGGCTGAGGGCATTGCCCCGGTAGAAGCTATGGCAGCAGGCGTTCGAGCCAGCTTCATCTGCGGTGGCATTGCCACCGTGCTGATGCTGATTGCCGCTTGGTTTGTCAAAAAGCCGGAAGGCGAAGGTCCGGGCGAAGGTTTCGCTGGCCACTAATGAAAAAGAAACGGCGCCCTCAGGCGCCGTTTTTTTATGCTGTTATCGTTCCGAGAGCCGGGGCATCAGCTCGACGAAGTTGCACGGCTTGTGCCGGTAATCGAGCTGGTGAGTGAGAATACCCTCCCACGCATCGCGGCAGGCGCCGCGCGAACCCGGTAGGCAGAACACAAAGGTCTCGCCAATCAACCCCGCAGTCGCCCGCGATTGGATCGAGCTCGTGCCCACCGTCGTTGCCGAATATTGGTGGAAGAGCACGGAGAACCCCTCCATGCGCTTATCGAACAAAGGCTCGATGGCCTCTGGGGTCACATCGCGCCCCGAAAACCCGGTGCCGCCGGTGGTCAGCACCACGTCAACATCGGGGTTGGCGACAAAGCCCTGCACCACGGCGCGGATCTTTTGAATGTCGTCGCGCACTACCACGCGCTCAAAGCAGATGTGGCCATCCGCTTCGAGCAGTGACTTTAACAGCGCGCCGCCAGTGTCAGTTTCCAGAGTACGTGTATCGGAAACCGCCACGACCGCTATCGAAAGGGGACGAAACGCCCGATCGTCAAACCTTGCTGCCTTGAACATAGCCGTCTCCATTCGTGTTCCGCAGTTCCTCTGGCACAGCTTCTTCGCTCGCAACAGAAAAATCCTGCGACGCTTCGATGTCACTGCGCGGATCAAGATTCACCGTTTCTGGCGTCTCAGTCCCCATTGGTTTGAATGGCGCGCGTTCCGACGCATCTTTCGATTTGCGGGCGCGCATACGCAGCAGTGCAAAGGCGGCGACCAGCGCGTGGAACGTTGCCGTCACCATAAACAGCGCCATCGGCGCAATTTGCCCCATCAGGATCGACGCAGCCGTCGGGCCGATGGCAAGGCCGATCCCGTGGATCAGCAACATCCCACCCGCCACCTTGGCGAATTGCCCATCGACGGCAAAGTCGTTCGCATGGGCCACAGAGATCGGGTAGAGCGGGTTCGCCGCCAGCCCATAAAGGCCAAATAGCGCGAACATCAGGAAGCCGGGCCCAGGGTTAAAGAGGACAACCAGAAGCCCCACGGCCGCTGCGCCAAAACCCAAGCCTGCCATAACCTTGCGGCGGTCGATCTTATCGGACAAGCGCCCAAAGGGGATCTGTCCGATAGCGCCAGCAATAGCGGCAATGGCAAACAGCAGCGCAATACCGCTGGCGTCCATTCCCTGCTCAAAGCCGTAGACCGGCGCGAGCGTGCCGAACGCACCATTGGCCATGCCACAGCAGAGCGCGGCAACAGCCGCCACGGGCGATGTCTTGATCAACAGGGGCAGGTCGAGCTTGGCCGAGGTCAGAGGACGCGGCTGTGGGCTCGACGTCATGGCAGTTGGCAAAACCGCGCAGATAAAGCTGATCGCGCCGATAATGAAGGGGATATAGCCCGCAGTGCCCGTGACCGACATGGCCAACTGGCCCATGGTCGAGGCGGTCATATTGATGGTGGTGTAGATCGAGAAGATGGTGCCGCGGCTGCGATTGTCAGCCACTTCATTGAGCCAGCTCTCGACGATCATTGCCGCGCCGGCAAAACAGAAGCCAGAGAGCGCGCGCAACACGATCCAGCTGACATCGTTGATCATCAAGAGATTGAGAAGGATCGTGATAGTGCCGATCGCCGCCATCACCGAAAAGGCGCGAATATGCCCGACCTTGCGCACCACAAAGGGCACGAAGATAGAGCCAGCCACAAAGCCTATCGACCAGCCCGTGCCGATCAGACCGAGCGAAAACAGTGAGAAGCCTTCTTCTGCGCCACGGACGGAAAGCAAAAGCCCCTGCAGGCCGCCGCCGAACATCAGGAGTGCTGAGCCGAGGAACAGGGCGTAAATTTTAATGACGGAAGCCATGCCGCAAAACGTACCCGCTAAATTATTCTGGTCTTCAACCAGTCCAATATGACCGTAACGCGACACACCGCGAACAGTCCGGGGATTATCTTTGAGCAAGTACGAACACAGACTTAAGGCAGAGACAATTCTGCCATTCTTGATCTGAAACTTAGGAGGTCGCGCCAAGCCTGCTGCTTGGCAGCCGGGTTGCGCAACAGATAGCCGGGCGGCAGCGTAGCAATCGCTGGCACACTATGGCTGCCAATGCTCACATCCTGCCACTTGCCGCGCATCTTGATGATGCTGCTGGTGGACTGGAACACAGTCTGCGTCGCCATCTGGCCCATCGTCATCACGAGGCGCGGCCCGATCAGCTCAACATGGCGGTGCAGGAAGGGCAGGCACAAAGAAAGCTCTTCGGGCGTCGGCGCGCGATTACCGGGCGGACGCCACGGAATGGTGTTGAGCGCATAAACGCTGTCCCAATCGAGCCCGATGGAGGCGAGCATCCGCGTCAGCAAATCCGCAGTTCGCCCCGCAAATGGTCGCCCTTCACGGTCTTCATCTGCCCCCGGAGGATCGCCGATAATAACGATCTTGGCCTCAGGATTGCCCTCGCCGAACACCAATTGTGTGGCGCGAAATTTGAGGCCACACCCGTCATAGCTTTCGAGGGTTGCCTTAAGCGCCTCTAAAGTTGGGGCCTCTGAGGCCAATCTTTGGGCTTCACCCGGGTCGCCACCGATTGGTCCCGCCAGCGGCGGCGGGGCTGCAGGCTGGGACGCCTGTTGCACAGACTGTACAGCAGCGCGCGGCGCGGCAGCCTGTTGTGTCTTCTGCGCAAACCGATCAATTGCGTCCTCACCCACGGCGAGGTCGACCCCGGCTGCTCGATACCATTCGAGAACCGAGAGCAATTCGTCGTTGTTGAGTTGCTGATCTTGAGACATTGCCCCTGTTATGTCACACCCCAACGGGTGCGAACAGTCGCGCGCGGGCCCCAAAGGTAGAATCCACATGGCTGAAGCCGGCAATAGAGAGATACTGTCCACAGATGTGCTGATTGTCGGGGCCGGTCCTTCCGGGCTTGCCGCTGCAATTCGCCTCAAACAGCGTTTCCCTGACATTGCCGTGACCGTCGTGGAAAAAGCTGCCGAAATCGGTGGACACATTATTTCCGGAGCCGTCATGGACCCGATCGGCCTCGACGCGCTGATCCCCGATTGGCGTCTCAAAGGCGCGCCTGTCGGCCCCGATGTGACCAGCGATTCCTATCATTTCCTGACGAAAACCGGTGATTTCCCGCTCCCGCACGCCCTCGTGCCCCCGCAACTCAAAACCAAGGATGGTGTGATCATCAGCCTTGGCCGCTTGGTGCAGTGGCTGGGTGAACAAGCTACTGAATTGGGCGTCGATATCTTCCCGATGACCGCTGCGGTCGACGTGTTGCAATCAGAAAACGGCCCGGTGCGCGGCATCATCACCGGCGACCTTGGGCGCGACCGTGACGGCAATCCCAAGGATGGTTTTGCCGAAGGCATCACGCTCGAAGCCAAATATACGCTGATCGCCGAAGGCGCGCGCGGCTCGCTCGCCAAACATGTGATCGCCGGTTTTGATCTCGCGAAAACCCCACAGCACTATGGCCTCGGCATCAAGGAAGTTTGGCAGGTGTCGCCAGACAAACACCAGCCGGGCAGGGTGGATCATTACCTCGGCTTCCCGCTCGGCAATGACACCAATGGCGGTGGCTTCGTTTATCACGCCGAAGACAACAAGCTCTATGTCGGCCACGTCACCTATCTTGACTATGCCGACCCAAGCCTCTCGCCCTTTGACGAGTTTCAGGCTTTTAAAACCCACCCCTCCATCGCCAGCCTCCTAGAGGGCGGCGAGCGACTATCCTATGGTGCGCGCACCATTGCGGCGGGTGGCTGGCAATCCATACCGAGCCTTGCGTTCCCCGGCGGTGGCCTCATCGGCTGCGCGGCCGGTTTCATGAATGCCCCGCGCTTGAAAGCCATTCACAACGCCATTCTCTCCGGTATCGGTGCCGCCGATGCGGTCGGCGCTGCGGTCGCCTCTGGGCGCGCCCATGATCGGATCGAGGATTTCGGCAAGTCGATCATGCGTACAGGTATCGCCAAAGAACTGCAAGGCGTCGCCAATGCGAAGCCTCTCTGGAGCAGGCTCGGCACCATCTTTGGCTCGCTGGCAATTGGCACCGATCTTTGGTTCTCAACCATTTTCAAGGCCTCCCCGCTCAAGCTGGCGGGCGTGCCAACGCGCGACGCCGAAAAGCTCAAGCGCAAATCTGGCCCCGGCAAAACCTATCCGCGCCCCGATGGCAAAATCACCTTTGACCGCAGCTCGTCGGTGTTTCTGGCCAATCTCGCCCATGACGAAGACCAGCCTGTCCACCTCAGGCTGGCCGACCCAACCATTCCGGTCCGCGAAAACCTGCCAAAATTTGGCGAGCCTGCGCCGCTCTATTGCCCTGCTGGCGTTTATGAGATGAGCGAAGACGGTGGCGCGCCGGTGTTCCGCATTCATGCCGCTAACTGCGTGCATTGCAAAACCTGCGATATCAAAGATCCGGCCCAGAACATCACATGGGTCCCACCTGAGGGTGGCAGCGGTCCAAACTATAGCGGTATGTAATTTTTCTTGGGGTACAGCTGCCCTTGCGGCGCAGTCCTAAAACGGACAATCTTTGCCGCCAAAGCTGCCATTGTGGCCAACGGAGAGTTCAGAACAGTGAATTTCCTATCGCATCGTTGGGCGAAATGCCTGATTGTCACTGCATCCGTCGCGCTCTTGGCATCGCCGATTGCAGCGCAAACAAGCTTTGATCTGTCAAACGTCGCGCGCAATATCATCAATCTCGTACGCCCTTCGGTGTCCGGCGCCTATCTGGCTGGTAATCAGTCGCTCGCCGAACTGAGCACCGAAGACGCCGCCCGCTTTTATCAGGACGCGGCTGAAGCTGACTGGGACAACAATATGCTGGTGGAGCGCGCCTTTATCGCGCTCGCTGCAGACGGTCAGATCGGCAAAGCTGCCTCAACGGCGCGCCGCTCGCTTGAGCTCGATCGCAACAATGATTTGGCCAAGCTGATTGTTGCCACCGAAGCCCTCAAAGAGCGTCGGTATAGCTCGGTTGAGCGTCAGCTTGAGAATGTTACCCCCGGCAGTTTTTCAGGCATCACCGCTTATATCCTGCGCGCTTGGGCCCTGGTTGGCGACAACAAGGGCGCTGAAGCCGACACGCTGATGAAGGATCTCGGCGATAGCGGGCTGGAAGACTTCCTCGTTTTCCATCGCGCATTGATGGCCGAAACCTCAGGCGATCAAAAGCTTGCTCTCCAGCTGGCTGAACGCGCCTATGATGTTGAGCCCTACGTCGCGCGCATCGCCGAAGTTTACGCGCGCCTGCTGGCGAACAATGGTCGCTTTGACGAAGCCACAGACGTGCTCGATGAATATGAAGCGCAAGGCATTTCGCATCCGCTCATCACCAGCGTCCGCGAAGCCGTCGATCAACAGCGCAAGCCAGGGGCCTTTGCTACCAATGTGCAAATCGGCGCTGCTGAAATGTTCCACGGCATTGGCATAGCGCTGACCCGTGATCGCAGCTTTGATCTCGCCCTTCTGTTCATGCGCTTGGGCACATATCTCGATCCATCTGCCGATGTGATTTCACTGGCGGTGGGGCAGATTCTCGATGTCGCCGGTCAGCATGAAGATGCCAACAGTATTTACGACGCCATCCCTGCGACCTCAGCAATGAAGGCGACGGCCGTCGTGCGCATTGCTCAGAACCTAGACAATATGGGCGACCGCGAGGAAGCCATTCGTCGCCTCACCAATATCGTCGCCATCAATCCAGAAGACATCGAAGCTGTCGCAGCGCTCGGTGATCTCCTGCGGACCGACGAGCAGTACCTCGAAGCGGCAGACGCTTACACTAAGGCGCTCGACATCACCGGTGGCGAGCAGGCCTCTGATTGGCGCTATTACTATGTTCGCGGCATTGCCTATGAACGCGCCAAGGAATGGCCGAAGGCCGAAGCTGATTTCCTCCGTGCCCTTGATCTAAATCCCGACCAGCCGCAGGTCCTCAACTACCTCGGCTATTCTTGGATCGACATGGATATGCATCTTGATCGCGCTCTGGGCATGATCGAGAAGGCCGTCGAACAGCAACCGCAGGATGGCTACATCATCGATTCCTTGGGCTGGGCCTTCTACAAGCTCGGACGTCTCGATGAGGCGGTGGAGACACTCGAACGCTCGGTTATGCTCCTGCCCAACGATCCAGAAATCAACGATCACCTCGGTGACGCTTACTGGAAAATTGGCCGCAAGAACGAAGCGCGCTTCCAGTGGACGATTGCCAAATCGGTGGACGACATTGGCGTGGTCACAAAACGCGTGGACCCGAAACTGGCTGATGGCCTGACCCCAGCGAACGAAACCAAGTAAGCGCGCGTTGATGGTCGTTTATCAGCAGGATGCCCCAGCCAAGATCAATCTTGCGCTGCACATCACCCGTCGGCGCGAAGACGGCTATCATGAGCTGGAAAGCCTGATCGTCTTCGCGGGCGTGGGGGACGACCTCGATGGTGAACTTGCCGAAGCGGATAGTCTGACCATCAGTGGCCCCTTTGCCGCGGGGCTTGATGCAGGACCATCCAATCTTGTGCTCAAGGCGGTTGCGGCTTTCCGCAATCGCTGGCCTCACCTCGCGCCGCCGGGGCTAAAACTTCACCTCACCAAAAACCTGCCGGTCGCTTCTGGCATCGGCGGTGGCTCGGCCGACGCCGCCGCCGCGCTGCGCATTCTGCTCGAGATCGCGCCAGAGCACCCGCCCATGGGCGAGTTGATGGACCTCGCGACAACATTGGGCGCTGATGTCCCGTGTTGCCTCGTGTCACGCCCACTCGTTGCCCGTGGCATTGGCGAAATCCTCTCGCCCTTGCCAGATTTCCCCAAGCTCTACATCGTGCTCGTCAATCCACTGATCGGCGTTGTTACGGCAGACGTCTTCCGTCGCCTGCGCAGCCACGACAATTATCCCTTGCCCCAACTTCCCGAGGTGCTCACGCGCCCGGCGCAACTGGGCCTTTGGCTGGCAGAAACGCGCAACGATCTTGAGCCGCCCGCGGTAAAGCTCGTGCCCGAAATTGGTACTTTGGTGGATGAGCTAGCGGAAACGCATGGCTGTATTCTCGCCCGCATGTCAGGATCGGGTGCAACGTGCTTTGCGCTCTTTGGCGCCGAGGGGCAGGCGCATGAAGCAGCGGCCCAAATGGGCCGCCTGCACCCCGATTATTGGGTCGCTGCAGCGCCACTTCTGCAGCCAAGCAGCTAATCGCCGCTTGGCTCAAATCTTTTCGGAAAACTTGATCCGCGCTTAGGCCGCGCGGCCAATCGAATGCACGACAACGTCGGCCAAAATGGTCTTCATCTCGCTGTCGGGCAGGGCGTCGAGAGCTGCGATAGCCGCCTGCGCATGCGCTTGAGCTTTTTCGAGAGTCTTGGTCAGCGTGTCATAGCGATTGAAGATCGCCACAACTTGCGCCACTTCCAAATCACTCGCATCCATATTTCCCAGCGCCGACGCAATGAGCGCACGTTCGCTTTCGGTCGCCGATTGCAGCGCCAGAATAACCGGCAGCGTCATCTTGCCTTCGCGCAGATCGTCGCCGACATTCTTGCCGAGCGAGGCGGCCTGCCCACCATAGTCCAGCGCATCGTCAACGAGCTGGAAAGCGTTGCCCAATTCAAGCCCATAAAGCTTGAGCGCATCACGCCCAGCCTGATCGGCACCACCAGACAACGCACCCACTTCACACGCCGCTTCAAACAGCACAGCTGTCTTAGCGCGGATCACGGCCGCATAGTCTTCCGGCGTGGTCGTCAGGTCGCCCGTCTTGGAGAGCTGGAACACTTCGCCTTCCGCCATAATCGCCGAAGCCGAGGACAGCACGCCAAGCGCTTCAATATTGTTGGTTTCCACCATCATCATGAAGGCTTGCCCAAGCAGGAAGTCACCGACAAGAATGGAAGCCTTATTGCCCCACACCATGCGGGCCGCAGGCTTGCCGCGACGCATGTCGCTCTCGTCCACCACGTCGTCATGCAACAGGGTTGCATTGTGCATGAATTCAACTGCCGCAGCGAAATTCACCGCATAAGGCGTTTTCCGCCCAAACAGAATTGAGGCTGCGACCGTCAACATGGGGCGCAAGCGTTTGCCGCCACTGTCGATGAGGTAGCGGGCCAACTCGGGCACCATGTCCACATGGGAGTGTGCGCGAGACAAAATCATCTCGTTAACGAGGGCCATATCGTCAGCGGTCGCGGCCATAAGCCGTTCAACCGGGTTCATCGCTGGCGCTTCTTTGGTCTGGGGCAGAACCGACACCGTCGTAAAGTCCTTGTCGCCTTGGTGGCAAATCGGGTTGAGACTGTCGCGCACTCCCATATAGGATAACGCGAAGTAAGCCATCCGGATGCGATGTCCCTAGACCAGCCCACCGACTTTGTAAAACATCAAACACTAACGCGCGACGCCTTTTTGGGTGGACGCCTCACTCTGTCTCAACCTCAAAAAGGCTTTAGGGCCGGGCTAGACAGCGTTTTGCTTGGCGCCTCCGTCCCTCAGCACACAGCGCATCTGCTCGATTTGGGGGCTGGTGTCGGCACTGCCGGGCTCGTTGCCATGAGCCTCGATCGCACCCATCAACTCACTCTAGCCGAACGCGATTCGGATATTGCTCTGATTGCTGAAGCCAATATCCGCGACAACGGCTTTGCCGAGCGCGCTCGGGTCATCACAGCCGATATCACCTCACCCACAGCGCGCCGCGAAGCAGGCTTCCCCGAAAACGCCTTTGATTGTGTTATCGCCAACCCGCCTTATTTTGACGCAGGGAGTGGCACGGCCGCATCGGGTGCCTACCGGCAAGGCGCACGACACATGGCACATTCAGAGCTTGAACTCTGGGGCAAGGCCGCAGCCGGTGCCGCGCGGGCCTCTGGCCTCGCGATCTTTGTGTATCCAGCGACAGGTCTTGCGTCTCTCATTGCCGCCTTCGATCAGCGCTTTGGTGCTATCGAAATTCTACCCCTTGCGCCGCGCACCGGCCAGCCTGCCTCACGCGTTCTCATTCGTGGGCGCAAAGGCTCGCGCGCGCCACTTACGCTCCACGCCACGCATTATCTTCACGGCGATCAAGGCAATGAGTTTAGCCAAGAATTTTCCGCGATCCTTATGGGGCAGGGTCCCTTCGACTGGTAATCGGGCCTGACGCACCATAAATAAGGTCGAACAGTAGGGGCACACGCATGACAAGAGCAGATGATCGAAAGCGAAATTGGTTTGCGAAGTTTTTCCAGCGCAACCCAGTCGTGCCTGTCGTTCGTCTGCACGGCACCATTGCCGCCGAGTCCCGTCCCGGTCGTTTGAACATCGCCGGCGTCGAGCCGCTCCTGCAGCGCGCCTTTACGATGAAGTCCGCGCCTGCTGTGGCCATCATCATCAATTCCCCCGGCGGATCACCGGTCCAAAGTCGCCTGATTTCCAAGCGCATCCGCGAACTGGCCGATCAGCACAAAAAGCCGGTTTTGGTCTTCGTTGAAGATGTTGCCGCCTCCGGTGGCTACTTTATCGCCGTCGCTGGCGACGAAATCTTCGTCGACCCGTCCTCCATTGTCGGCTCAATCGGGGTCATCATGTCCGGCTTTGGTTTCGTTGAAGCCATCAACAAGCTGGGCATTGAACGTCGCGTCCACACCGCTGGTCGTAACAAATCCACCCTCGATCCATTCATGCCGCAAAAGGCAGAAGACGTTGAGCGCATCAAATCGGTCGAACTGGAAATCCATCAGGTCTTTATCGATCACGTCAAAGCCTATCGCGGCGCCAAGCTCAAAGCTGACGACGATACGCTCTTCACCGGTGAGTGGTGGACCGGCTTGCGCGGTGTCGAATTGGGCCTCGTTGATGGCATTGGCGATATTTACGCAACCCTGCGCGAGCGCTTCGGCCCCAAGGTTGAGCTAAAAATCATCGCACCCAAAAAGCCGATGTTCGCCATGCCGCGCTTAGGTCTTTCCACCGGCACCCTTGTCGACGAACTCTCCACTTCCCTAGATGACCGCGCCCACTGGTCGCGCTTTGGACTTTAAGCCATGCTCCTCCGCATTCTGCTGTTCACCTTTCTGGCCGTGGTCATTTATCTCGGTGTGCGCCGCATCTGGAAGGATTGGTCGGGCAAGATCAATGGCGACGCCGAACGCGCCAAGCAGCTCCGTCGCGAGCGCGACAAGGCCGAGCGCAGCCGTCCCGATGTGATCGAACTCGAACAAGACCGCGACGGCACCTACCGCCCTAAAGGCAAAGACGATCAGCGGTAATTAGCGGGCAAGAACGCGCTGACACCACGCCATCAGCGCATGATCGTCCGTGGCAAAGGACCAGTATTGGGCCAACCAGCGCTTTGCCTCGCCAAAACCCGCGCTAAGCTGGTGATCGTCGAGCCAGCCCTGCGCCAAGGCGCGATCTTCGTCGGTGAGGCAGGGTGAGAGCTCGGCATCGAGATAGGCCACTGCCGCCCAGGCATTAAAGCGTATATCGCCGATCATGGTCGACGGCCCAAAGTCCAACACGGCGGTCAGCGCTCCATGTTGGTTCAGAGTGTTGGTGAGTGCGTAATCGACATGCACCAGTCCGGCTGTGTGAGCGCCAGCAATCTCGGCCGACACCTGTGGTAGGCCCAAGTTTGACAGTTCGCGGCTGTCCACCCTTGCGAGCTCCAGAGCCCCATTGAGATAGGCCTGAAGAGTGGCGCGGCGTACGTCTCCCGTCGCAGCTTGTAGGGCGATATGGGTCGGAGACCCGAGCAGGCGCGGCTCGATGCTTACAACCACGCCACCTATTTCTCGAATGTCACAGACGGTAGGGGTCTGAAACGGCAACTGGCTCTGGCCAATGACCGCAAGCAGCTTTTGCCGCCGTAGTGCGTCCTCCAACCGGGCGTCCGCTCGATGCAGCCGAGCCACCCGGTCAGCCCCGAGAGCGTAGACTTTTGCCTCGCCGCCTTGCCCCAGCATGATGATGCTTTCGGCTCCCAGCGCCTCCAAAATTTCAATATCGCGCATCTACCCCCTCAAATGTCTACGCAAGTGGTTCAAGAGCGACACTGACTCCTGCTTCACCGCTTGACCGGCTCCCTTGCCATCAATAGTTTCCGCCGCACTAGCAGACGGACCCAGACATGACCTCTCGCCCCGCCCATTTGGACCCTAAGAACTCTTTCCAGGGACTTATCCTGACCCTCCAGAACTTCTGGGCGTCGCATGGCTGCGTGATTTTGCAGCCATATGACATGCAGATGGGCGCTGGTACTTTCCACACGGCGACCACCTTGCGCGCGCTCGGCCCTAAGCCGTGGAAGGCCGCTTACGTTCAGCCTTCGCGTCGTCCAACCGATGGTCGTTATGGCGAGAACCCGAACCGTCTGCAGCACTATTACCAGTTCCAGGTGATTTTGAAGCCGTCGCCGGAAAACATCCAGCAGCTCTACCTCGACTCGCTGGCTGCCATCGGCCTTGACGCTTCGGTCCACGACATTCGCTTTGTTGAAGACGATTGGGAAAGCCCAACTCTGGGCGCTTGGGGCCTAGGTTGGGAATGCTGGTGTGACGGCATGGAAGTTTCCCAGTTCACCTATTTCCAGCAGGTCGCTGGCTTTGAGTGCTCCCCGGTTCCGGGCGAAATCACCTATGGTCTTGAGCGCCTCGCGATGTATGTGCAGGGCGTTGAGAACGTTTACGACCTCAACTTCAACGGCCGCGAAGGCGACGAAAAAGTCACCTATGGCGACGTTTTCCTGCAGAACGAGCAGGAGGCCTCGAAGTACAACTTTGAAGCTGCCGACACCGACATGCTCTTCCGTCACTTTGAAGACGCAGAGCGTGAGTGCAAGGCGATCCTTGCTAAGGGCGTTGAAGGCAATCGCCAGACCATGGCGATCCCAGCCTACGAACAGGTCGTTAAAGCCTCGCACAATTTCAACATGCTCGACGCCCGCGGCGTGATCTCGGTCACCGAGCGCCAGAGCTACATCCTGCGCATTCGCGAATTGGCCAAGGCCTGCGGCGAAGCCTGGCTCCAAACCGCCGGCGGCGGCGCAGAGTAAGCGGTCGACATCGCAAGAGTTTTGAGAAGCCGGTGCGTCTGCATCGGCTTTTTCTTTGCATTGCCTTTATGCATTTCAAGGTATATTCTGGCGCTCTGGAAGGTTAGGCCGCACACGCTGCAGGGGCTGACATGGATGGCTATAGTGTCGTCTTTCATCCTGACTATGTTCCTGAATTTCGCGTTCTGCCCCTCGCCGTCAAGGAAGCTATCGGGGAGGCTTTCGATCTTTTGCGCGACAAGGGACCGACCTTGGGGCGCCCGCAGGTCGACACTTTGAACGGATCAAAATTTCGGAACATGAAAGAGCTCCTCGTGTTTACGCCAAAGGGAGCATGGCGCGTTGCTTTTGCGTTCGACCCAGACCAAAACGCGATCGTTCTATGCGGCGGAGATAAAGCTGGAGTGGCTTCTGCGCGTTTTTACAAGCAGCTGATCGCGAAGGCTGATCAGCGTTACGAGTGGTGGTTATCGGCTTGAGGCCGTTGTGGAGAGGCGAGATGAGCATGAAGCCCGGCGCAGTTCACTGGAGCGATATGCGAGCCGAACTTCCTGCGGATGTGCAGGGACGTTTGAACGAGAAACGTGCGCGTCGGCTAGCCGGTGAAGCGATGGCCGAATTGCGCCGCGCGGCAGGCGTCACCCAGGCAGAAGTCGCAATCGGTGCCGCCATTCCCCAAAGCAATGTGTCGCGAACTGAAAAAGGCGACAACATGCTGCTCTCCACGATAGGCCGCTATATGCATGCAATTGGTGGCAGTGCAGAGCTTGTTTTGCGTAACGCAGAAGGCACTGAAATCCACATTGCTCTCGATGCAGTGAGTGCCGATCTGCCCAAGCAATCCAGGTAAAAAGATAGCCGGTGCTCATCACACCGGCCTTTTTCGTTTTACTCAGCCGCGACAGGCGCTTCGACAGAAACCACCGTCAACAACTGCCGCTTGCCGCTGCGGTCGTGCCAGGTGATCGCCTGGCCGGTTTTAAGCCCGATTAGCGCCGCGCCCACTGGCGTCATCACCGAAATCTTGCCCTGTTCAATGTCCGCATCAGCCGGGTAGGCGAGCGTAACCGTGTGCTCTTGCCCCGAATTAGTCTGATAGGTCACGCGGCTGCCCATCTGGGCCACTTCCGCCGAAATCTTCTTATCCTCAACCACGCGCGCGCGGTCGAGTTCGGTGAGCAAGCGCTCTGCCACGTCCGGCATGCGGTCTAGCCCAGCCAGTGCGAGTTCATAAAGCTTGGTGTGGTCAGCCTTGCTGATCACGATTGCAGGCGACAAGTCGCGACGGATTTCGGTCATTATGGCGACCTCCCCGAGAGCATAGTCCGGCCGCGCAAAATCCTGCGCAGCATCGGGCCGTTGATAAAATTGAAAATGAGATGTGCCGGGAGACGAAGTGCCTAGAGCCCTAAGCAGGCTCCGGCGCGGGCATGCCTAGGGCATCTATCCTTCGACAAGGATGGTGCAGCGATGGATCGGGCTCATACTCATAGTGTTTAAGCTAGGTGTTGGGCAGAATAAGTCAAGTCCAACCGCGCCGTAGCATGTTGCAAACAGACCTGTGACCTGCCAGTCTCCGGCCAATTTTCTTGAGGAGTTCGCCCATGGAATGGGTCTTTTTAGGCATTGTCGCGATTGCTGCGGTCTATGCGATCACCATTTACAACAGCCTCGTTTCCAAGCGGCAAATGGTGCGCGAAGGCTGGTCGGGCATTGATGTCCAACTCAAGCGCCGCACCGACCTCATCCCCAATCTCATGGAAACCGTAAAGGGCTATATGGCCCATGAGAAGGAAACGCTCGACGCGGTGATCAACGCCCGCGCTAAGGCCACTTCTGCCGCCGCCTCAGGCCCAGAAGCCCGCGCTCAGGCGGAAGGCGAGCTGAGCTCTGCCCTTGGTCGCCTGCTGGCCATTGCCGAGGCCTATCCGGACCTGAAAGCCAATACGACCTTCCTCGAATTCCAGTCCGCGCTGCAAAAGACCGAGGACGAAATCCAGATGGCGCGTCGCTATTACAACGGCGCTGTGCGCGATTATAACATTCAGGTCGAAAGCTTCCCGTCCAACGTCGTGGCCAACACTTTTAAGTTTGAAATGGCAGAATATTTCGAACTCGAAAACGAAGCCGAGCGCGCTGTCCCTACTGTGAAGTTCTAAGATCTATGTCGGCCCTTCTGCGCTTTTTCTCCGCTGTCATTCTGACTGCTATGCTGGTCATGTCAGCGTCGGCGCGCGAAGAAATTCGCTCGCTTATTGCCGACGTTACCCTAGCCACCGATGGCGCCGTGCATGTTACGGAAACACTTGTGGTCAACGCAGAAGGGCTCGAAATTCGCCGCGGCATATACCGCGATATTCCCGTCACCATGCGCAGTGACGATGGCAGCAAAATCCGCATTGGGCTGGAGGTTGAGGCCGTCACCCGCGATGGCGCGGACGAACCGTTCCGCGTTGAGCGCATGGGTGATTTCCGCCGCATCTGGATCGGCGATTCCGAGGCCTTTGTGCCGCGTGGCTTGCACACCTACACCATCACCTACACCATGCCGCGCATGGCCCGCCCCAGCGCCTATGGTGACGAGCTCTATTGGAACGCGACGGGCAATTACTGGATTTTCCCGATGCTCTCCGCTGAAGCGCGCGTGCGTCTGCCCGATGGGGCCATTATCCAGAATGCCTTTGGCTACACTGGCGACGCGGGCTCCAGCGAGCAAAACGTCACCATTTCCCGTCGGGGTGATAATGCCGCCATCATCAAGTCCAATCGCGTGCTGGGGCCGGGTGAGGGGCTAACCTTTGCCATCTCGTTCCAAAAGGGTATTGTCAGCTATCCGCAAGGCACAGATGCTCTGTGGCAAAACATCTCCGACAATCGCGACGTCCTGCTCAGCATCGGCGGCGTCGTCCTGCTGCTGCTCTACAATTTCACCGCATGGCTGAGGGTTGGGCGGGATCCGGCCAAGGGCACGATCATTCCGCTGTTCTACCCGCCCGAAGGCTTTTCCCCGGCCTTGACCCATTATGTGAACCACTGGGGTTTTGCCGGTCAGGGTTGGAAAGCCATGACCGCCGGCATTTTCAGCCTGGGGGTCAAGGGTCTCGTGAACATCGACAACACCAGCAAAAAGCTGGTTGTCACCAACACGGGCAGAAAGCCCGACGAAGCCCTGCCTTCAGGCGAGCAGATCCTTTTTGATTATTTCACCAAAAAGGGCACAGTGACTTTTGATCAGGCAAACGGCTCTGAAATCGGCGAGACCAAGGGTGCTTTCGTCAACGCCATCACCCTCGAAAATCGCGATAAGTGGTTCAAGGCCAATTTCGGCTTTGCGCTCGTAAGCTATGCGCTCACCGCGCTCATGCTCGGCGCCATGGTCTTGTTCGACATTATCGAAATCGAATGGCTGGTGTTGGCTGGGGTAATCGGCATCTTCGCCACCTTCATCAGCGCCATGCTGTTCAATGTTCTGATCAAGGGCAATTGGATCGGCCGCATCATTCTGGTGGTCTGGGGCGGAATCTTCATTGCCAATGCTGGCACTGGCTTTGCCGACATGTTCACAGATTTCCCCTTGGACAGCGCTTTTATTGCCGCAGCTTCCATGGTGCTGATTTCGATCATTTTCACCATTCTCATGCGCGCCCCAACGGTTCAGGGCCGCAAGGTCATGGATCAGATCGACGGCTTCAAACTCTATCTCGAAACCGCCGAAAAGAACCGACTCAATATTGATGCTGAGCCGCCAATGAGCGTCGAACGCTTCGAGCGCATTCTGCCCTATGCCATTGCTTTAGGCGTAGAAAAGCCGTGGTCCGAGCATTTTGAAGCGGAAATGGCGCGGATTTCGCCCGATCCAGAGCGCGGCTCCAGCTACGCACCAGGCTGGTATTCTGGCGGCAAAAACTTCTCGTCCAGCTCCGTTTCTAACGCGATTTCCGCAGCTTCCGCGGGCATGGCTGCAGCCATGGTCGCCTCCCAACCGGTGCAGGCCAGCTCTTCCGGCTCCTCTGGCGGGGGCTTTTCTGGTGGGGGCGGTGGCGGTGGCGGTGGCGGAGGCTGGTAGACAGCCCCGCTTTGCCACGATAATCAGTCCCCCTGCCTGCCTTACCAATCGCGGTTTCCGACCATGCCCGAACTTCTGCTTGAAATCTTCTCCGAGGAAATTCCCGCCCGCTTCCAGCGCCGCGCGGCTGAGGACCTGAAGAAGTCTGTCACCAATGCCTTGGTTGATGCAGGACTGGTCTATGAGGGCGCGCAAGCCTTCGTAACCCCGCGTCGTCTGGCGCTCACCATTGCTGGCCTTCCAGCCCGCTCGCCCGATACGCGCGAAGAAAAGAAGGGCCCCAAGGTCGGCGCCCCACAGCCCGCTATTGATGGTTTCCTGCGCGCAGCAGGCCTGTCGTCCATCGACGAGGCCACTGTTCAGTCGGATCCGAAAAAGGGCGATTTCTACATCGCCATTATCGAAAAGCCCGGTGCCGATTCCGTCGAGCTACTGTCGCAGGTCCTGCCAAAGGTGATTGCTGATTTCGGCTGGGCCAAGTCCATGCGCTGGGGCTCGGGCACCTTCCAGTGGGTGCGTCCACTGCGCGCCATCACTGCCACCTTCGGCACCGAAAACGACGAACCCGTCGTTATTCCATTCACCATCGCTGGCATTGAATCGGGCCAGACCACTTTTGGTCACCGCTTCCTCGCGCCTGAAGCGATCCGCGTGCGCCGTTTTGAAGATTACGTCATGTCTCTGGAGCGCGCCAAGGTTGTGCTCGACATCGACCGCCGCAAGGACATCATCAAGACCGACGCCGATAACCTTGCCTTTGCGCAGGGCCTTTCCGTCATTCACGACGAAGGCCTGCTTGAAGAAGTCGCCGGTCTCGTCGAATGGCCAAATGTCATGATGGGCTCGTTCGATCCTGCCTTCTTGAAGGTGCCGGAAGAGGTAATCATCGCCACCATCCGCGCCAATCAAAAATGCTTCTGCATTCGTGATGCCTCGGGCAAGCTGGCCCCGAACTTCATCATCACCTCCAACCAGATCCCAACCGACGGTGGCGCCACCATCGTTGCGGGCAATGAGCGCGTGATCCGCGCCCGTCTCTCCGACGCTGCCTTCTTCTACGAAAACGATCTGGCCAATCCGCTCGAAAACGGCCTGCCGAAGCTCGAAGACATGGTCTTCCACGCCAAGCTCGGCACCCAGAAGGAAATGGTTGATCGCCTCGTCGCGCTCGCCGCCGAAATCGCACCGCAAGTTGGTGCTGATGTCGAAGCGACCAAGCGCGCTGCGCTTCTCGCCAAGGCCGATCTCGTCACCGCCATGGTTGGCGAATTCCCTGAACTTCAGGGCCTGATGGGCCGCTATTATGCTGCCGCTCAGGGCGAAAAGGCAGAAATCGCGACCGCGGTCGAAATGCACTACAAGCCGGTTGGTCCGTCCGACCGCGTGCCATCCGAACCGGTTTCGATTGCTGTCGCTCTGGCCGACAAGCTCAACGTGCTTTCTGGTTTCTGGTCGATTGATGAAAAGCCAACCGGCTCGCGAGACCCGTTCGCGCTGCGCCGTGCCGCCCTCGGCGTTATCCGCATCATCACCGAAAACAACCTGAAATTCCCGCTCAAGGTCGATGCTGATCTCCTCGGCTTCTTCCATGATCGCCTCAAAGTCTCGCTTCGCGATGCTGGCGCACGCCATGATCTCGTCGACGCCGTCATCTCTGCTGACAGCAACGACATTCTGCAGATCACCCAGCGCGCTGAAGCGCTCACGGAACTGCTATCGTCTGACGACGGCAAGAACCTGCTGGCGGGCTACAAGCGTGCTGCCAACATTCTCGCCGCTGAAGAGAAGAAGGACGGCAAGTCCTATGCTGGGGCGGTC
The DNA here is from genome assembly GCF_012847305.1 of Devosia sp. MC1541. Classification (NCBI taxonomy): domain Bacteria; kingdom Pseudomonadati; phylum Pseudomonadota; class Alphaproteobacteria; order Hyphomicrobiales; family Devosiaceae; genus Devosia; species Devosia sp. MC1541. Next base: position 135,544 of record NZ_JABBDZ010000009.1, read on the forward strand.
AACGCTTCAGCCTTGAAGGGCACCGAAGAAACAGCTCTCGCCTCGGCGGTCGAAACCGTCAGCGCCGCTGTTTCTGCCAATGTTGCTCAGGACGATTACAAGGGCGCAATGGCTGAACTCGCCACCCTGCGCGCCCCGGTTGATGCCTTCTTTGAAGCCGTGCTCGTCAACGACGCAGATGCGTCCGTCCGCGAGAACCGCCTCAACCTTCTGGCCCGTCTGCGCGACACCATGCGTCTCGTCGCCGACTTCGGCAAAGTTGCTGGTTGAACGAGCGGCTTCCCAAAACACCTCTTTCCTCTCCCTTATGGGCTTCGTAGCGTCAAGAGATCGGTCCGGTGGACCGATCTTAGCGGAGAAGGCCATGAGAGCTGTGCTCGAATGGCTTGGGTAGGGTGAGGGGGCAGCCACGAACCCTTCGCCCCTTCACACCTCGCCCTTTGGGGGAGAGGTCGACGCGAAGCGGCGGGTGAGGGGGCAGCCACGAACCCTTCGCCCCTTCACACCTCGCCCTTTGGGGGAGAGGTCGACGCGAAGCGGCGGGTGAGGGGGCCTTCCTTAAAGATACTGCTACCTTCCAACAAAAATCCTTTCCCCCGTGGCACGATGCCGTGCGGTGCGCGTTATCCCTGCGATAAAGTTCTCGGAGAATTTCAATGAGTGTTGGCCTACTTGCACTGCTCGATGACGTGGCAGCACTAGCGAAAGTTGCGGCTGCATCTCTGGATGACGTTGCCAGTCAGGCCATGAAGGCCAGCGTTAAAGCTGCTGGCGCGGTCATCGACGACGCGGCCGTAACCCCTAGCTACGTGAAGGGCTTTGAAGCCAAGCGCGAACTGCCCATCGTCGGCCGCATCGCCTGGGGCTCGCTCAAGAACAAGATGCTGTTCTTGCTGCCAGCGGCGCTCATCTTGTCTTATTTCCTGCCGTGGATGATCACCCCGCTCCTCATGATCGGTGGCGCTTACCTTTGCTATGAAGGCGCTGAAAAGGTCTTCCACATGTTCGCGCCGCATGAGGCCGAAAAGCACGAAGCTGCCATCGAGCACACGGCGGTTGACCCGACCTCGCTCGAAGAACAGCGCGTTGCAGGTGCGATCAAGACCGATTTCATCCTCTCGGCTGAAATCATGACCATTGTTCTGTCGGCTATTGATGTTGACAATTTCTGGTACCGAGCAGGCATTCTCGCCATCGCCGGTGCGGGCATCACGGTCGCGATCTATGGCACCGTTGCTCTGATCGTGAAGGCCGATGATTTTGGCCTGTTCCTGTCGCAGAAGGCCAAAACCCACACCGGTCGCGCCTTTGGTCGCGGTATCGTTGTGGCCATGCCCCACTTCATGCACATCCTGAGCATCGTCGGCACTGCAGCCATGACCTGGGTTGGCGGTAGCATCATCGTCCACGGCCTTGCTGGCTTTGGCGTTTCTGGCATTGAACACATGGTCAAGGACGCTGCTGCCTGGGGCGCTGCGCTCCTGCCATCCATCGCCGGTGTCGCCAGCTGGTTCGTGACCGCCTTCATCGACTTCTTCATCGGCCTCGCCGTCGGCGCTCTGATGATCCCAGTCGTCAGCTATGTCATCAGCCCGATCCTGAAGGCCGTCAAAGGCCTCCTCCCAAACCGCACCAAAACCGCCTAACCCTTACCTCTCCCTTCGGGGAGAGGTCGACGCCTCGCGTCGGCTGAAGGGCCCAAAAATCCCCGGGGCACTGCCCTTTCTTACCTCTCCCTCTAGGGGAGAGGTCGACCAAAGGTCGGGTGAGGGGGCCTTGCCCCTACCTGCAGCGCAACCAATTTTTCCCAACACCGCCCCACTCCCTCCCCTTGCGGGGAGGGTAATAAAGCTAGGCCGTAGCGCCGCTGGGATCGGGGAACAATCCCCCCAAAACTCTACCGCTTAAACGGCGCCATTCCCTCACGCGCCAGCTCATCGGCGCGTTCGTTGAGCGCGTGCCCTGCGTGGCCCTTCACCCAAAACCATTCGATATCGTGGCGCTTGGTCGCCTCATCGAGTGCCTGCCAGAGTTCGACATTCTTCACTGGCTTCTTGTCGGCGGTTTTCCAGCCGTTGCGCTTCCAGCCATGCATCCAGCTCTGCACGCCATTTTTGACGTATTGGCTGTCGGTGTGCAGTTCCACCTTGCACGGACGCTTGAGCGCATTCAGCGCTTCAATGGCGGCCGTGAGCTCCATCTTGTTGTTGGTCGTCAGCTGCTCGCCGCCCTTGAGCTCCTTGCGGTGCTCCCCGAGCTGCAAAATAGCGCCCCAGCCGCCGGGGCCGGGATTTCCCGAGCACGCACCGTCGGTATGAATAATAACTGCGTCAGACATGGGCTATGGGCGCTTCAATATATGGAATTGGCAGGTAAGCCCGTTGGGCTCGATGTCGACATGGGTTCTCTCCATGCCTATTTTGGCTAGAACCGCCAAAGAGGGGGCGTTTCTGGTATCGGCGAACCCTATGAAGTGATCGCCTTTACCGGCCTTAAAATACCAGTCTCTTAGGCCCGCTGCGGCCTCGGTTGCAAAACCTTGCCCGTGGAAATCCTCAAAAAGAGCGTAGCCAATTTCTGGTTCGTCGGTTGGCCCGTAGATGCCAAAGCCTGCGCGGCCGATAAATGCGTTGTCGCTCTTGCGCCGCAGACGCAGCTTGCCCAATTGCCGTGTTTCGAAAAGTTCGATCCAGCCTTTAAGGGCTGTTTCTGCCTGCTCGCGTGTCCAGGGATCGCCGCTGACCGTCAGATAGCGCGACACATTGGGATTGCCATGCAATCGAACAAGGTCATCGACCTGCTCGAACCTCCAGCCTGAAAGGATCAGCCTATCGGTTTCGAACAGGTCAAGCTCGGTCATTTTGCAGATGCCACTTCCAAGTTACGAAGCACTTTGGGAATGTTGAAGGCGATGTTCTCTTTCGCCGTTGTGGTGGTCTTCACCTTGACGTCGTAGCGCGCAGCGAAAGCGTCGATCACTTCTTCCACAAGGCTCTCCGGTGCCGAAGCGCCCGCGCTTACACCCAGCGATTTAATATTGCCATAGATCGACCAGTCAATCTCGCTGGCGCGATCCACCAGAACGGCATGCTTGCAGCCTGCGCGCTTGGCCACTTCCACCAGCCGCTGCGAGTTCGACGAATGGGGCGAGCCCACTACGATCATCGCTTCCACTGTTGGGGCCACAGCCTTGATCGACTCCTGCCGATTGGTGGTGGCGTAGCAAATGTCTTCCTTGTGCGGACCGTTGATTAGCGGGAAGCGGGCGCGCAGCGCCTCAACGATTTCGCGCGTATCATCGACCGAAAGCGTTGTCTGCGTCACAAAGGCCAGCGTCGAAGGATCTTTCGGTTCAAACCCGGCCACATCGTTGACGGTCTCGATCAGCGTCACGCTGCCCGGCGGAAGCTGGCCCATGGTGCCAACAACTTCGGGATGGCCAGCGTGGCCGATGAGCACGATCTCGTGACCGTCTTCAAAGTGTCGCGTCGCTTCCACATGAACCTTCGAGACCAGCGGACAGGTCGCATCGAGGTAAAACATGTTGCGCGCTTTAGCGTCAGCCGGAACCGATTTCGGAACGCCATGCGCAGAGAATACGACCGGCGCGTCGGTTTCTGGAATCTCATCGAGTTCTTCGACGAAAATCGCGCCCTTTTCCTCAAGTCCTGCCACCACATACTTATTGTGTACGATGGCATGGCGAACATAGACCGGCGCGCCGTATTTCTGCAGCGCCAGCTCTACAATCTGAATTGCGCGATCCACGCCCGCGCAGAAACCACGCGGAGCACAGAGGGTGATATCGAGGTGCGGCCTTTTATCCATACCCGATGAGATGCTTTCCGCGCGTTGGCAAGTCAAGTGCTGTTGCAGCCGCGGCAGGCATGCGCCATATGTGTTAGACGCGTGGCGAGGAGCCTTCTCTTGAGTTTGGCGCAGGAAATGTTTGCGATTGCCCCGGCGCTGGGGAAGGCGAACCTTGGAGCTGCTCAGCTAAAATTGCTGACAGGCAAGGCGCGCTGGATTTTCCGCGTCGGTGAAGCAGGCTTCCCCACAGTCCCCACGATTGCCATCACTCGCGCCGCTTGGGATGAATTACAGGCCGAACGCTCCCGCCGGGACAGCCGCCTGCGCACCCATTGGGTCGCCTGCCTGTTCAAGTTGGTCGAAAAGGACGGCAAGCCCCCCGTCTTGGTCGTCCGCACCTCGGCTGTCCTCCACAATGGCGGCCTCATGCCCGCCAAGACCGGCATTGCCGCCCCCTCCGCGCCCGAAGATTCGGTAGACCCAAACCGTCCATTGGCCCGCGCCATCAAGGAAGCGTTTGAAAGCTACGGCCCGACCGGACGCGGCTGGGCTGGCGCACGCTCGGATGTTGATCGCAGTCGACAGATCGTTCTTGTGCAGGCCTATGCCGAAGGCGAGATCGAGCAATTCCTCACCCGCAATGCCGCAACGGGCGTCATCGGGCCTGCCCCGGTCAACGGCCATCCTTTGCCGCGCCTGCCCGAAAGTGTCGCTGCGCTGGTTTCCCTGCTCGACGCGAAAGCGGGTCGCCACATGACCTGCGCCGTCGCTGTGCATAAGGGCCAGGTGCGCTTCTTGTCCGCCCGCCCCATCGAGGCGTCGCCAGCGGCCGAACTCACCGCGGCCGTGGATCGCGTCGAGCGCAAAGTCTGGACGCCACAAAACGCCGTCTCGCGAGTCGATCCGAGCCGCCTCGGGCTCGTGCTCCATCCGCGCATCAAACTCACCCATGATGTTGCCCCCATAGCCACCGGCTTGGGCGTAGCGCCGGGCGCTGCCAGCGGCATCATCACGTTCAATGCCGAAGACGCTGCGCGCCTGCGCGCCCGCGGCAAACACTGCATTCTCGTCGTCAACGAAACCGGCCCCGCCGACATCGAAGGCATGAAGGCTGCAACCGGCATTCTCACCGCTCGTGGTGGCATGTCGAGCCATGCTGGCGTGATCGCCCGCATCACTGGCAAGCCGTGCGTTGCGGGCCTCCGCACGCTGTCGGTCAATGTTGCCGAAATGGTCTGCCACATCGGCGACCGCGAATTCCGCGCGGGTGATCGCCTGACCATCGATGGCACCGATGGCAAGGTCTATGTCGGCACCCTCCCGCTGGCCCAGCCACAAATTGGCGGGGCGATAGGGCGTCTCCTCGGTTGGTCCGATGCTTCCCGCACCATCGCGGTCCGCACCAATGTTGAAACTGTCGAATCTGCGCAAACGGCGCTGAGCTTTGGCGCCGAAGGCATTGGTCTGGCCCGCTCCGAACACATGTTCTTCTCACCCGAGCGCATGGTCGCGCTGCGTCGCGTCATTCTCTCTGAAGACGAAGACGCGCGCTCCAAGGCCATTGCCGGGCTGATCGATTACCAGACGGGCGATTATTCGGCGCTGTTTTCGGCCATGCATGGCCTGCCGGTCACGGTGCGTCTGTTTGATCCGCCGCTGCACGAATTCCTGCCGCGCACCGATGAAGAGATCGAAGAAACCGCCGCCTCGCTTGGCTTCTCTGTCCGCGCCTTGCGCATGCGTCTCGAGCGCATCGCCGAGATCAACCCCATGCTGGGCCATCGCGGCGTCCGCTTGGCCATTACCTATCCAGATCTTTTGCAAATGCAGGTTCAGGCTGTTCTCGCGGGCGCACGCGCGGCCAGCGAAACTCAGGCCGAGCCGGTGCAGGTTGAGCTGATGGTGCCCTTCGTCTCGACGGCGACGGAAGTGGCCTGGGTTCGCGAACGCACCATGGCCATTCTCGAAAACTCCGGCCTCTCGCGTTCAGATCGCGTGCGCTTTTCTTTCGGGACAATGATTGAGCTGCCACGCGCTTGCCTGCGCGCCGGGGACATCGCCTCAATGGTCGATTTCATTTCCTTTGGCACCAATGATCTGACCCAGACCACTTTCGGCATCTCCCGCGACGACGCGCCTGCCTTCTTGGCCGCTTACCAGCGCAAGGGCGTTTATGCGCGCGATCCCTTCGTCAATATCGACGAAAAGGGCGTTGGCGAAATGATCCAGATTGCCATCGAGCGGGGCAGGGCGGTCAATCCGCGCCTCAAGATCGGTATTTGCGGCGAACACGCGGGCGATCCCATCTCGCTGCAGTTCTTTGCCGGGCTCGGTGTCAATTATGTGTCCTGCTCGCCCTACCGCGTCCCAATCGCCCGTTTGGCTTTAGCGCAGACCAGCGCTTAACAAACACGGGTCGCCACCCCATATTGTTATCTGTTACCTCTTACTGCGTAACAGATGCTGACTATGGAAGTGGACGTGACCTCGTGCGACGACTGTTTGGATTTCTAGCACTTTCGTTTGGCCTTGCCTTCGCCGCACCTGCTTATGCCCAGTCTGGCGCCTCTTGCGCTGCCATCCCGGCCAATGACCAACGCCTCGCTTGCTATGATGGCCTGTTTCGCGCCGATACCGATGCAGCAGCCGTCTCCAGCTTCACTCTACAATCCGAGCAAATGATCCCCGCGCGCCCTTCTGGCCGCGCTCATGCCGAGATCATAGTCAGCTGCGAAGCTGGCAATTTGGGTGTGGCCTTCCGCTTTGCGGGCAACACCATGTCCTCCCTCGGCCGCGATGTCGGCATGACCTTCCAGCCCGATCTGGAACGCGCTCGCTCGCAAACTTTGCAGGTCGATCCGACCAATACACAGGTGCTGATTAGCAATAGTGCTGACGTGCGCACCTTCATCGATGGCTTGCGTGGCGCCCAGAACTTAACTGTTCGTGTGACCCCGGCCAGCAGTCGTTCTCTCAATGTGCGATTCAAAGTTGCAAATTTTGCTCAAGATGTTGCGCCGGTAATCGCTGGTTGCACTCAGTAACTTACGTTACCTAAACTCATCTAATCGCATGTCGGCGTTTATTTTGTCGCAGCCTACAATCGCGTGAACCATAACTTGGTCACACAATGGCCACGTCATCGTCTCTCTGCGTATTTACTCCGCGCTAACCTTAATAAGACATCATCTGGACGTCGGCAGTTTGAGTTTGGCTGCCCGTTCCAGTTTGTTGCGTAGCGTTGAGTATCATTTATGGCCCTTTCCCACCGGCCTGAGGCGTCTGCACGCCCGGTCAGCGCGGTTAGCCGTGGACGTCCATTTGCCAAAGGCTTGGCCCTGAGCGCTTTTGCGTCACTGGCCTATGTTGGCTTGATTGGCGGCGCGCTTGCTCCAACCGCCGATGCGCCCAAACTGCCAAACACCGCCCCCACGATTGATGAAGAGCTCGCCAGCCTGACCTATAATGGCGTCGATCCGATCATCACCGGCTCCGTTGACCACCTTTTCCAGACCGATTTCTTCACCGGCCCTAATCGCGCGGAGAAAGTCACGCGCGTCCGTCAAGAAATCGACATGACCGCCATCAACGAAATGTTCGAAAAGGCGCGCACCGAGATTGCCTCTCTGCGCGGTACCTCCATCGATCACTCGCCCGTCGATGTCGTCGCTGAAGTCACCATGCCCGAGCCGCCCCGCGTTGCCGTCGCAGGTCTACACCCCAGCGCTGCCGCAGCCCTCGATGCGATTGCTGGCATAGCGCCAAGTGTTGAAGGTGCGACCGTTCAGGGCAGCATTCCGATGCCCGAGGCCATGCCCACGCAGTTGGCCTATGCTCGCGCAACAGCGCCAGCCACCGTCACCCAGCTTCAGGGCACGCCAATGGCCGACGTGTCCGACAAGGAAATGTGGTGCCTGGCGACGGCTGTCTATTTCGAAGCCCGTGGCGAAGTCTATCGCGGTCAGGTTGCGGTCGCGCAGGTCGTTCTCAACCGCGTTAAAGACCATCGCTACCCCAATACGATTTGCGGCGTGGTCTTCCAGAACCAGCACAAGCGCAATGCCTGCCAGTTCTCCTTTGCCTGCGATGGTATCCCCGATACCGTGACCGAACGCCAACCATGGGCAACGGCCGAAGAGGTCGCCCAAAAGGTTGTTTCCGGTGAGCTCTATCTCACCGAAGTTGGCTCGGCGACCCACTATCACGCCAGCTATGTGCGTCCCGCTTGGGCACCGCGCATGGAAAAGCTAACGCAGATCGGCCTGCACCACTTCTATAAGTTCAAGAAGGGTTGGCTGTTCGGCTAACACAGTCTGAGGGTCGCGCTCGTGATACACGTGCGCGTCCCGTCCGTCCGCACCTTGAGATCGCCATTGCGCACGGTCAGGATTGATCTCGCATTGAGCGAGTTCAGCCCAATCCAATAGCCGCTCTTCCAACCTGCTATCGCATTGCCATCCTCCGTCACCTCGCGCACGGCAATGCCCGGATACTGGATGTGCTTTGAGGTCAGAGCGTCGCTCGAATAGGTGCCGGTGCTCGTGGTGCCAATGCTCACATAGCTCACACGCCCGCCCTCGATCTTCCGGATCGTGGTCGACTTCAGCACATCGGTGCTGACGCTCGTGTCGTAATCGATCTCGTAGTGCCGGTCGTCAAACTTGACCAGGCGGCTGGTGTCGAAGCCGGTCGGCGCGCCTTCAGGCAAAACATCAAGCACAGGACCGGGACCGGCGACGGCAAAGCCGACCGATAGAGCAATCCCAACGGCCACCCCAATCGCCACATGGCGTACCTGACTATCCATCTCCGCCCCTCGCCTGTCTCACTTCGAAACGCATTGTTAACGAAGTAGTAACCATATAGGCGCGGTCGAGCGAACACTCTCTTAAAACTTAGTTAATTTTTAGAGGTCGGAAAATTAGCCGGAAATCTGGGCGCTAATAGTTTCAAACACTTGCATGAGCTGCTTGTGCGCCTGCTGTGTCGGCCACGGCCGGATGAGCCGTTCGAAATCATCGACTTCGAATGCCGCAAGTGTGGGTGAGCCAAAAAGTTTTTCGGCCTCCGCGGAATCAAAACCGGCGAGATAGGTCGCCTCAAAATAGGCCGCTTCCACGTCCGCCTTTTTGACCTGCTTCTTAAGCGTGGCATTCATGGTCGCCGGCAAAGAGAAGCGTAGAAAGATCGCTGACATCAGCCGATCTTCGACCGCCTTGTAGTTGCCGCCCATCGCCGCTTTAAAAGGCGAGATAATATCGCCCATCACATATTCGGGTGCATCATGCAGCAGGCATTGCAACTGCTGCTGCGGGCTCGCCTCCGGGTTGGCTGTCCGGAAAAGCTCCAAAACTAACACCGAATGCTGGGCGACCGAAAATGGGTAGTCACCGACAGTCTGTCCATTCCAGCGCGCCACTCGCGCGAGGCCATGGGCAATGTCAGAGAGTTCCACATCAAGCGGCGAAGGGTCCAACAGATCGAGCCTGCGCCCCGACAACATCCGCTGCCAAGCGCGAACTTCCGTGCGTGCCATCTCTCGCCCCCGCCCTGTGATCCGTACCGTTTCCTAGCAGAACCACTCGATTCGATCACAATCTCTCTCACCTCGCCTCTACGGGAGGGCAACTCATTTAGAGATCGCGGCAGTGCAGCTTGTCGCCCGCGGCGCCAGCCCAATCCCTCCCTCGCTTGCGGGGGAGGCTAGGTGGGGGGGCTTTCTGAGGCCCAAAGCCCCTCACTCCTCCGCCGCCACATCCCCAAAGCCATAGCTCGCCCAGCCCGGCAGGCTCACCGTGACCGGCGCACCATTGACCGTCACCGCGCCGACATCACTCACCCGATCGAGGCGAACAATCGCCACAGCGCGCCCATCGACCACCTGCCCAAGTGTTCCTGCGTCACGTCCCGACGCCACCACAGCGTCGCCCGCAACTCCAGTCACACCAGACACAATCACCGGACGCCGCCGCGCCGTTCCGCGATGCTTCATGCGCGAGACAACTTCCTGCCCCACATAGCACCCTTTGACGAAGTCGATCCCGTCGAGCATCTCCATGCCGAGATCGTGAGCAAAAGCGTCATTGGCGGCAAAATCATTGCCATGCAGCAACACGCCATTGGCAATCCGCGCCGCGTGGTACGGCGTGTCGTTCTGATCCCACTCCGCAGCAGCCTCAGCTGTGTCGATCACCCGGAACCCAATCTGGATCGGTCCAAACCGGTCGCCGTGGCACACCGCACCATCCACAGCATCGGCCGAAAACCCAACGCTATGTGAGGCGCGCAAATCCGAAATCTCCAAATTCGCCCGCAGCTTATACATGCGCATGCGCTTGAAAAAATCGTCGCCGACGCTCTCATGCACATCCACCCAGATGCCATCTTCGGCCCAGCCTGCCAGCCCCTCCGCCAAAATCTTGCCCTGCGGCGAGAGTAGGGCGAACCAAGCCGCCGCACCCGCCTCGCTCGGAATATGCCCCGTCAGCACATCATTGAGGAGGCGATGCGCGTCCGGGCCTGAAAAACGAAAAACGGCACGATCTGCGCGGTGATGAATTGTCATGATCCCTTGCCTCCGAGAGCGGGGGTCGCATATGTCAGCTAACGGCTGACCGCATAAATATGGGACTTGAGACATGGCGCAGTACGACACGATTTTCAAGAACGCGACTGTGGTCAATCACGATGGTGAGGGACAGGCAGACATCGCCGTCAAAAACGGTCGCATCGTCGCCATCGGCACCATCTCAGGCGACGCGGCAGAAATCGTCGACTGCAAGGGGCTGCACATTCTCCCCGGCGTCATCGACACGCAGGTTCACTTCCGCGAGCCAGGCCTCACCCATAAGGAAGATCTCGAAACCGGCTCGCGCGCCGCAGTCATGGGTGGCGTCACCGGCGTGTTCGAAATGCCGAACACCAATCCGCTGACCATCTCCAAGGAAACCTTTGACGCCAAGATCGCGGCGGGCACCAATCGCATGCACTGCGATTTCGCCTTCTACATTGGTGGCACCCACGAGAACGTCGGCGAACTCGCCACTCTCGAAAAGCTCCCCGGCTGCGCCGGCATCAAGGTCTTCATGGGCTCCTCCACCGGCTCCCTACTCGTACAGGACGATGATGGCGTTGAAGCCATTTTGCGCGCCATCTCCCGCCGCGCCGTCTTCCACTCGGAAGACGAATATATGCTCGAAGAGCGCAAGCATCTTCGCGTGGAAGGCGATCCGTCCTCGCACCCCGTCTGGCGCTCGCCAGAAGTGGCGATGAGCTGCACCACGCGCCTCGTCAACATTGCCCGCAAGGTGGGCAAGCGCATCCACGTGCTGCATATCTCGTCCAAGGAAGAAATGGTCTACCTAGCCGACCACAAGGATGTGGCCAGCGTCGAAGCAACCCCGCACCATCTCACCTTGGACGAAACCGCTTACACTAAGCTCGGCACCTATGTGCAGATGAACCCGCCAATCCGTGACGCGGAACACCGCGCGGGCATTTGGGCAGGCGTTGAAAACGGGGTTGTCGACGTGCTCGGCTCCGACCACGCCCCGCACACGCGCGAAGAAAAAGATCACGCTTACCCGGCCAGCCACTCCGGCATGACCGGCGTTCAGACCCTGGTCCCAACCATGCTCGACCACGTCAACAACGGTAAGCTGAGCCTCCAGCGTTTTGTCGACCTCACCAGCCACGGCCCGAACCGCCTGTTCGGCATTGCTAACAAGGGCCGCATTGCGGTGGGTTATGATGCTGACTTCACCATCGTCGACATGAAGCGCCGCGAGACCATCACTAACGAATGGATCGCCTCCCGCGTTGGCTGGACACCCTATGATGGCGTCTCCGTCACCGGCTGGCCGGTCGGCACCATCGTGCGCGGTCACAAGGTGATGTGGCAGGGTGAACTCACCACCCCCTCAATCGGCCAACCCATGCGCTTCCTCGAAGCTCTTCCACAGGGCTAAGCACCTCTCTTCTCCGTGCGCGGGCACCTCTTACCTCGCCCCCACGGGGAGAGGTCGGCCGCAGGCCGGGTGAGGGGGCCTTGATCCGAACTCCGGCGCTCTCCTCCTCCCCCGCTCGCGGGGGAGGCTGGGTGGGGGCTCTCCCCTACTCGCTCCCCCTTGCGACGCTGCCTAGACTGCCCCTTCTTCTCCCTCCCCCTTGAGGGGAGGGCCGGGGTGGGGGCTTTTCTTACCGCTCTCCGACCGAGAAAATCAGCCACCCCCAACCATAAATTCCACGAGGTTGCCGTCCTCGTCGATCACCACGCGCCATCCCGTCCAGCCCCCAAAATCGACAGCGCTCTCGTATTCCTGCGGCGACAGCACGCGATAAGCGTCAACCGTCACGCGTGGCGTTGCCTGAGAAAAGTCGACATGCTGGAGATAGGGCCAGACATAGAGATTTGTCGTCGCGCTGGTGGGGATAATGGCAAAGGGTAGGTCGAGCAGATCGCGCATCATGCCCAAAATTTGCCGTCCGCCGTCGTCCTTAGAATTCTCGCGAAGGGCCACCTCCACATCCTTGGACAGAGAGGGAAACTGAGCAGGCGTTTTCTGCGCCGCCACGACACCCGCAATTTGCTTGACGTCGCCGCTGACGGCGGGGCGGATCAGCGCATCCCGCTTATGCTGCACCGCATCAGGGAGCCAGGACGTATCCTCACTCACATGCATCTCGGGAATAAACGCGACATATGTACTTTGCGCTGGCGAGGGCGTTACCATCGCTATCGAACTCGCTAGGGCAACAACGAGTATACGCATGATTTTCTCGTCCGTTCGAGGTTAGATGAGAAGATCATTGCATACTGATTTAAACAAACAGTCCGTTCAGTGTGTACAAGTTTCGATATTAATTTGTCAGAAGTATTTTTGCATACTGGGTCAGTATTCCCGCGTAACTGAATTTATAATTTGCTGCATCATTGATCGGCATTACTTTCGCTGTTGCGGAGAATGAGCCACTTCTCCTCCCCCGCCCGCGGGACTGTTCATTTGGGACTCTTTATGAGGTGCCTGTTGAAGAACAGATTGAGCGTAATCTCGAGCATCTGCACTGTTTTGGAGACGCGCTTTGTCCGCCGATTGAACCGCGCAAGATTGTCCCTGATTGAGGAATTTGAGGACTCAATCAGGTGGGTTTGCGCCTTTGTTTCCAGGTGTGGCACGGTCACGCCATTGCGCTTGAAAGCGAGTGCGTAACAAGAGTTGGCATCGGTAAAGATGGCCCCGATCTCACCCACAGCCTGCAGGGCCAAGCGGTAAGCCGTGATCGCACTTTCTACGC